>VBKO01000181.1 GCA_005888115.1 Deltaproteobacteria bacterium
AGCTTGGTTCCGGCGCCGAACAGCTCCTCGACACACGCACCCAGCGCAACCTGGACTGCCTCGCCGGGCGCAGCGGTACCCAGCGGCGCTGCGCTTTTCATTTCGCGGACCACCACCCGGACCATCGCGCCGTTCCTTTCGTCCGTCCAGCCGGCCAGGTCCGGCGACGCTCCTTTGAGCGTCGACTGCATCGCTGCTACAGAGCCGGACGTGGAGCCCGGCGCGGAAGACCCGCAGCAGCCTTCCGTCCGCGGGTTCGGGCGGCTGCTCCAGCGAGCGCGCGAGCCGATCCGCCTGCGGAGCGCCCGGCGGCGACGAGTCCTCCGGCGGCACCAGCGCACAACTGAGCAGAATCGGACACGGTCGCTTGCGCGCCCGCCGGGGGCACCGCATCCTGCTCGCGTGCAATCGACGCCACTGACCGCGGCGCGCGAGTCGCGCGGATATGCCGCCGCCCTGATTTCAGCCGCCACCCGCCGCGACGTCGGCCGCGCGTTCGTGGATGCCGGCGTCATGGCGGCCGGGGCGCGCGACGGGAACCTGTACCTCGCGCGGAACGGCGCGCTCCACCTGCTGGCCGCCTCCGGCCCTCCGGAGGATGCGCTGGTGCCGTGCCGTGTGATGCCACTGTCCGCGAACACGCCGAACGCCGAGGTGTTCCGGACGCTCGACCCGGCCTGGCTCGCGTCGCCGGACGCCATCGAGGAGCGCTTTCCGGCCATGCGCGAGCTGCTTCGCGCCACCGGCGACGGCGCGTGGATCGCGTTGCCGCTGCCAGGCGACGCGGGGCCGCTGGGGGTCATGGGGCTGCAGTTCGCCGGGCCACAGCCGTTCGACGAGGAGCAGCGTGCGTTCCTCGTCGAGCTGGCCGGGCTCACGGCGCGTGCGCTCGAACGCGCCGGCCGCCACGACGATGAGCGGGAAACGCGCAGCTTCCAACACCGGCTGATCGGCATCGCCGGTCACGAGCTGCGCAATCCGCTCACGGTGGTCCTCTCCTCCGCCGAGCAGCTCGCCCTCGGGGCCTCCGGGGACCGCGACAAGCGCGCCGCCTCGCGGCTCTTGCGCAACGCCCGCCGGATGGATCGCGTCGTCCGCGACCTGGTCGACTACGCCCAGGCGCAGGCGGAAGGGCGGCTGCACATCGCCCCGCGCGAGGTCGATTTCCACGAGCTTTGCGTGCGCGTCCTCGCCTCGCTGTCGTCGGTGCACCCCGAGAGGCCGGTCACGTACCAGCGGGGTGAGGACGGACGCGGGCGCTGGGATCCGGACCGGCTCGAAGAGGTGCTCGAGAACCTGGTGGTGAACGCGCTCAAGTACGGCGCGCCGGATCGCCCCGTCTTCATCGGCTGGTACGGCGAGCCCGCCGACCTCGTGCTCAAGGTGCACAACCAGGGACCGCCCATCCCGGCGGCGGTCCTGCCGTACGTGTTCGATCCGTTCCGGCGCGGCGAGGAGCACGGCGTGCGCGACAGCATGGGGCTCGGCCTCTACATCGTTCGGCAGATCGTGGACGCGCATGGCGGACGCGTCGAGGTGCGCTCCGATCAGGAGACGGGCACCACGTTCGTGGTTCGCCTTCCATTCGCGGCCGCGGCCACGGCCGCCGCCCGCGACCTCGCCAGCTGAACGGTCAAGCTCCTTCGTAGCGGATCAGGATCACGGTGGAGTTGTCGATTCCGCCGTTGGCGTTCGCCGTGTCGAGCAGCTTCCTGGCCGCGTCCGCGAGGTCAGGCGAGCGCAGGAGGATCGTTTCCATCGCGGCGTCGTTGACCATTCCCGACAGGCCGTCGCTGCAGAGCATCAAGAGGTCGCCGGGACGCAGCTCGTGCTCGTGCACTTCCACGTCCACCTGCGGCTGCTGGCCGAGCGCGCGCAGGATGATGTTCTTCTGCGGAAAGGTCCTCGCCTCCTCCTCGGTGATCTTGCCTTGCCGCAGGTATTCCTCGACCAGCGAGTGGTCGATGGTGATGCGGCGCAGCCTCCCCTCCCGCAACTGGTAGGCGCGGCTGTCCCCGGCGTGGGCGACGACGGCCTTCGCGGCGCCCGCGCGCTCGACGAAGTGCGCACAGACGCAGGTGGTGCCCATGTTCTTCTTCGAGGCGTCGGCCTCGGAGGCGTCCAGGATGCGCTGGTTCACCAGCTTGATGGCGGTCACCAGCCGGTTCTCGTCGTAGCTCTTCTCGCGGTCCTCCTTGAACGGCCAGGTGGCGTCGCGGTCCCGGCCGGTCAGCTCGAAGAACTCGCGCATCTCCTGCACCGCGATGCCGCTCGCCACCTCGCCCGCGGCGTGCCCGCCCATCCCGTCGAAGACGGCGAACAGCGCCTGCTCGGGATACAGGAGATGGTCGTCCTCGTTGTTGTCCCGCTTCATCCCCACGTCGGTCCTGGCGGCGTGCACGATGCGCATCGAATGTCTCGCGCCCGGAGCGTAGAGGATCGCACGCCCGAGCGCGAGGCTCGCCGCCGGACACGGCGGCGACTCATCTCACTTCTTCCGGACGACCAGATCGCCGGAGAAGGCGTCGCATTCGATCACGCCCTCACCCCTGCCGTAGACCGCCTCCAGCCATCCGCCCATTCCGTGCTTCCGCTTCGGAGCCCGCTTCACGTCGAGCTTCAGCTCGTCGCGCAGATCGCCGCTGTGCGAGGAGTACGACAGCTCGAAGCTGCTCCTTGCCGGATCGGGCTGCAGCTTGATGTCGCCGGACACGGTCTGCGCGCTGAGGTGGCAGCCCTTGGCGCACACTCCGGTCCACTCCAGGTTGCCCGAGGCGGACTCGAAGGCGAGCTGCACGGCGGGATCGGCCGTGGTCGCCAGCGCGGTGCCGGACACCAGGTGCAGCCGCAACCGTGGGCCCGTGGCGCTCACCGTCGCGTCACCCGAGACGCTCTCCACGTCGGCGTTGCGGGCGCCCTGGACCTTCACGTCGCCGGACATGGTCCGCACGCGCACGTCCCCGCCGACGTTCTGCACCGAGATGTCGCCGGAGGTGGAGTCGAAGTCCACGTTCGAGCCCTTGGGCAGCTCGACCCGCAGCCGGCCGCGGCGCAGCTGCCGCCGCCCGTTGAGCTCGACCTCGACGCGGTCCCCGAACTGAAGGATCTGCACCTGGCCGGTGACGGGAACGCCGTCGATGCTGAGCGCGATCCGAGGCTTGTCGCTGGGCACTACCTCCACCTCACCTGACTGCGCACGGAGGCGGAAGGTGACCGGTCCCTTCACCGCCAGCGAGGCGGCGCCGTCCTTGCCGGTCGCCCGCGCGCTCGGCTCTTCTCCGGACGCCACGTCGTCGCTGTCGAATCGGCTGCGCCACCGGTCCCGCTCGCGCGACCGCCTCTCCTGTTCGCGGGAGCGCCTCTCCTCCTCGCGAGAGCGCCTCTCCTCCTCGCGGGCCTGCCTCTCCTCCTCGTGGGACTGCCTCTCGCGCTCGCGGGTGCGCCTGTCCCGCTCGCGCTTGACGCGGTCGCGTCCGGCATCGCTCGCGTCGGCGTCCTCGTCCTCCCCGTCGGGATCCTCGTCGCGCCTGGCGAGCAAGCGCAGGCCGGGCAGGTCGAGATGGCGCAGCTTCTCGAGAGCGCGCAGCTCGGTCCGCAGCTGCGAGAAGTCGAGCTCGGGGATCTCGATGCCGTGCAGGTCCCACTCGATCTCCGGCTCCTCGCTCGGGGGCTGTGTGCGCGGGCGCGGCGGGGGCGTCGTGGCCAGGAGCGCTGCGAGCAGGGCGATGCTGCCGATCATCGTGCGACCTCCTCCGAATCCTCGATGGCCTGGCGCAACGAGCGGACCATGACGGCGCTGCCGTCGAGCAGCTTCACGCGCTCTTCAGGGTCGTTGCGCGCCTGCGCGCTGGCGTCGATCAGCGACCGCGCCCGGGCGAACGATTCGTCCCAGCGCTTCTGCGTGCGCGAGTCGAGGCGGGTGCGCGCGGTGGCGTACTCCTGCTCGAGCACCCCGAGCGCGCTGCGGTAGTCACCCGCGGCGCGGTCCAGGGCCTGCCTCGTCTTGGGGTCGGCCTGCGCGGCCTCCTCGTCCGAGACGGCGGCGTCGCCCTGCCCGCGCACCGTCACCGGGCGCGGCGGGCGGACCACCACTGCGAGCGCTGCCGCGGCCGCGACCGCCGCGGCTGCTGCCAGGACGGGGCGAAAGCGCCGCGCGCGCGAGATCGGGATGGGCGCGTGGACACGCCCCTCGATGGCTAGCCAGATCTCCGGCCGGAGCGCCGGCTGCGGGCGGCGCCGCACCAGCTGCGCCTCGGCGCGCAGCCAGGCCATCTCCCGCGCACACTCCGCGCACTGCCCGGCGTGGGCCACGACCTCCGGACGGGCGTTGTCGCCCAGCGCGGCGGCCTCCAGCTCCTCGAAGGTCGGATGGCCGATCATGACGCTCCTCCCTCCACATATCCGGACAGGCGCTCGCGCAGCTGCAAGCGCGCCCGGTGGATCTCGTTCTTCACCTTCTGCAGGTTCCAGCCCATCGCCTCGGCGATCTGCTCGTAGGGAAGCCCGTGGTCGATGCGCATCAGCAGGGCGGCCCGCCGTTCCGAGGAGAGCAGCCGGAGCGCGCCGTCCAGCAGCCGATCCGCTTCGCCGGAGAGGAGCGCCGCCTCGGGCGACGGCGCGCGGTCCGGCTCGCGCGGTTCCTCCTCGGAAAGGGGGAGCGGATCGCGACGCCACCTGCGCAACTGCTCCATCGAGACCATCCGCGCGATGCCGAGCAGCCAGCCGCCCAACCGCTCGTCCTCCCGCAGCGTACGCATCCGCGTGTGGGCGCGCACGAAGGTCTCCTGCGTCGCCTCGTCCGCCGCGGTGTCGTCGCGCAGGAGGTCCCCGAGGAACCGGCGGACGGAAGGAGCGTGGCGATCGAAGATCACGCGGAAGGCCTCCGGCTCGCCGCGGCGCGCGCGGTCGAGCAAGTCCCGCTCCGGCGGAACCTCCCCGCGCCTTGGCGGGACGGGGGTGCGGTCGGCGGGGGTCACCGGCACGTCAATGAGTGACGCGAAGCGCTGCCCGGTTTCAGCCATTGGATGTGCATGCCGTACCGCGGACGGCGGACGTTCGGAAGAGGCGTCCCCGCGGTCGGAACCGGACGTCGCCCGGCCAAGTTGCACGTCCAACGATCACGGGTGGTTCGGCCGGTTCCCGGTGTCCCTGCTCCCCCTACCCTCCCCCCTAGCTTCCTTCCGCCGCGGTCTGGCAGGACTTTTGAGAGTCGGAGGTCGCGGATGGAGCTCTTCAACGCGCCGCTGCGTTACCGCTTCGACCACCTCGATCAGGCGCGGGCCCACGTCGTTCGCGCGGGCGACCACTCCCTGTTCTTCTTCCGCCACCCGCGTCTGTCCCTTGCCCCTGGCTCCTCGGTGCAGATGGAGTGGACGTTCCAGAACGCGGAGCCGGCGCGCATGCTGCACGGGACCGCCTTGGAGACCGTCGACCGCTGCGGCGTGTGGATGGAGCTGCACGACACGCGCCCTTTGCGCGAGCTACGCACCCTGCACAACGTGCGGCGGCACCGCCGCATGGCCACCGATCGCCCGGTGCAGATCGCCTGGTCCGGGCGGGTCGAGAGCGGACGCCTCCTGGACGTGTCGGCGGGCGGGGCCCGCATCTCCGGCGCGACCGGGGTGGTGCGCGGCGACCTCGTCGAGCTGCGGCTCCCTTCCGACGAACCTGGTCCGCTCGGTGGCCGACGCGTGGGCGAGCGCGCTCGAGTCCCGACACCCCTCCTGGTGCTGCGTCGAGGCCGGCCCCATCGAGGTCCCGCTCCCCGAAGGTTTTCTCCGGGCCGCTAGCTAGCCGCAGGTTCACCGGATCGAAGTCAGGATGGCCCCTAGGCCAGGATGTCGTTCTCGTACTTGCCCACCTCGAGGGAGCGATCGGCGATGGCCTTGATCTCCTCGTCGTTGTTGTGGCTCGCCGCGTGGAAGTTCTGGTGCACGCGGTGGTGGGCGTCGGTGCAGAAGGCGAGAGCCATGTTCAGGTCGTTCTCGCTCTTCGAAAGGCCTCTCCGTTCGATGATGGCGCTCGTCCGCGAGATGACGGCCAGCATGCCCATCAGATCGATGGCCACGTCCGCCAGCCTGCGGGTGGCGAACTGCTTCTCCACGATCTGCCGCCCGTGACGGCGCAGCACCGATTCGGTGAGCGAGGCCAGCTCCTGCACCGCGTCCTCCACGTTGGCCACCTGCTTGCGCATCGACTCGTGCGCCTTGCTGATCTGGGTGCGGCCGTAGGGCAGCGTCTGACGCACCTTGCGCCGCCCATAGTCGCGCAGCACGCCGAGGCTCTTGATCGGATCGTTCAACGAGTTCGCCAGATCCTTGCCCAGGCCCTGCAGGAACTCGCCCGGCTTCTGGACTCCGGTCAACCCCACGTACAGCCGCAGGATCTCGTTCGTGCCCTCGAAGATGCGGTTGATGCGCGCGTCCCGCAGCACGCGTTCGTACGGCTGCTCGCGCATGTAGCCCATGCCGCCGGCGATCTGGAGCGCCTCGTCGGCCGCCGTCCACAGCGACTCGGAGTTGAACACCTTGGTCGCGGCGCCTTCGACCGAATAATCGACGCCGCCGCGGTCGATGGTCGAGCTGACCAGGTAGCAGAGCGACTCGCTCGCGTAGCAGCGCATCGCCATGCGGCCCAGCTTCTCCTTGATCATCCCGAAGCTGCCGATGGGGCGGCCGAACTGCTTGCGCGTGGCGGCGTGCTCGGAGGCGAGCTGCAAGAGGCGCTTCTGCCCGCCCACGCACCCGGCGCCCAGCCCGGTGCGACCGTGGTTCAGGATCGACATGGCGACCTTGAACCCCTTGCCTTCCTCTCCGAGCACGTTCTCCGCGGGGACCTTCACGTCCTCGAACCGCACGCTGGTGGTGACCGACGCGCGGATGCCCATCTTGTCCTCGTGCGGGCCGTGCGAGACGCCCCCCAGGTCGCGGGTCACCGCGAACGCGGTGATCTTCCCCTTCTGCTCGGCGGTGTCGGGCGTGGTCTTGGCGAAGACGGTGAAGAAGTCGGCGATGCCGCCGTTGGTGATCCAGATCTTCTCGCCGTTCAGCACGTAGTGCGATCCGTCGGACGACTTGACTGCGCGGGTGCGGATGCTGAATGCGTCGCTGCCGGAGCCCGGCTCGGTGAGGCAGAAGGCCGCGATCATCTCGCCGGTGGCGAGCTTGGGGAGCCACCTGCGCTTCTGCGCGTCGGTGCCGAAGAGCAGGAGGCCCTTGAATCCGATCGACGAGTGCGCGCCCAGCGTGACCGCGACCGAGCCGTCCCAGGAGGCCACCTCCTCCATCACGCGCGCGTAGCCGGTGTTCGAGAGACCGATGCCGCCGTGCTCCTGCGGGACGATGAGGCCGAAGAGGCCCAGATCACGCAGGGACTGGAGCAGCTCGGCGGGCATCTCGCCCGTGCGGTCGAGGCGCGCGGTGTCGATGCCCGCCATGTACTTGCCGGTGGCCTCGACGATCTCGCGCACGGTCTCTCGCGAGTCCCCGTCCATCTGCGGATACGGGAAGAGCTGATCCTCGAGGATGTCGCCGAAGAAGAGCGACTTTCCGAGACTCGCCTGCGGGTCGAAGGGCATGCGCGCGAGTGTAGCGCGCATGCCCCTGCGGCGCGCGACTACAGGCTGCCCAAGAAGGCGAGCAGCGCTGCCCTGTCTGCCCGCCCGAGGCGCGCGAACCTTTCCCGCGACGCGCGGCCCTGCCCGTCGTGCGCGTGGATCGCTTCCGCCGGGGTAGCGGCCCTGCCGTCGTGGAGCAGTGTCTTGCTCACCCGCAGACCCCACAGCGGGGCAGTGCGCATCTGCCGGGGGCCGGCCGCTCCTTGCGCGATGCCGTCCCCGAGGCTGCCCATGTCGTGCAAGAGGAAATCGGAATACGGGTGGAAAACCCTCCGGTCGAGCGCCGCCACCGCGTTGCGGCCAGTCACCAGCGTCGGCACGTGGCAGAGCGCGCAGCCGACCGCGGCGAACAGCTTTTCTCCGCGGTCCGTCGAAGGCGAGCGCAGGCCGCGCGGCGGCGGCGCGAGGAAGGTCATGAAATTCGCGAAGGCGAGCACGTCGGCGCCGTCGCCGTCGTTCAGATCGGGCCGCGGATTGTATTGCTCGAGCATCGAGCAGTCGCCCTGCGGGCAGTTCTCCTTCGGAAACAGCGGGCTGGTGATGCCCATCTCGTTCAGGTACGCATCGGCCGAGAACTGGAAGAGCGTGGGATTTCCGTTCTTCCAGCCGAACTTTCCCACCGCCGCCTTCCCCGTGGTGAGATCCTGGACCACGGCGACGGTGCCCGCGATCGAGGGCGCGTAGAGCCGCTGCGCGAAGGCGATGGCGCGGATCTCTCCGTCGGGCACCGCGTCGACGAGGCCCAGACCGAAGAGCGGCGTCGTACGCCTTCGGGCAATCACGTTCGCCTCGGCCGGGATCGCTTCCGCGAGGAAGTCGAAGGAGCTGTTCGGATCCGGCGGCGTGTGGCCGATCTGCATCCCGATCGCATGGTCCTGCAGGAGCGAGCCACCCTTCGCCGCCAGGGGATCGAACGTCCCGTCCCCGTTCGCCTTGCCGAACCGCGTTTCCAGCCGTCCGTTGCTCCCGCCCACTGCCGAGCCGGGGCCCAGATGGCAAGCGACGCAGGACGCCTCGTTGAAGACGGGCCCGAGACCGTCTGCCACATCCTCTTCTTGCATGAACGCCGTCCTGCCCTCCTCGAAGAGCGCAAGCTCTTCGGTGCCGAGCCCGGGAAGTGGAGCGCCGAATGCGCTGCCGATGAGCTCGGTGCCCGCCGCGCGGTCCGCCATCTGCGGCGCTTCCTGCGGAGGCGGTTGCGCGGCGCAGGCGGCGAAGAGAACCACACCTGCGGCTACGACCATTCGTCGGGCCATTGGTTTCTCCCTATTTGAGGATTCGAAAATCACGCTCGCATCCGCGGGCGTGCACCGTCCATGCGCACCGTCACAGTGCGCGTAGACGAGTCCATCGGTCGGTTGACCGATGTGCGCTGGTCCGCTTTTTCGCGGACGCGCTCGGAGCGCTCTAGCCGTTGCTCTCGCGGCGCACGTCGGCCATTACCGCCACCAAAGCACAGGCAATGACGAACCGTGCATCCACGTTTTGCGAGGCCTGCAGCAATTGTAGCGAAAATACTTTGCGAAATATCCGGAACTGCTGGATGAGCAGCGCCACGAGCTCCCCGCCGATCTCGACGTGGTGCCGTCCGGGCCAGAAGCGGAGGAACCGGCGTACCAGCGACAGGGTATCCTCCTGCATCGTGCCGCAGACCCGGTCGTCCGGATCGAGGACGTCCCAGGTGTCGCGCCACATCCACGAGAGCCCGCGCGTCCGGACCGATCCGAGCCGCAGGCCGGTCAATGCATCGAGCACGTCGTGGCACATGTTGAGGCTGAGCAGCGACCGGTTGCGGATCTCGAGCACCGGGATGGTCTCGTCCTCGTCGGCGAAGAGGATCAGCCGATCGCGGATGCGGAACAGCGGGCGGCGCACGAAGAAGGCAAGGCGCCCGTCCGCCGTGTACACGCGGAAGACGCGACCGAAGAGCGACCACAGCGGCCGCACGATGACGTAGGCGGCCTGCTGGTACAGGTCAGGTGGCAGCGCGTCGCGCGCCTGCGCGATCAGGTCGGCTGGCATCGCTCCCAAGGATGAGGCGCGCGGCATCTTTTTCAAGCGCCCGCCGCCGGCAGGACGATGAGGAACCGCGTCCCTACGCCCACCTTGCTCGCCACCTCGATGTCGCCTCCCATCCCGGTGACCAGGCTGTGGCAGATGGACAGCCCCAACCCGGTGCCTACGCCGACGGGCTTGGTGGTGAAGAACGGGTCGAAGATGCGAGGGAGGACCTCCTCGGGGATCCCCACGCCGGTGTCGGAGATCTCCACGGCGACCCGGCCCCGGCCGTCGACGCAGGTGGCGAGGCGGACTTCGTTGCGCTCGGGCGCGTTGCCGGTGATCGCCTGCGCCGCGTTCACCAACAGGTTCAGGAACACCTGGACGAGGCGGCCCTCGTTGCAGCGCACCAGCGGGACGCGCGCGTAGTCCTTCACCACCTGCGCGCGGTGGCGCAGCTCGTGAATGGCCATGTTCACGCTGGCGTCGAGCGCCGCCTCGACGTCGACCACGCCGATGCGCTCGTCGTCCATTCGCGAGAGGGTCTTCATGTCCTTGACGATGCGCCGCACCCGCTCGGCGCCCTCGCTCGCCTCCGCGATCGAGGCGCGCAGCTCGGCGACGTCCACGCCCGGCATGGAGTCGGGCAGCCGCGCGAGGGCATCCTGCACGAACGACAAGTTCGCCACCGTGTACGCGAGCGGGTTGTTGATCTCGTGCGCCACGCCCGCCGACAAGGTGCCCACCGTGGCCAGGCGGTCCGCCATGCGCAGCTGCGCCTGCGACTTGCGCAGCGCCTCCTCGGCGCGCTTGCGCTCGGCGATGTCGAGGAAGGTGACCACGCGGCCGACCAGCTTTCCCTGGCGGAGCATGGCGGCCGCCGAATGCTGCACCGGGACCAGCGCACCGTCGTCGCGCCTGAGCTGGAGCTCCTGGTCGAGGTGCGCATAGGTGTGCACCGCCGCCTCGATCCAGACGGCCGGCAGGGCCTGCTCGGCGCCGGGCAGGCGGGCCATCGCGTAGAAGCTCCGGCCCAGGAGCTGCTCGGGCGCGGAGAGTCCGAGGATGCGCAGCGCCGCGGGATTGCAGAACGTGACCAATCCGTCGAGATCGAGGCCGCAGATCGCCTCGACCGTCGAGTCGAGCAGCAAGCGGACGCGGTCCTCGCTCTCCCGCGCCTGCTGCCGCGCTTGCCGGGCCCGCTGTGCCGCCTCGAGCAATGGGCTGGCCTGGCGCTCGCGGCGCGCCTGGAGCCACGGGAGCGCTCTCCGGACGACGAAGACGAGCGCCGCGCAAAGGCCGGAAGTGGCCAACAGCGCGCGCAGCGGCACGCCCATTCCATCGGCCGCCGGGCCCCCCCCTTGAGACGCAGCGGCAAGGATCACCGCGGCGAGTTCGGCGTGCGTCACGCCTTCCTTGGATACCCCAGTTTCGCGAGGACGCCGCGAATCTCGTCGATGATGGCGGGGTCGTCGATGGTGGGAGGCACGCGCACCTCCTGGCCATCGGCGATCTGCCGCATCGTGCCGCGGAGGATCTTCCCCGAGCGGGTCTTCGGCAAGCGCTTGACGACCGCCGCGGTCTTGAAGAACGCCACCGGCCCGATCCGGTCGCGCACCCGGTCGACCAGCTCGCGGACCACCTGCTCCTCGGGCTTGTGCACTCCCGCCTTGTAGACGACGAACCCGACCGGCACTTCGCCCTTGAGCGAATCCTGCACCCCGATGACTGCGCACTCGGCCACGTCCGCATGCGAGGCGAGCACCTCTTCCATGGCGCCGGTGGACAGGCGGTGCCCGGCGACGTTGATCACGTCGTCGATGCGCCCCATCACGAAGCAGTAGCCTTCCTCGTCCTTGTAGCCGCCGTCGCCGGTCAGG
>VBKO01000182.1 GCA_005888115.1 Deltaproteobacteria bacterium
TACGACGGAATCGAGACGAGCTCCGCGACGCCCGCCGCCGTGGTGCTCTACGCGGCAACCGCGAAGGACCTCGGCGCGGCGCTGCCTCTCGCGCGCAAGCGCCTCGGCGCCGATGCGCGCCTGTGGATCGCGTATCCGAAAGCGAAGAAGCTGGGCACGGACCTGAACCGCGACGCCCTCTGGAAGCTCATGGAGCCGGAGGGGTTCGAGGGAGTCCGCCTGGTGTCGCTCGACGAGACCTGGTCTGCGATGATGTTCCGCAAGACATGACCACGCTCCGCACCGAGGCGCAGGAGTTCTTCCGGGACTTGCGTGACCGGATCTGCGCCCGGCTGGAGGAGCTGGACGGCGGCAAGTTCCAGCGCACGAAGTGGGAGCGTCCCGGCGGCGGCGGCGGCGAGATGAGCGAGCTGCGGGGGCAGGTGTTCGAGAAGGGCGGCTGCAACTTCTCGGCGGTGTGGGGCGACAAGTACCCGGCGGCTGTCGACCAGCCCGCGACCCCCGCCCAGCACGACGACGACGCGAAGCTCGGAATTCGCCCTCCGACCCCCGCCGAGCTCGCCGGCAAGCCCTTCTTCGCCACCGGGATCTCGCTCGTCCTCCACCCCCGCAACCCCTTCGTCCCGGTCGTGCACATGAACGTGCGTTACCTGGAAGCGGGCGACGTCTCCTGGTTCGGCGGCGGCACGGATCTCACGCCCTGCCGGGAGTTCGTCGAGGACACGCGACACTTCCATCGCGTGCTGCAGAAGGTCTGCAACGCGCACGGTCCCGGCCTCTACGACCGCTTCTCGCGCTGGGCGAAGGAATACTTCTTCATCGGCCACCGCGGCAGCGAGCGGGGCGTGGGCGGCATCTTCTTCGACTATCTCCGCGGCGAGGAGCGCTGGTCGTTCGTCCGCGATGTGGGCGAGGCGTTCCTGCCCGCGTACGCTCCACTGGTCGAGCGCCGCCGCGCGACCCCGTACTCCGACGAGGACCGCGCGCAGCAGCTCAGCTGGCGCGGCCGGTACGTCGAGTTCAACCTGATCTACGACCGCGGCACCCTGTTCGGGTTGCGCACCGGCGGCAACGTCGAGGCGATCTTCATGAGCCTGCCGCCGCTCGTCGCCTGGTGAATCAAGGAGCAGTGTCGAGGATCTTCTTCTCGGCATCCGTCAGGCGGTCGAGCAGCGTCGCGTCTCCCTCCACCAGGCTGTGCGCATCCGCCAGGTCCTGAAGCCGCTTCGATCGCCGCCGTGCGGGATCCGACCCCGCGCGCAGCTTCTCGCGCAGCAAGTCGAACTTTCCAATCACCCGCAGCTTGACCGACTCGACGCTGATTTCCTGCGCTCGTCCAATCGCCACGGCCAGCGTGGCGTCGTCAGTGAACTGGACCGGAGTCTGCTCCGGTCCGATCCAGTTTTCGGAGTTCGCGAATGTCCCGGTCAGTCGAAACCC
Organism: Deltaproteobacteria bacterium; assembly: GCA_005888115.1. GTDB lineage: Bacteria > Myxococcota > Myxococcia > Myxococcales > 40CM-4-68-19 > VBKO01. Next base: position 1,441 of record VBKO01000182.1, read on the forward strand.
GGCTTTCCGGAGATGCTCGCGGGGAATCTGATCGCGAGCGAGCACGGCCAGATCGATGTCGATCGTGGTTCGCGGGTCCGACTGGTGGATCTGCAGGGCCACGCCGCCGATGACTGCGTATGGCACGCGGGCCTCCGCGAGGATGCGCGCGAGCTCGATCAATGCAGCCCTCTTCGAGCCGTCCATCTCGCCCCTCAGCAGCCGCCAGCGGCGATCGAGTTCGAAGGCAATTTCCAGCTTCGACCGCATGCGGGCATTCTAACTCGCTGCCCGAAGGATTGCCTGGACGGAGCGGTCGGCGTCCGCCTCGGTGGTGCTCCAACCCGACACCGAGATACGCATGGCGTGGACACCCTGCCAGGTCGTCCCGCCCACCCAGCAGGTCGCGTCCCGTTGCACCCGCGCAATCACTTCGCGCGTCTTCTCGTCCGAATCTCCGAACCGGACCAGCGCTTGGTTCAGCGCCACGTCGTTCAGCACGCGCACGCCCGGCGCGGCGGCGAGCGCCGACGCCATCCGGGCGGCGAGCGCGCAGCAGCGGTCGACCAGCTCCGCGACGCCCGCCCGTCCGAGCGTCCGCAGCGCGACGTAGACGGGCAAAGCCCGTCCGCGCCGCGAGGCCTCCGGCACCCACTCGAACGGATTGCGCTCCGGCCCGGAGGCGTTGGTCAGGTACGACGCGCTGGCCGTCGTCGCGGCCCGGTGCGCCTGCGGGTGCGCGGTGATGGCGATGCCGCAGTCGTAGGGGACGTTGAGCCACTTGTGCGCGTCCGTCGCCCAGGAGTCCGCCCGGTGCGCGCCCGCGAGCAGCGCACGCCGGCGCGGGCTCGCCGCCGCCCAGAGGCCGAAGGCGCCGTCGACGTGCACCCACGCACCCGCTGCATGCGCTGCATCGACGATCTCCGGCAGCGGGTCGAACGCGCCGCTGTTCACGTTTCCCGCTTGCGCACAGACGATCATGGGCGTGCCGCCACTCCCTGCGAGCACGCGCGCCAGCGCTGGCGCCGACATCCGGCCCTGCGCGTCCGCCTCGACCAGCTCGATGCGCGCCGTGCCGAATCCGAGCATCCGCAGCGCGGCGAACAGGCTGACGTGCGCCTCCGCTCCGGCGACGATCCGCAGCGGCGGCGCGCCGAGCAGGCCGTCGCGCTCGACATCCCATCCGGCGCGCCGGTACGCCTCGTTCCGCGCGGCCAAGAGGCAGGTGAAATTGGCGGTCTGCCCTCCGGTGACGAAGCCCACGCTGCACTCGCGCGGCAGGCCGAGCAGGTCGAGGAGCCAGCCGATCGCCACTTCCTCCGCCGCGGCGCCGGCGGGCGAGAGCGCGTTGAGCGAGACGTTCTGGTTCCAGGCCGAGGCGAGCCAGTCGGCGGCCATGGCAGCCGGTAGCCCGGCGCCGACGACGAAGCCGAAGTAGCGTGGCCCCGCGCTCGCGATCAGTCCGGGCTCCATGGCGCGCGCGAATCGCTCCAGCGCCGCGACCGGATCCTCGCCGCGCTCCGGAAGCGGTCCGCCGAGCGCCGCGATGAGCTCCTCGCGGGTCGCCTGCGCGCCGACGGGCTGCTCCGGAAGCGCTTCCAGGTACTCGGTCGCGAGCTGCGCGGCGCGTTCGAACAGCTCTCGGTGCACGGTTTGCCTCCGGCGGGGACGGCAGAGTACAACAACGCGCGCCTCATGCCGGACCCGATCGACCTCGCGCCGCTCATCGATCACACGGTGCTCCGGCCCGAAGCGACAGCCGACGAAGTCGCGAAGGCGTGCGCGGAAGCGCGCAGCTACGGGTTCGCGGCCGTCTGCGTGAGGCCCGAGAACGTCGCTCTCGCCGCGCGCCTCCTGGCCGGCTGCCGCACGCTTTCCATCGCGGTGGTCGATTTTCCGCTGGGCACCGCCCGGACCGCTGCCAAGGTGGAAGAGGCGCGCAAAGCGATCGCCGCCGGCGCGCAGGAGCTCGACATGGTGGTGAACCTTGCCGCGCTTCACGGGGGCGACTACGCGCTGGTGCTCCGGGACATCCAGGCGGTGGTGGAGGTCGCCCGTCCGCGCGCGGTCAAGGTCATCCTGGAGACGGGCGCGCTCAGCCGCGACGAGAAGGCGATCGGCGCCGCGCTGGCGAAGGCCGCGGGGGCGGCGTTCGTCAAGACCAGCACGGGATTCGGTCCAGGTGGCGCGACGGTCGAGGACGTGGCGCTGCTGCGCAATGTGGTCGGTCCCGAGATGGGTGTGAAGGCATCCGGTGGAATCCGGACCGCGGCCGACGCGCGCAGGATGGTCGACGCGGGCGCCACGCGCATCGGCGCCTCCGCCAGCGTTGCCATCGTCACTGGCGAGGCCGCGCACGGAGTAAGGTACTAGCTTTCCGCAAGCCGGAGGACCATTGGGCCGTTTCGTCATCCTGGTGATCGACTCCTGCGGCGCCGGGGCGCTTCCCGACGCCGCTGCCTACGGCGACGAGGGCGCGAATACGCTCGGCAACATGGCGCGGCGGGTGGGTGGCCTGCACCTGCCCACGCTGGAGAGCTGGGGTCTCGGCAACCTGACCGAAATCGCCGGCTGCCCGCCCTCCGGCGCGCCTCGGGCCAGCTTCGGCACCATGGCGGAGATGTCCCGCGGCAAGGACACGACCACCGGCCACTGGGAGATGGTCGGAATCGTGCTGGAGAAAGGCTTCGCCACCTTCCCGAACGGATTTCCGCCGGAGTTGATGCAGGAGTGGCTGCGGCTCTCCGGAGCGCCCGGGTATCTCGGGAACAAGCCGGCCAGCGGCACGCAGATCATCGAGGAGCTGGGCCCCGAGCATCTCGCCACCGGCTGGCCGATCGTCTACACGAGCGCCGATTCGGTGTTCCAGATCGCGGCGCACGAACACAAGATTTCGCTCGCGACGCTGTACAACTGGTGCGAGGCGGCGCGCACGGTGGGCAAGAAGTACGGCATCGCGCGGGTCATCGCGCGGCCGTTCATCGGTGAGCCGGGCAAGTTCGTGCGCACCTATGACCGACGCGACTTCTCGCAGCCGCCGCCTCCCGGCACCGTGCTAGATCTTCTATCGCAGGCGGGGGTGCAGGTCGTCGGGGTGGGCAAGATCCCGGACATCTATGACGGCCGCGGAATCGCCCGCTCGGTGCACACCGAAGGCAACGCGGACGGCCTGCGCAAGACCGAGGAGCTGCTCGGCGACCTCGGGGCCTCGCTGCTCTTCGTGAACCTGGTCGACACCGACATGCTGTACGGCCACCGCCGCGACCCCGCCGGCTACGCGCGGGCGATGGAGGAGATCGACCGCGCTCTCCCAGCCATCGCCTCCGCGCTGCGGCCTGACGACGTGCTGGTGATCACCGCCGACCACGGCAACGATCCGACCTTCCCCGGGTCGGACCACACCCGCGAGCAGGTCCCGCTTCTGGCGTACTCGCCCCGCCGCGCGCGCGGCAGCGCGCTCGGCGTGAGGGAATCGTTTGCCGACCTCGGCGCCACGGTGGCCGACTATTTCGGCGTGGGCGCGCCGCGAGGCCGCAGCTTCCTTTCGCAGGTCGCCGCGTGAGCGAGGCCGCGGCGGCCATCGACGGGGCGTTCCGCTTCAGCCATGGGCACCGCGTGCGCTACGACGAGGTCGATGCCCAGGGGGTGGTGGGCAACGCCACCTGGCTCAACCTGCTGCAGCTCGGGCGCATCGAGTACTTGCGCTACCTCGGCATCCTTCTCGAGGGCGGGAGCCGGATTCCGGTGCAGGCCGTGGTGCGCCAGGCCGCCATCGAGTACCTGGCGCCGGCGCGATTCGACGACCCGCTCTCCATCAAGGTCCGCACCGCGTACCTGGGGACGCGCAGCAGCCGCCTCGAGTACATCGTCGACAACGTGGAGACGAGGCTGCGGTGCGTGGTCGGCCAGACGGTCCTGGTCTGCCTGGAGATGGCGACCTTCCGGAGCATGCCGTGGCCGCAGGT
>VBKO01000060.1 GCA_005888115.1 Deltaproteobacteria bacterium
GAGGCCGTCTGCCTGCGCGCGGAGTAGGAGGCGACCCTGCACCCAGGCCGGGGCTTTGCTATCGTACGGGTGCGCAGATGCGCTTCCGATGACGCAGAGCCCCCGAGCACAACTCGCCCACGTCCGGCGGCCGGTGATCAAGATCGGCTCCGCGGTGCTGGCGGGCGGGGGCGGGCAAGCCGGCGCTCCCACGCTGGATCGCAAGCGATTCTCGGCACTTTGCGACGACGTCGCCGCCATCGCCGCCGGGGGCACGCGCCTGCCGATCCTGGTTTCGAGCGGCGCCGTGGCGCTGGGGGTCGAGCGGCTCCAGCTACCGTCCCGGCCCCGGGAGATGGCGCTCAAGCAGGCCGCGGCGGCCGCCGGCCAGAGCCGGCTCATGCGCCTGTACGACGACGCCTTCGAGGCGCGCGGCCTCATCTGCGCCCAGGTGCTCCTCACCCACGCGGACATCGCGCACCGCGGCCGCTATCTGAACGCGCGCCGCGCGCTCGGTGCGCTGGTCGAGCGTGGCGTGGTGCCGGTCATCAACGAGAACGACACGGTCTCGGTCGAGGAGATCAAGTTCGGCGACAACGACGCGCTCGCGGCGATGGTGGTGGACCTGGTCGAGGCCGATCTCCTGGTGATCCTCACCGACGCGGTGGGGGTCTGCTCAGCCGACCCGCGCAAGCACCCGGACGCACGGCGATTTTCGGTCATCGATCGGGTGACCCCCGCGGTGGAGGCGCTGGCCGGCGACGCCGGAAGCGAGGTGGGGACCGGAGGGATGGTCACCAAGCTGCGCGCCGCGCGCCGGGCCACGGAGGCGGGCGTACCCTGCGCCATCATCCCTGGCGAGCCACGGGCGCTGCAGCGGCTGCTCGACGGCGAGGACGTCGGGACGCTGGTCCTTGCCCAGGGAGAGCGCCTGCGGCTCCGGCAGAGGTGGATGCTGGACCTCAAGGCGCGCGGCGAGCTGAGGGTCGACGACGGGGCGCGGACCGCTCTCCTCGAAGGCAAGAAGAGCCTGCTGCCTTCGGGCGTGCGCGAGGTGCGCGGCAGCTTCGCCCAAGGCGATCCGGTCGAGATCGTATCGCTCGACGGGCATCCGTTCGCACGGGGCCTCGCGGTGTACGCCGCCGACGAGGTACGGCGCATCGCCGGGTTGCGCAGCGGTGAGATCGAGGCGCGCCTGGGGTACCGCCTCCTCGACTGCGTGGTGCACCGGGACGACCTGGTGGTGACCGCATGAGCGTCGAGCAGGAGCTGGCGGCGGTCGAGCTGGCCGAGCGCGCCCGCACCGCCTCTCGCGAGCTGGTGCGCGGATCCTCCGAGCAGCGCGCCCGCGCCCTGCAGCTCTTCGCGGCCGAGCTGGAATCGCCGCGAGTGGCGGCCGCGATGGAGGCCGCCAACGCGGCCGATTTGCGCGGAGCGGCCGGAGAGAACGCTGCCTTCCTGGACCGGTTGCGCCTGGACGCCGGCCGGCTGGCCACCCTGGCGCGCGCGGTGCGCGAAGTGGCCGCCCTGCCCGATCCGGTCGGCGAGGTAGTGGAGCGGACCAGACGGCCGAACGGGCTGTGGGTCGAGCGGCTGCGTGCGCCCCTGGGCGTGGTGCTCCTCATCTACGAGTCGCGCCCCGGCGTGACGGCCGACGCGGCTGCCCTCTGCTTGCGCAGCGGGAACGCGGCGCTGCTGCGTGGCGGGTCGGAGGCGCTGCAGAGCAATTCCGTCCTCGTCGACGCGTTCCAGCGCGCCCTGGAGAAGGCGGGCTTGCCGGAGGACGCGGTGCAGCTCGTGCCGCCCGACCGCGCGCTGCTCGATGCGCTGCTGCGGCAGGACGATCGCATCGACCTGTGCATCCCCCGCGGCGGGACCTCGCTGATCCGGTTCGTGGCGGAGCGGTCGCGCATCCCGGTGGTGAAGCACTATCAGGGCGTCTGTCACCTCTATGTCGCGGCCGATGCGGACCTTGCCCAGGCGGAGAAAATCGCGGTGAATGCCAAGGCGCAGCGTCCGGGAGTGTGCAACGCGCTCGAGTGCCTGCTGGTCGACGCCCGCGTCGCGGCGCAGGCCCTCCCGCGGCTGGGACGCGCCCTGCAGGCGGCCGGCGTCGAGCTGCGCGCCGACGCGCGGGCGCTCCCCCACCTGCCAGGCGCTCTCGCGGCCGCGCCGGAAGACTTCGGACGGGAGTTCCTCGAGCTCCGTCTCGCCGTCGCCGTCGTCGACGGCGTCGAGGGTGCGCTGGGGCACATCGCCCGTTACGGTTCGCGGCATACGGAGGCCATCTGCACGCGCGACGCGCAGCTCGCCGACCGGTTCGTGAGAGAGGTCGACGCGAGCTGCACGCTGGTCAATGCCTCGACCCGCTTCAACGACGGCGGTGAGCTGGGGCTGGGCGCGGAGATCGGCATCTCGACCAGCAAGCTGCACGCCTACGGCCCGATGGGGCTGCGCGAGCTGACCTGCACCCGGTTCGTGGTGCGGGGTGATGGGCAGGTACGCACGTGAACGCGACACGCGGAGGAAGGAAACGGATGCAGAACGTCCCGATCGCAATGACCGCAAGACCCGCCATCGATCCGGCGCGCGTGCGCCCTCACGCGGACGAGGCGGAGAGCACCGCGCGGCGCGCAGCCGAGGCGGCGCTGGAGAAGAAGGCCGGCGACGTGGTGCTCGTCGATCTGCGCGGCAAGGCCACCTACGCCGATTTCCTCGTCATCTGCTCCGGCATGAGCGAGCGCCAGCTCGAGGCGGTGGCCGACTCGGTCGAGGAGTCGTTGCGTGCGGCGGGTCAACGGTTGATCGGTTCGGAAGGCGGACGCGGCGGCCGGTGGGTGCTGCTCGACTTCGGCGACGTGGTGGTGCACGTCTTCCATCCGGAGGAGCGGGCCCACTACGACCTCGAAGGCCTCTGGTCGGACGCGCCGATGACGCGGCCGTAGTGCGGATCCGGCTGGTCTCGGTCGGGCGCGACAAGGAGTTCACCGCCCAGGGTGCGCAGGAGTACGCCGAGCGAGTCCGCCGCGTCGTGCCGCTCGATCTGGTCGAGCTTCCCGCCGCCGCCGGGCCCGACGCCAAGGATCGCGAGGCGGAGCGCATCCTGGCCAAGCGGCTTCCGCGCGGCGAGCTGTGGGCCCTCGACGAGCAGGGGACGGAGCTGACCAGCGCCGAGCTCGCCTCGCGGATCGCGCGCCTGCGTGACTCGGCGCTGGACCTGACCCTCTCGTTAGGCGGCGACGAGGGGCTGGGCTCCGCGGTGACGCGCGGCGCACGGTTCACCTGGAGCCTGTCGCGGCTCACCCTGCCCCATCGCCTGGCTCGGGTGGTCGCCCTGGAGCAGATCTACCGCGCCTTCGAGATCCTGCGCGGTGGGCCGTACCACAAGTAGCGCGCCAGCACGTCCTAGCGCTGGGGAACCGGGCCCCGTGACTTGCTCGCGCGGAGGTCGGTCCGGAGGAGCACCTTGCCGGTCTCCGCGTCCACGTAGGAACGGAAGGCCCCGGAAGGCCTCGTGGCGATCGAGTCGACGCGCCACACGGGCCGGATCGTCCGGCCGGAAGCGCGCCAGCCCCGCTGCGCGCGCGGAGCCCCGGACGTTTCGAGCCCCGCCATCGCGGCTCGGACGGCGGCGCTGCGCGAGGCGCGGTGACGTCCCTCGACTTCCAGCGGGACGTCCGCGGCATTCACCAGGATGATGCTGCTCCTCGCGTCGACGCCCACGACCACGTCCGCGTCGAACACGGGCAATGCTTCGATGCGCCTCTCGAAGCGCACCGCCCCGACACCGCCTTTGGGAGGCGAGCCGCGAACGACCAACTCCTGGCCAGGCCCGACCCCGAACGCGGCGCCGTACCTGGCGATGAACCCGCGAGCGGCCGCCTCGGGGGCGTCTCCGAAGCCCCGGGCTTCGAATCCGCTGGCGTGCGTGAGGCGGCCGCCCGCGGGAGACTCGGCAACGGAAGCACCGGGAAAGTCCGCCTTGAAATCCGCGACCGCGGCAGGGATCAGGGCCGCCGCGAGCGGAAGGATCGGGATCAAGGGTGCGCGTCCCCGGACGAAGCCGACCGGGGCCGGCGCCGTCGCAGAAGGATGGCCGCGAGCACGGCGGCGAAGGCCGGGCCGCGAGCGTCCCCGGAAGCGCAGCCACCGCCGGTCGAGCGGACCGACACGTTCGCAGTTGCCGTGTTCCCGAGCGAATCCGTGACCCCGACGACGTCCGTGACGCCGGCGGCCGGGCCGGCCGTGTAGACGCCGCTGGTCGCGACGATCGAGCCGCCCGACGCATTCGTCGTGAGCGACCAGGTGAATCCACTCCCGGATCCGCCGCTGACGGTGAGGGTAAGGGTGCCTTTCGGTCCAACCGAGGGGCTCGCCGGCGAGATCGAGACGCCGGCCGTGACGGTGATGTCGCGGGTCGCGGAACCGTTTGCGGAATCGATGACCTTCACCGTGTCGGTGACGCTGCCGGTCGGACCGGCGGTGTAGGCGCCCGTAGAGTCGATCGAGCCGCCGGACCTGTTCGCGGTGAACGACCAGCTGAAACCGGTGTTGCTTCCGCCCGCCGCGGACAGCGCCAGCCGTCCCCTCGGCGGCACGCTGGTGGATGGAGCGATGACGGCGAGCGGCCCCGCCGAGCAGGTCGACGGTGCGCTCGCGGCGGGCCGCGAGGCGATGCCGCTGGCGCTGGCAGCGAGCAGATACAGCTCCTGCCCCGGGCCCGGGCCCGTGAAAGCGCCCGGCAAGTCGAGGAGGACCTGCCAGTTGCCCGCCGACCGCAGGGTGAATGGAGTTACCACGGACGAGCACTTCTGGACGGCCAAGGGGCCCAGGTCCGCCATCACCGTCGCGTCGCCCGTGGTCGGGTCAGGCGTTCCGAGCTTCACGGGCTGGTCCTTGCGGGCATAGAAGAGGCTGGGCGCGCCGCCATTGCTGCAGACGATGACCCCCGTCGCGGCGGTGGCCGGGATGACCGTCTGGAACGGCGAGTAGCGCAGCCTGACGAGCTGCAGCTTCGTCTCGCCCGCGTAGACCGGGACCGTCCGATCGCAGCTGTCCATCTTGCGCCGCTTCGCCACGCAGCCGACGTACTCCGCCACGAACGGCTGCTGGGGGAAGAGCGCCGCCGCGGCCGCTTTGAACGTCTGCCAGTAAGTGTTGAAGGTGGGGGCGGCCGGCCCGGCGGCGAGCTGCAGCGCTTTATACTGGATCTCCGGCCCGGCGTCGCAAGAGCCGCCGCAACCCTTCACGCCGGCCGCTCGGAGACCCTGGAAGATCTCCCAGTAGAACCCGTTCCAGATCTCGCCGTCGGAGTGCTCTTCGCCGTTGAGCCCGTTGATGGCGTTGCTGACGCCGAACTGGCTCACTTGCGATCCGTTCCCCTGGCAGCTGCGCGTTGCGTCCGGGTCGTTCATGTCGCGGAAGGACGGCACAGGCGGTGTCTCGGTGGCGCCGAGGAAGGCGCCCAGCGCGCTCCTGCCGGTCTCGGAGACAGCCATCGAGTCGGCTGTGCCTTCGTTCAAGCCGGCGCCTTCGAACACCGAGCCCAGCGCATCGATGGTGAGGTCGAACCCACCCCACGCCTGGACCACTCCGTGGGTGAGCTCGTGGTACATCACCGTCGCGTCGTAGGCGTAGTCGGCGTGCGCGCCCTGGCCGAACACCATCGCGTCGATGATCCCATCGTAGAAGGCATTCTCGAACGACTGTCCACCCGACCGCACGTTGACGAAGGCGGGAAGCGACCCGTTCACCGCGAACAGCGTTCCTCCCGGAAGAGTCGGATCGAGCGTCTTGAAGAAGCTGACGTGCTTGTCGAGGTGGAAGTACGCCATCACCGCCGAGAAGTTGTCCGTCGTCGAGGTGAAGAGCGGCGAATCCGCGGCGTAGTTGAAGTTGTTGCCCGTCAACGCGGGCACCGAATTGCACGCCGCGCCGGGACGGTTAGGAAAGTCGGCACCATTGCAGTTGGACACGGTCGCCTGCGTTCCCCTCAGGTCGGCACCGGTGACGAGGTTCGGGATCGTGACGTTCACCGGGCTCGCGCAGAGCGTGTGGCCCTTGCCCGAAAGGGGGCATAGCGAGTCGGAAGTCTCCGCCGGCGAGACCGAATACACGTTTCCTCGCTCGGCCAGGGAATACCGCAAGCTCTCGCGGAAGACTGCGCTGCCGGTCTCCGCGTCCACGAAGACGCGCCAGCTCCCGGAAGGCTGTTCTACGATCAAGTCCACCCGGTACACCGCCCGCAGCGATCCAAGAACGCTTCGCCACCCTGCGGCGACGGCGACCGGTAATGTTCCGCGCGCATCGGCGGGCAAGGACGACAGGACCGATCCGACGGCTGCCGCCTCGCCCAGCGCATGCCGGCCGGACGGAGTTTGTGCGACCTCGCGCGTATTCACCAGGAAGACGCGCGACTGCGCATCCACTCCGACCACGACGTCTCCGCCGAATACGGGGAGTCCTGCGACGGTCCGCTCGAGGCGGACCGCGCCGACCAACCCTGGAGCGGGCGCCTGCCGGAGGACGAGCTCCTGCGTGGCGGCTACTCCAAACGCGCCTCCGTGGGTGGACAGGAAATTGCGGGCGGCGCTCTCGGGCGTCCGGCCAGGATTCGCGGCCAGAAATCCGCTGGCGTGCACGAGCAGCCGTCCGTCCCCGGACCGGATGGTGCTGCTCGCCGGATGGACATCGACGAAACGTTGCGCAGGCCCAGCCACTGCCAGCGAGAGGAAGAGCGGCGCAAGCACGGAATCCCCCCTTCCCAGATGGACCATCGCCTCGCGAGCCGATGCAAAAGTGCGGAAAGCGAGCCATCGTAGACGCCGGCCGCGTGCGCAATCAATCGGTCCGCTCTTGCACTGTTACCCCGGAGCCACTACCAACGTGCAGATGCGACCCGTGCTGCTGGTCATCCTCGACGGCTGGGGGAACTCGGCCCGCCGGGAGGGGAATGCCATAGAGCTGCAAGGGACCCCGAACCTGGACGAGCTGGCGGCGCGGTTCCCGGTCTCGCAGCTGCAGACCAGCGGGCTCGCCGTGGGGCTCCCCGAGGGGCAGATGGGGAACAGCGAGGTCGGGCACACCAACATCGGCGCGGGGCGCGTCGTCTACCAGGACCTGGTGCGGATCAACCGCGCGATCGAGTCGGGCGAGTTCTTCCACGACGAGGTGCTCCGCCGCGCGATGCACGCAGGACTGGGCGGCGCGGTGCACGTCTTCGGGCTGGTCTCGGACGGAGGCGTGCACAGCCAGGACACGCACCTCGCCGCGCTGGTGGAGATGGCACGCCGGGAAGGGGTCCGGCGCCTGTTCGTGCACGCCTTCACCGACGGACGCGACACGAGCCCCAGCGCGGGCGTCCGGTACCTGGACGATCTGGAGAAGCTGCTCGCGCAGAAGTCCAGCGCGGACGGTCTCCATGCGCAGGTAGCGACGGTTTGCGGCCGCTACTTCGCCATGGACCGCGACAAGCGCTGGGACCGCGTGGCGCGCGCCTACGGCGCCATGGTGCTCGGCGAGGGACTGCGCGCCACCTCCGGCGTCGAGGCGGTAAAGCAGTCGTACGCGAAGAACGTGGGCGACGAGTTCATCGAGCCGACCGTCATCGTCCAGCCCGACGGGTCGCCCCGGGGGCTGATCCGCGACGGCGATTCGGTCATCTCGTTCAACTTCCGCGCCGACCGCGTGCGCGAGATGACACAGCTCCTCGCCTTCGACGATCCGCCTTGCTGGGACAAGAAATGGCCGCCCGTCTCCGAGGTGCGCAAGGTGCGGCCGCGCCTCTCCGCGTACACCACGATGACGGAATACGACGCGAAGTTCACCGAGCGAGGGATCCCCGTCGCCTTCCCGCCCGATCAGCCCACCGACATCCTGCCCGAGCTGGTGGCGCGGGCCGGCGCGCGGCAGCTGCGCTGCGCCGAGACGGAGAAGTACGCGCACGTGACCTTCTTCTTCAACGGGGGGCGGGAGACGGTGTTTCCCGGCGAGGAGCGGATCCTGGTGCCCAGCCCGCGCGCCGTGAAGACCTACGACCTGAAACCGGAGATGAGCGCGGAGGAGGTCACGCGGCAGCTGGAGACGCGGATGTGCGAGTTCGGATTCGTGCTGGTGAACTACGCGAATCCGGACATGGTCGGGCACACCGGCGTGCTCCCCGCCGCGCTCAAGGCGGTGGCCAAGGTCGATGAGTGCATCGGGCGGCTGTGGACCGCGGCGCAGAAGTGCGGGATGGCGATGGTCGTCACCGCCGACCACGGGAACATCGAGACGATGATCGACCCGGAGACGGGCGATCCGTTCACCGCGCACACCTTGAACCCGGTGCCCATCTACCTCTGCGACCCGCAGCTCACGGGTGCGCGGCCCCGGCGCGACGGGATCCTCGCCGACGTGGCGCCGACGCTGCTGCAGATCATGGGGCTGCCCAAGCCCGCCGCCATGTCGGGCAAGAGCCTGCTCCAGACCTGAACGCGCCCGCCGGAGGACTCGAGTGCCGGACCCCACGCCGCTGCCGTCGACCCCGGGGGCGCTGCGCCGCGGGGCGGCACTGTTCGACGAGGGGCGGTTCTGGGACGCGCACGAGGCCTGGGAGGAAGCCTGGCTCGAGGAAGACGGCGAGGTGCGCCTCCTGCTCCAGGGGCTGATCCAGGTCGCGGCCGGGTACCACAAGGCCACGGTGCAGCTGCAGCCGAACGGCTGCGTAAAGCTCTTGCGCAGCGGCCTGACCAAACTGGAGCCGTTGCCTCCCGCGCTTCTCGGCGTCCCGCTCGCGCGGTTCATCCCGGAAGTGCAGCGCACCCTCACCGAGGCGTGCCGCTGGCAATCCGGCGAGCTGCCGTCGTTCCCGCGGCATCTGCTTCCCACGCTCGCGCTGGACGGGTGAGCTGGCCCGGCGCCTGCAGGAGCGTTCCGGGCCATGTCCAGAGCCCGTTGGCGCGATCTGCTCGAAGCGGTTCCGGCGCTTCTGTTTCCGGACCGCTGTGGCGCGTGCGAGGCGCTGTGCGAAGGCCCGTTCTGTTCCCCCTGCTCCGAGACGCTGCTTCCGGTTCCCGCGGGGTGCCCGCTCTGCGGCGAGCCCGGGGACGAGGCGCTCCTGCCCGCGCTGCGCCCTCGCCGCTGCGCAAGGTGCCGCAAGGACCCGCCTTCGTACGCGCGCGCACAGGCCGCGTTCCTGCACGGCGGGGCGCTCGCCGAGGCCATCCACCGCCTCAAGTACGAGGGTCGGGAGGAGCTGGCGCGTCCCTTGGGAACCCTGTTCGCCGGGTGCGAGCCACCGCGAGCGGACGTCGTCGCGCCCATCCCGCTCCATGCGACTCGCCTGCGCGAGCGCGGATACGACCAGGCTGCGCTCCTCGCGCGCGAGGCGGGACGGCGCTTCGGCCTGCCGGTGCGCTTCCTCCTCGTGCGCGTCCGGCCGACGCGGCAGCAGGTCGGACTCGATCGGACCCGGCGCGAAGAGAACGTGCGTGCCTCGTTCCGCGCGCTGCGCTTTGCCGCGGGCCTGCGGGTCTGTCTCGTCGACGACGTGCTCACCACCGGCGCGACGGCGGCGGAAGCGGGCCGGGCGCTGCTCGCTGCCGGCGCGATTCGCATCGAAGTACGGACGCTTGCGCGGGCAGCGTAGCAGGCGTACGCCCGCCCGTCCGTGTAGCGGCCATGCCTGGGGCGCGCTAAGGAATGCCCCAGGGTTCCGGGCCGTTGCGGCTCTGACCCCTCCCCAGGAGCCCGATGCCGAGCCCACTCGCCGCACTTGCGCTGCTCCTGCCGATGGCGGCCGCGGCCGGGCCCATCGAGGGCCGGGTCGAAGCGCTGTCCACCCGGCTAGCGGGCGAGCTCGGGTCCGCGCGCGCGCTCCCCGACCTGTTCCGCCTGTACGAGTTGCGCGACGAGGTGGCGGACCTGCCGGCGCTCGGGCGTCTGTTCGACCGCATCGCGACCGACCGCGGGGCCCGGGCCGACGTCCGCGCCGCGGCGCTCGAGCTGCGGGCGCAGCTCGCGGTCGCGCAGGGGCAACTCTTGCAATCGCGCGCCATCGTGGACCGCGCCGCTCCGGTCCGCGCCTGGGCGGTGATCGGCCCGTTCGAAAATGACGGCCGCGCCGGGCTGCGCACCGTCTACCCTCCCGAGACGGCGGGCTACGACCCATCCGCGAAGCATCCCGGCAAGGACCACGACGTCTCCTGGCGAGCGCTGCCGCAGCAGGCGTTCCCGCTCGGGTACGTGGACCTGTCCTCGGCGGTGTGGCCGGCGCAGGACTCGACCGTGTACGCGGCTACGGTAGTTCGCTCGACGCGCGCGCGGACCGCCGCGCTGCACCTGGGAGCGAGCGGCGCGACCCGCCTGTGGGTAAACGGGAAGCTCGTGCACGAGGACACCGCCGTGCATCCGTCGCGCTGGGACCAGGCCGCGTTCGCCGTCGAGCTGCGCGCCGGGGACAACTCCTTGCTGCTCAAGCTGGCGCACGGGACCGGGAAACCGGGCTTCTCCCTGCGCATATGCGACGAGCGCGACAAGCCGCTGCCGGCGCTGGCGAGCTCGGCGCGCGTGCCCGGTGGGAAGGGCGCGCTGGCAGCCGTGCGCGAAGCGCCTGCGCGGCGGCCCGCCGCGCGCATCCCCGACGCGCTCGGCGAGCTGCGCGCGGCTGCGCGGCTGCATCCGGAGGATGCGCGCGCGCAGGAGGACCTGGCCATCCTGCTCGCCTGGCGCCGGCCGTATGACGACGGGGAGCGGCTCGCGCTCCACGCGCAGGAACGCGCTTCCGACGCGGCGCCGGGCGACCCCCGGATCGAGCTGCGCCTTTCGCGTTACGAGGACCGGGACGGCAACCGCCGTCGCGCGGCGCTGGAGCGGGCGCTGGCGCGCGACCCGGGCGACGCCTCGGTGCTCGAGGCGCTCGCCGCGCAGCGGCTGGAGCACGGCGATGCGTGGGGCGGGGTGCGCTTCGCCGAGAAGGCGCGCGCCGCGGCGCCCGATGCGTTGCAGCCCACGCTCACGCTCGCCCGCGCTCTCGAGGCCGTCGGCCTCACCGCGCGCTCGGCGCTGCTACGCCTCCAGGCAGCGCGGCAACATCCGGCGCTGCCGGCCGCGCGCCGCGCCGCCGCCAACGCGCAGCGCCGCTTCGGCCACGCCGCGGAATCCGAGGCCGAGCTGCGCGCCGCCCTCGCCGTCCGGTTCGACGATGCCGAGGCGCGCGGCGATCTGACGGCGCTCCTGCTCGACCGCGGCGATCTGGACGGGGCGCTGCGCCTGATGGGCGAGTCCATCTCGCTCGACCCTGCCTCGCCGTATTCGCGCCTGCGCGCCGCCGAGCTGCTCTCACAGAACGGCCGCACCGCCCAGGCCGACCGCGCCTATGCCGAGCTGCTGGAGCTTTCCCCGGACCGGCCCGACGTGCACGAGGCAATCGGGCGCCACCGCCTGCGCGAGCGCGACGACGCGGGGGCGCTGGCGGCCTTCACGCAGGCGCTGGCGCTCAAGCCGCAGAATCCCGCGCTGCGCGAGCTGATGCGCACGGTGCGGCCCGAGGAGCAGTACGCCACGCCGTACCTCTACGACGCGGCCGCGCTGGCCAAGGCGCCGAGCGCCGCGCAGGGCGACGACGTGGAGATCCTGGCGGACCTCTCCGTCACGCGCGTCTTCGCCAACGGGCTCTCTTCGCGCACCCGCCAGCTGGTGCTGCGCGCGCTCACCCCGCGCGGCGTGGACCAGTCGCGATGGCAGTCGGTGCAGTACTCCCCGGACCGGCAGGTGGTGCGCATCGAGCGCGCCCGCATCGTGCGCAAGGACGGCACGGTGGTGGAGAGCCGGAGCGACGGCGAGCGCAATGTGAGCGAGCCCTGGTACGCGATGTACTACGACCTGCGCTCGCGGGTGGTCGGGTTCCCCCAGCTGGAGGCCGGCGACGTGCTCGAGATGGTGCAGCGCATCGACGATTCGGGCACCAACTTCTTCGCCGACTACTTCGGCGACTTCCAATACCTGCAGGGATACTCGCGCAAGGGGATCGCGGACTACGTGCTCCTGGGTCCGCCGGGTCGTAGCTTCTACGCCGCGG
The DNA here is from genome assembly GCA_005888115.1 of Deltaproteobacteria bacterium. GTDB lineage: Bacteria > Myxococcota > Myxococcia > Myxococcales > 40CM-4-68-19 > VBKO01. The sequence continues at coordinate 12,038 of VBKO01000060.1, forward strand.
CGACGCCGCTCCCGCGGCTCAGCCACACCGAGGGCAAGCTGCCCGATGGTGGCACCTGGCAGCGCTGGACGGCGCGCGACGTCCCGCGCGTGGTGCCGGAGCCGTCGATGCCGGGCGCCAGCGACCTGCTCGCGTACGTGCACGTGTCGACCTACAAGGATTGGGAGAGCGTCGCGCGCTTCTACTGGGGCCTGGTGAAGGACCAGCTGCGTGTCACCGACGAGGTGCGCGCCGCCGCCGAGGAGGCGGTGCGCGGCGTCCCCGGAAGCGACGAGGAGGGGCGCATCCGCGCCGTGTACGACTACGTGGTGTCACGGACGCGGTACGTGGCGCTGGAGTTCGGGATCCACAGCTTCAAGCCCTACCCGGTGGAGACCGTGCTCACCCGCCGGTTCGGCGACTGCAAGGACAAGGCTTCCCTCATGCACGCGATGCTCGAGGCGCTCGGGATCGACTCGCGGCTGGTGCTCCTGCGCACCCGGAGGATGGGCAACCTGTCCGAGGCGCCGGCCTCGCTCGCGGTGTTCGACCACGCCATCCTCTACGTGCCCAAATACGAGCTCTACCTGGACGGCACGGCGGAGTTCCACGGCTCGGGCGAGCTGCCTCCCGACGATCGCGGCGCCGAGGCGTTGGTGGTGGAGCCCGACGGCACCGGCTCCCGCATCCGCCGTACGCCCGACGCCCGGCCCGCCGACAACCTCGACGAGACGCGCGCGCGCCTCTCGTTGAGCCCGGACGGAAGCGCCAAGCTGGACCTGACTGCGAGCGCGCGCGGCCCCTGGACCGCCGAGCTGCGGCGGACGTTCGAGTCGCCCGACGAACGGCGCGCGCGCGCCGAGGAGCAGCTGGCGCGGGCGGCCTTCCCGGGGGTCAAGGTGACCGCCGTCGACGTCTCGGACCCGCACGACATCGAGCGGCCGTTCACCGCGCGCTTCCAGGCAAACGCGCCGGCGTTCGCCACCCTCTCCGCCGGCGCGCTGCGCTTCTCGCCCTTCGGCCAGCAGCGCAGCTACGTCGAGTCGTACGCGCAGCTCTCGCGCAGGGCGCTGCCGCAACGCCTTCCCGCGCCGCAGCGCCTGACCGTCTGGGCGGAAGTCGAGCTGCCGCGAGGGTGGAGCGCGTCGCTGCCGGAGGACGCGTCGGAGAACGCCACCCAGGGCAGCTGGTCGGTCAAGTATGCGCGCGGCGACGGGAAGGTGACCGCCAGCCTCACGCTGGAGCTGAAGGGCGGCACGGTCGCGCCACAAGACTACGCGGCGTTCCGCTCGTTTCTAGGCAGGCTCGACCGGGTCCTGCTGCGCAAGGTCGAGGCGGCCCCGCCGGCGCAGACCGCGGTGAACGAGGGCCGCTGAACGTGCATCGCCTCTTGCGTCCGGCCGCGCTGCTGGCGATCTCCGCGCTTGCGCTCACTTGCAGCCATGCGGCGGGTCGCCCTTCGCCGCGGGCAAGCCCCGAGGAGGAAGCGCGCCGCCGGCTGGACGAGGCCGAGCGCGCTGCCTCCGCAGATCCGATGACCGCCGCCCGTGCGGGATGGCTGCGGTACCTGGTCGCCTCCGACGCCCCCGCCGCCGAAACGCGGCTGCGCGCCGCCGCGCAGAGCGGGGACCAGCGGGCGCGGGCGCTCGCCCTCTGCGGGCTCGCCGAGATCCTCGAGGACCGCCTCGACACGCAGGCCGCGGTCCGGGCGTGGGTCGATGCGCTGCGAGCAGCGCCCACGGATCCGCTCGCGGAGCTCGCCGCCTCGAGGCTGCTCGACGTGCAGGGCGACTCCCGCACCGTCGACGACGCCATCGTCGAAGCGGCGGAGCGGGCTCCGGCCGCGCTCTCGCCCCGGGCAGCGCGCCTGCTGCGGGAAGCGGCCGCGCGGTCGCTCGCGGCCCGCGTGGCCGAGGTGGGACCGCAGGCGGAGGCCAAGGCATGGGCGAGGATGGGCGTGGTGCAAAGCTGGCGCGTGGCGGGGCCCTTCGGCGCGCTCCGGTTGTTCGACCTGTCGCGCGCGCTCCCGCTGGACGGGTCGTCCGCCGCGGTGGCGCCCGCCCAGGCGCCGGCGGGTCCGACGGGGTCGCGGCCGCTCGATTTTCCGGACGGCGACGTCGGGCTCGACCTGGAGCCCTCGGACGGCGACGTCTTCTACGCTGCCAGTGAGCTGCGAGTGGAGCGCGGCGGCGATTATCTCGCCTGGATCGAAGGAGCAGCTGCGCTGGAGCTGCGCTTCGACGGCGCCGTCGTCGTGTCGCGCGCGCCGTACCCGCGCGAGATGCCGCGCGCCCAGACCATCGCGGTGAGGCTCGGCCCCGGTACGCACCAGGCCTTGGTGCGCTGGAGCCGGGCCGAGGGGGCGCGGTTCCGGCTGACGCTGGTCCGCGCGGACGGAGCGCCGGCGGATTTCGCCAGCGCCGCGCCTCTGGAGCTGAAAGGCGCCCGCCTCGACGCGCCGTGTGCGCTCGGGAGCGCCTGTTCCGCCCGTGCCGCCTGGGCGGAACCGCCTTCGCTCCGCCGCATGGCGGAAGACCGGTTGCGCGAGGACGACGCCGACCCGCTCGCCGCGTGGCTCCTGGCGCGCGCGGTGATCGGCGACGAGCGCGCGCCGGCGCGGGTGGCGGTAGCGCGCGCGGTGGCGGTCAGCGCCTCCGGTGCGCCCGCGCTCTTCTTGCGCGCCCAAGAGGTGCTGCGCGACCCCGAGGTGCCGGACCGGCTCGGCCGGTCGCGGGCGCTCGTCGATCTCGCGCAGGCCGCGCGGAAGGATCCGCTCCTGTTGCGCGCCCGGCTGACGTCGGCGGCGCTGCAGCGAGACGCCGATCGGTACGATGACGCCGCGCAGGAGCTGCAGCAGGCCGAAGCCGCGCTGCGGCACCTGCGCGATCCGGCTCGGCCGGCGGGCGCGACGCCCGCTGCCTTGACCGTCGCCGCCCGGACCCCGGCCGCGGATGCTCTGCCGGCGCGGCTGCAACTCGCCCGGGCCAGGCTGCTCGACGCGCAGGGGAACGCCTCCGCGGCGCGGACCGGCGTGGAAGCGGCGCTGCGGAGCGACCCGGGCAGGTGCGATGCGCGATCCCTGCGGTACGAGCTGGCACGGCGGGACGGCAGCCTTCCCGACCAGCGGAAGGCCGCGGAGGGGCTCCTGTCCTGTGGCGACGGGGCTTCCACGCTGGCCGGCCTGTTGCGGGACCGGCGCGACCTGGCGCGCGCTGAGGAGCTCTTCGCGCTGCTCGCCTCAGCCCATCCGGCCCAGCCCGCCCGCCTGCATGCCCTCGCCGAGATCCAGGGGGCGCGGAACGAGGCGGGCGCCGCCGTGCGCACCCTGCAAAGGGCCGCCGCGCTCGCGCCGCGCAGCGCCGACCCGCTGCGCCGCCTCGCCGGTGTCCTCGAGGCCAGCGGCGATGCCCGGGCGGCGGACGAAACGCGGGTCCGCGCGATGGCGCTCGCTCCGGGAGACCTGGCCCTCCGGCGCCAGCTGGCGCTCTCTCGCGGCGAGGACGTGATGCGCTGGGCGGACCGCGACGGTCTTGCGTTGACCCGCGACGCCACCGTCAAGGCGCCGCCGGGCGCCTCCGCGGTCCGGCTGCTGGACCACGGCGCGGTGCAAGTCTATCCGGACGGCGGCGCGGTCGAGCGGGTGCACAGCGTCGTCCGGGTGCTCGACAAGAAGGGCGTGTCGCGCTTCGGGGAGGCGCACCTGCCCGGGGACGCCGAGGTGCTGCGCCTCCGCACCATCAAGCGGAACGGCCGTACGCTGGAGCCCGAGTCGATCCCCGAGAAGGAAGGCGTGACCATGCCGGGCGTGGAGCCGGGCGACGCCATCGAGATCGACTACCTGCGCGCGATCGCGCCGAGAGGCCCGGAATTGCCGGGGATCGGGCTGGGCGGGTTCTTCTTTCGCGACGAGCAGACGCCGATGGTGGAGAGCACCTACGAGGTGCGGGGGCCCGCGCAGCTGCCGCTGGAGGTGGACGCGCACAACGCCGCCGCGCCCGCCATCGAGAAGGTCGCCGGCGAGCAACGCTTCCGCATGAGCGCGCGTAACGTGGCGCCGCAGGAGCCCGAGCCGCACGAGCCGCCAGAGGCGGAGACGATGCCTTGGATCCAGGTCGGTTCCGGCGCCGGGCAGCGCGACCTCTTGCGATCGATGGCCGACTGGGTGCTGCTCCGCGGCCGCCCCGGCAGCGCCACCGACGAGCTGGCGCGAGCGGCCGGGGGCGCGACTCCGCGCGAGCGGGCGCGGCGGATCCATGCCGCGGTGGCGCAGGCTGTGCGCGGGCGATCGCAGGGATCGGACTTTTCGGTCCCCGCCGCGCACGTGCTCGCGCAGGGCCGCGGGAACCGGCTGCTGCCGCTCAAGGCGGCGCTGGCCTCCGCGGGCATCGGCAGCCACATCGTGATGGTGCGGGGGTTCAACCAGGACCAGGCGCCGTACCGGTTCCCGCGCCCCGACGCCTATGGCTGGGCGGTGCTGCGCATCGACCTGCCCGACGAAGCCGCCTGGGTCGATCCGAGCTACCGGCTCGCTCCCTTCGATCAGCTGCCGCCGTTCCTGCGGGGGCAGGATGCGTGGGTCGTCCCCGAGCCTGGCGAGGAGCCGCAGCAGATCCGCACGCCGGCCGGACCCGCGGAGGACGGCCGGGAGGTGGCCCTTCAGCTCGAGCTGGATTCGACGGGAGGCGCCACGGGCGGCGGCCGGGACCGGCACCTGGGCTTCGAGGCCGCGGGCCTCAAGGACGCGCTCGAGCGGTACGACGACACGCAGCGCAAGCAGGCCGTGGAATCGATGCTCGGTCGTGGGTTGCGGGGCGTGGAGCTGGAATCGCTCGCGGCCGAGGGAGAGGCGGAGGTCGGCGGCGCGACGACCTTGGTCTACGGCCTGCGGGTGCAGCTCGCGCGTCGCGACGGCCCACGCCTGCTGGTGCCCGCCTCGGTCTTGCCGCAGCGGCTGTCCCGGCGCTGGGTGCAGAAGGCCGAGCGGACGCTGCCGCTTCTGGTCGACTCCGCGGAGAAGCAGACCACGCGCGCGGAAATCGCGCTGCCGGAAGGCTTCCATCTGCGCGCCCCGCCCCCGCCAGTCGCATTGCGCACCGCGTACGGCGAGTTCTCCTGGAGCGCGCGCGAGCAGGGCGGCAAGCTGGTGATCGAGGAATCCTTCGCCCTGCCGCAACAGCGAGTGGCGCCGGCGCGCTACGCGGAGTTCGCCGACTTCGCTCGCCGCGTCGACGAAGTAGAGGACCGGGAGCTGGCGCTGACGCCCTGAGATCGCCGAGCTTCGCGCACCTCGTCAGAAGAAGCGGAGGGCCACTTCGCTGTGCAGGTCGAGGCCGGCCTCGGTGAGGCGCAGGGTCGTTCCGTCCAGCTCGGCGAGCCCTTCGCGCTGCAGCCGATCGATCTGCGGCGCGAACCGGGACCGCACGGGGAGGCGCAGATCGTCCTCCAGCGCGCCCAGGTCGAGGCCTCTGGCGAGCCGGAGACCGGTGAAGAGGCGCTCGCGGAGATGCTCGTCCGCGCCAAGCTCCTCCGACTGCGCTTCTCCCAGGCCGGTCGCCTCGACTCGCTCGAGGTAGCGCTCCGGCGAGCGGTCGTTCATCCAGCGCCGCGCGACGGCGGCACCGCCGGACAACCTGCGGAACCCGCACGCGCCGCATCCCGCCGCGGCGTATTCCAGGCCGCGCCAGTAGAGCGAGTTGTGCACCGCCTCGTACCCCGGCCGTGCGTAGTTGGAGATCTCGTATCGCGCATACCCCGCGCGCCGCAGCTCGCCGCGGACGGCGTCGCCCATGGCGGCCTGCGCCTCGTCGTCGGGCAGGTGCAGCTCGCCGCGGCGCACCGCTTTCGCCATCGGCACCTCCTCGGCGAGCCCGGTGAGCGTCAGCGCGTAGCAGCTCACGTGCTCGGGGCCGAGGGCGACCGCCGCCGCCGCGTCGCTTCCGGCGCCCTGCTCGGTCTGGCCTTCCGCGCCGTGGATCAGGTCGAGCGAGACGTTCTCGAATCCGGCGGCGCGCGCGGTCCGGTACGCGCGCACGGCGTCGCCGCCCGAGTGCTGGCGGCCGAGCGCCACCAGCTGCGGGGCCGCGAAGGACTGCACTCCGATGGAGAGGCGATTGACCCCCGAGGCGCGGAAGGCCGAGAAGCGTGCCTCGTCGGTGGTCCCCGGATTCGCTTCCAAGGTGATCTCCGCCGACGGAGCCACCTCGAACAGGGCACGGACCTCCCGCAATACAGCGTCGACCTGCTCCGGATCCCACAGCGAGGGCGTGCCGCCGCCGAAGTAGATTGACACCGCGCGACGGCCCGGGAACTCGGGCGCGCGCGCGCGCAGCTCGCTCAGCACGGCGCGCGTATAGCGCTCCTGCGGGATGACCTTCTCGGCTCGCGAGGCGAAGTCGCAGTACGGGCACTTCGACAGGCAGTACGGGAAGTGGATGTAGACGCCGATGTCGCGCACGGCGGGGGACTTATAACCGGCGGCGCCGGGGGGCGTCGCGGTCGGCGCCGTCCCAGGCCAGCCGGATGCGGCCGGCGACCCGCTCCGGCTGCTCGATGTGGAGATGGTGGCTCGCACCTGGCACCGTCTCGATGGCGAGATCGGGGACCGCGGCGAGCCACGATCGGAGCTGCTGCTCGTCCGGCAGGTGGCCGCGCTCGGCGCGCAAGAGGAGCACGGGCGCGCGGACCCGGCCGAGGATCTCCTGCAGCACCTCCTGCGTGTATGGCAGCGGAGAGCGCGCCCGCAGCAGCGGGTCCCATTTCCAGGCGAATGCCCCACTCCCTCGGCTTTCCCAGGTCCTCGAGCCATCCCGAGAGACGGTCGGGCACTTCCCCTGGAGCGATGAGCATCGGCGCCGCGTCCAGGAGCGTCACGTGCGCCACCAATTCCGGCCGGGCGGCCGCGTAGAGGAGCGAGAGCGCGCCGCCCATCGAATGGCCCACCAGGCGCACCGGGGCGGGCAGCTGCAGCTCGCGCAACAGCCCGTCCAGATCGCCCAGGTACTCGACGAAGTGGTAGAAGGCGCCCGCGCCCGCCCAGGACGAATCGCCGTGCCCGCGTTGGTCGACCGCGACGGTCCTGCCGGGCAGGAGCGGCGCCAGCAGGTCGAACGAGCCGCGGTGGTCGAGCCATCCGTGCAGGAGCACGGACACGGGGCTCTCCTGCGGCCCGCGCTCGCGTACCCGCAGCGAAAGCCCTCGCACCGGCACGTCCCGTTCGCGGAATTCCACGCCCCGCATCTGTCGGCCAGCGGACGCGCCAGTCAAGCGCCTTGACCGGGGTTGCGTGCTCTGTTACCCGCCGCGGATGGCCGGAAAAGCCCTGGTGGGCATCATCATGGGAAGCAAGACCGACCTGGAGGTCCTTCAGGGAGCGGTCGAGGTCCTGCGCGAGTTCGGCGTCGAGCACGAGCTGCGCATCCTCTCGGCGCACCGCACGCCCGAGAAGGTGCTGGAGTGGTCGCAGACGGCCGAGGAACGCGGGCTCGAGGTGCTCATCGCCGGCGCGGGGAGCGCGGCCGCGCTGCCGGGCGTGGTGGCGGCGAAGACCGTCCTGCCGGTGCTCGGCGTGCCGGTCGCCTCGACCACGCTGGGAGGCGTCGACGCGCTGCTATCGATCGTGCAGATGCCGAAGGGTGTCCCGGTGGGAACGCTGGCCATCGGCAAGGGCGGCGCGGCGAACGCGGCGCTGCTCGCGGTCTCGATCCTCGCCGCCAAGCGGCCGGACCTGCGCGAGAAGCTGCGGGCCTGGCGCAAGAAGCGGGCCGACGAGGTTCTCAAGTCGGACGCGGAAGCGCAGAAGTAGAGACGGTGACCGTCTGGTGTCGACGCTGGTCCGCATGGACGTGCGCGGCGTCATGTGCGTGTGTTTCTTGTTCACCGGGGCAGCCTCGGCTGCCGGTTTCGAGGCCACCATCGGGGCGTCCGTGGAGCGGCAGCTGGGGAACGTGCCGAACCAGCCGGGCGGGAGCGTTGATTCCGCGCCCAGCGAGGTCCCCGACACGCTGCGCGGTGGATTGCGGGTCGACCTTGGTGCTCGCCTGGGACGGTGGTTCTTCGGGCCACTCGGCGAGCTCGGTTTCGCGCCGAATTGCTCTCTCCCCAGCTGCTACTACTATCGGGTCGGGGCAGGCGCACGCTTCCATTTTGCTCCGGAAGCGCCGCACGACCCGTGGGTCGGCGTGGCGGCGGTCTGGGAGCTCCTCGGGTACAAGTCAGGAACGAACCCGGGCATACCCGAGACACAGCATGGCCCCAGCGGAGTGCTGCAGATAGGCGTGGATCTTCGCTGGGAAGGAATCCGCGTGGCTCCCGTCCTGGGAATCTCCGCAGGCGCGTACCACCTCGCTGGCCGGGATACGGCGCACGGCGGGATCTCGCTCGGCCTGACCTTCACGCTCTAGGCGACCTTCACGCCCAGGGCGAGCCCTTCCTCCGTGGGAATCATCGTGGCGCGGAAGCGGCCGCCGCGGGCCAGCTCCTCGTTGAAGCGGCGGAGCGCGCGCACTCCCTCGTCGCCGTCCGGCTGGGCGACCCCACCGAAACCGAAGGCGTTGTCTCCCAGCACGGCGCCTCCGACGCGGAGGTGCCGCGCCGCCCAGTCGAGATAGGCGGGATAGCCGGTCTTGTCGGCGTCGATGAAGCAGAGGTCGAACGGCGCTTCGTTCTCGATCTCTCGCAGCTTCTGCAGCGCCGGCCCGAGGTGGATCCGCGCGCGGTTCGCGACGCCCGCCTTGCGAAAGGACTCGCGAGCGACCTCGGCATGGTGCGCGTCCAGCTCGAAGGTGTGCAGCACGCCGTCCTCCGGCATGCCGCGGAGCAGGCACACACCGCTGTAGCCGCCGAGCGTGCCGATCTCCACCGCCTTGCGAGCGCCGACCAGCCTCGCCAGGACTTCGAGATGCAACCCGTCGAACCGGCCCACGGCGATGGCGGGCAGCCCTTCGCGGATGCTGCGAGCGCGGATCTCGGCGAGCACCGGGTCCTCGGGCTGGAAGACCTTCTCGGCCCAGCGCGCCAGCTCGGGCGAGCCCTGCCCGAATCCCTTGTCCTCGGGAGAGATCGGCATGGCGCGGACTCTACCCCGGGCCCGCGCGGAGAGTCTCGAGCACCATGCCGACCAATTCACCGCGGTACACCGCAACGTACGCGAGCGCGCCGAGCGCGGCGAGCGTGCCGGCCGCGTGCACCGCCCGGGCCGCGCCGCGCGGCGAAGCAGCGCGCAGCCGCAGCCCGGACAAAGTGACCAGAAAGGCCGCGCCCATGCACAGCTCGAGAATCGCGGCCCGTGGCGCGGGATCCTGCCGCACGGAAAGGAGCGCGAGCACGGCGAGCACCGGGAGCAGGATGTGCGCCTCGGCCGGCAGCGGCCACAGGCGCAGAGGGCGGTGCCGACCGAGAGACGCCGCCAACAGGCCCACGATGACGAGCGCGACGCCACCCGCCGTCCAGGCCCACCGCTGCCGCTCGCGCAGCGTGAGCGTCGACTGTTCCGAAACACGGCCCATCTCCCGAACAGCTGCGTCCGGGGCGTTCCGCGCCTTCGCGTACCAGGCGAGCGCGATCCCGTACCGCCGCTCTTGCGCCGCCGCGTCGCCCAGTCCCAGCCAGCTCCGTTCGACCCACACCGAACCTGGATGATCGCGCGCGACGCGCTCGAACCAGCGCCGCGCCGCCTGCCGTTCCTGCAGGGCGAGCCACGCGCTGCCGAGCCACGCCTCGGCGCGGTCGTGGTCGGGGAAGTCTCCCTGCTGCACGAGCTGCTCCACCTGCCCCAGGGTGTCCCGTGGCGGCCGCTGGGGATAGCTCCGGAGCAGGTACAGGAACTTCTCTTGCCGCGCCATCACGGGGGTCGAGTCCGAGGTCGCCGCCCCCGCGGCGATGCCGAGCAGCACGGCAGCCGCTATTCCGCCCACCGCCGCTCCTTCTTCCTCTCCGCCGCGCGCCTCTTCTCCGAAAGCCTCTTCTCCTTCGCGGCCCGACTGGGCCGGGTCTTGTGGCGCGGGGGCGGACGGTAGGCGCGCCTCGCGAGCTTCTCGCGCAGCCGGTCGAGCGCCGCTGCCAGGTTCTGCGCGCGCGAGCGCTGGTCCTTGCCCTCGGCGACGACGCCGGTAGGCAGGTGCACGAGGCGCACCGCGGTCTCCGACTTGTTGCGATGCTGCCCGCCCGGTCCGCCGGCCCGGTGCGCCTGCATCGAGCAGAGGGCGAGCAGCTCCAGGTCGGGCAGATGGTGCCAGGCCGCCATGCGCGGCAGCCTACTACGCGAGCTGGTCCTTCGCGGCGGCCTCGATCTGCCGCGCCAGCCGCAGGTCGCGGTCGGTCACGCCGCCCTTGTCATGGCTCCACAGCGTCAAGGTGACCTTCGAGTACTGGATGAGGATGTCCGGGTGATGGTCGGCCCGGTCCGCGAGCTCGCCGACGGTGCCGGCGAAGGCCATCGCCGCCTTGAACCCCTTGAGGTCGTACGTGCGAGTGATCGCCTTCCCTTGTTGCTTCCAGCCGGGCAGCTCTTCTAGAGCTGCCCTGATCTCGGCGTCGCTGGACGGACCCTTCTGCTCGGGCATGGACACTCCCTCGGCACTCGTTCGCAAGGCAAGGTAGGCCTCGCCCTGCTTCTTCTACACCCCGGTCGGCGAAAGCGCTTGCGCAAGAGGCCTGAGCCGGGCAATCCAGTCAAGGGAGGAGCTTTCCGCGATGGCGACCACTCCCGCCTTTTCCCCCGAAGTCTTCCTGGCTCGCCGCGCCGAAGTGCTCCGGCGGATGCGCGAGATGGCGCCCGGCCGGTCGGTCGCCGTGTTTCCGGCCACACCCGTGGCCACACGCAATCACGACGTCGAGCATCCCTACCGCGCCGACTCGGACCTCTTCTGGCTCACCGGCTTCGAAGAGCCGGAAGCGGTGGCGGTGCTCTCGACCGAGGGAAAGCCGCTCACGCTCTTCGTCCGGCCGCGCGACCGCGAGCGCGAGGTCTGGACCGGCCGGCGCGCCGGCGTGGACGGGGCGACAGCGGCCTTCGGCGCCGACCAGGCGTTCACCATCGACGAGCTCGACAAGGAGCTGCCGGCGCTTCTCGGATCGGCAGGCACCCTCTTCTACCGGCTAGGAGCCGTCGACCCCGCTTTCGATGCGCGCATCGCGCGGACGCTGCAGATGCTGCGGATGCGCTCGCGTGCGGGGGCCGCGGCGCCGCCGCGCCTCGAGGATCCGGGCCAGATCGTGCACGAGCTGCGGCTGCGCAAATCGCCGGAGGAGCTGCGCGCTCTGCGCAAGGCGGTCGAGCTGACGCGCAAGGCGCACCTGGCCGCGATGGCCGCGGGGCAGCCCGGATCGCACGAGTACGAGCTGCAGGCGCTCCTCGAGCGCGAGTTTCGCGGAGGCGGGGGACGGGGGTGGGGCTACTACCCGATCGTTGCCGCGGGCGCCAACGCCACCGTGCTCCACTACAACGACAACTCGGACCCGATTCGCGAGGGCGATCTGGTGCTGATCGACGCCGGCGCGGAGGCCGCGAGCTGTTCGCGGGCCTGTGGGACCTCCCTTCGGCGGAAGTGTGCGGCGACGACGCGGCGGCAGCGGCGCGCGCCGCCCTGGACGCGTGTGGCGTCTTTGGACAGCCCCACCTCGAACCGTGCGGCGAGGTGCGGCAGGTCCTCACGCACCGCGACCTGCGGGTGCTGCTCTTCCGCGCCCGGGCCCGGAGGGCCGCCGCGCCTGCGGGGCTCCGCTGGGCGCTCCCGGCGGACCTGGCCTCCGTCGGCCTCTCGTCGCTGGCGCGGAAATGCCTGCGCGCGGCGGGCGTCGTCATTCCTGGTTGACTTCGCGGCGACCTTCGCTGAATTTCCGCGGCGGCTGCTGGCCGGGGGAGGCCAGGCTGGAGGAAGCTTGGTCCGCAGCACCATCGCCCTGCTCATCGCCGCCTCAGCGCCGCAGCAGCCGACCACGGTCATCCAGCCCAAGGCGCGGGCGTTGATCGCCGACCTCGGGCCGCCACCGGCCCTCCCTCCGCCCGAAGGGCCGGTGCTGCCGCTGCCGATGGCGCTGACGCTGGCGCGGACCAACTCGCCCGACCTGAAGGTCCTCGCCGAGCGCGTGGTCCAGGCGCGCAACGACGTTTCCCGAGCGTGGGCACAGCTGAAGCCCACGCTCACCGGTACCGGCAGCTACACGCACAATTCGGTGGGGCCGCCGGTATTCATCGCCGTCCCCAGCACCACGCCGGGCGCGCCTCCATTCATCGAAACGGTGGAGGGCAGCCCCAACACGGTGGCCGGCGCGCTCGGCCTCCAGGTCCCGATTTTCAATGGCCGGGTCTTCCCCGCAATCGCCACCGCTTGGCAGCGCGTCGACGTGGCCCGGCTGGACGAGGCGCAGCAGAGGCAAGAGCTGCTCCTCGCCGTGGCCTCCACGTACTACTCGGGAGTCCAGCTGCTGGAGCTGGCGAAGGTGGCTTTCCGCACCGCCGAGAACACGCGTGACCACGCCATCGCGGCTGCACGTCCCGGCGAGACGCTCGACGCTCTGCACGAGGGCGCCGTGCGCATCCTCACCGAGGGCATGGTGAGGCTGGGGCTGCTCGCAGGCGACGTCGACCAGCTCATCAAGGACAACGCATACCGGCGTTACTACATGCACCGCACCAGTCACTGGCTCGGTCTCGACGTGCACGACGCCGGCGACTACCGCGGCCGGGACGGCGGGCCGCGCCGGCTCGAGCCGGGAATGGTGTTCACCGTCGAGCCGGGGCTATACGTCGCGCCCGACGACGACAAGGCGCCGCCGGAATTGCGCGGGGTGGGCATCCGCATCGAGGACGACATCCTCGTCACCGAGGGCGGCCACCAGAATCTCACGGCGGAGATCCCGCGGACCCTCGACGCCGTCGAGGCGGCGGCCCGGAGATGACGCCTACCTCTTCTCCGCCTTGACCTTCTGTGTCTTCTTGCCTTCCGGCTCGTACGGCTCGATCAGCTCGCCATACTTGACGAGATCGCCCGTCTCCTTGAATTCCTGGATGGAGATGAGCACTTCGGTCTCCGCGCCGGTGAAGCCCACTCCCAACAGGCCGTGCTCGACGTCGTCGGCGCGATACATCGGCAGGCCCTCCTTCATGAGTGGCCCGATCTCGGCGACGTACTGCTCGACGCTGTGCACGCGGATGCGCTTCACTCGAGGCCCCTCCGGGGAGGCGAAAGTTGCGTACTCCTAGCACGCTTTTTGCCCCCCTCCTCTCCTGGTTCGCGCGGGCGCGGCGCGACCTGCCCTGGCGGGAAGCGCCTCGCGATCCATACCGGGTATGGCTGAGCGAGGTGATGCTTCAGCAGACCCGAGTCGACGTCGTGGTCCCGTACTACCTGCGTTTCCTGCGAAGGTTCCCGACGCTCGCGTCGCTTGCGCAGGCCGGCGAGGACGAGGTGCTCGCGCTGTGGAGCGGGCTCGGCTACTACGCGCGGGGACGCAATCTGCATCGGGCGGCGCGCGCCGCGGCGGCGGCCGGCGGCCTGCCGCGGACGGCGGCGGCGCTGCGCGAGCTGCCCGGCTTCGGTCCTTACACGGCGGCGGCCGTGGCGAGCCTCGCCTTCGGCGAGCAGGTGCCGCTCGTGGACGGAAACGTGGCGCGGGTGCTGGCGCGCGTCCTGCGGCTGCGAGGGGACGCCGGCGAGGCGCGGGAGCGCGCCTGGAGGATCGCTCCGGGGCTGCTTCCGCGCGGCCGCGCGGGCGAGTTCAACGAGGCCCTGATGGAGCTGGGCGCGACGGTGTGTACGCCGCGCACTCCTCGCTGCGGCGAGTGCCCGCTCTCGCCGGGGTGCGGCGCGCACCGGCAGGGCGAGCCGGAGGCCTTTCCGGGCCGGACACGTGCGAAGGCGCGGCCGCTGCTCATCTGGGCGGCGCCCGCGCTGCTCCGGCGCGATGGGGCGGTGCTCCTCCGCCGGCGCGGCGACGGCGAGCTGTTCGCGGGCCTGTGGGACCTCCCTTCGGCGGAAGTGTGCGGCGACGACGCGGCGGCAGCGGCGCGCGCCGCCCTGGACGCGTGTGGCGTCTTTGGACAGCCCCACCTCGAACCGTGCGGCGAGGTGCGGCAGGTCCTCACGCACCGCGACCTGCGGGTGCTGCTCTTCCGCGCCCGGGCCCGGAGGGCCGCCGCGCCTGCGGGGCTCCGCTGGGCGCTCCCGGCGGACCTGGCCTCCGTCGGCCTCTCGTCGCTGGCGCGGAAATGCCTGCGCGCGGCGGGCGTCGTCATTCCTGGTTGACTTCGCGGCGACCTTCGCTGAATTTCCGCGGCGGCTGCTGGCCGGGGGAGGCCAGGCTGGAGGAAGCTTGGTCCGCAGCACCATCGCCCTGCTCATCGCCGCCTCAGCGCCGCAGCAGCCGACCACGGTCATCCAGCCCAAGGCGCGGGCGTTGATCGCCGACCTCGGGCCGCCACCGGCCCTCCCTCCGCCCGAAGGGCCGGTGCTGCCGCTGCCGATGGCGCTGACGCTGGCGCGGACCAACTCGCCCGACCTGAAGGTCCTCGCCGAGCGCGTGGTCCAGGCGCGCAACGACGTTTCCCGAGCGTGGGCACAGCTGAAGCCCACGCTCACCGGTACCGGCAGCTACACGCACAATTCGGTGGGGCCGCCGGTATTCATCGCCGTCCCCAGCACCACGCCGGGCGCGCCTCCATTCATCGAGACGGTGG
>VBKO01000183.1 GCA_005888115.1 Deltaproteobacteria bacterium
TGGCCAGGGCGGAGCGTACGTGCTGCGCGGCCCACGAGCTCACCGCGTAGATCGACTCCATCGGGTTCACGCCCAGGCCGGTGGGGAAGGCGCTCCCGTCGGCCACCCACAGGTTTTCGACGAAGTGGTGCCGCAGCTCGGGATTCACCACCGACCGCGCCGGGTCGGCGCCCATGCGGCAGCCGCCCATCTGGTGCGCGGTGAAGAGGCCGCAGCGGTTCGGCCCCAGCGGGGCGGCTTCCAGGGCGGGCAGGTCCTTCTCCGAGGTGACCGTCACCGCCGGCACGTGCAGGCTGGACAGGCGCAGGGCTCCGTTCGCGAGATGCGCCCGGGCGAGCGCCTTCATCGAGGCCCGGAAGCACTCGAAGTGGCGCGGGCCCTGCGGGTAGTCCAGCCTCGGCCCTCCGTCGGGCCTGAGCGTCACCGTGCCGCCCTCCTCGCCGTTCCCGAAGCCGTCGATCATGAGCGCGATGCTCACCGAGACGTGCGGGAGGAGACCCATCTGTCCAGTCACCTGCGGTCCAAAGCCCGGCAGGGCCAGGCCCGCCAGCATCGGATGCACCGGCGCCGCTTCCAGGAAGAAGCCCGCGTCCTTTCCGCGGTGCGCGAAGTGATGCGAGGCGACACTCTGGGGGGCGCCGTAGAATCCCTCGACGGGGTCGCGGTAGAGCGCCACCATCGCCACGGTGGGATGGAGCCACGTCTTGCGTCCGACCGGACCCTGCGCCATGCCGGAGCGGAGGAGCAACGCCGGCGAGTTGAGCGCGCCCGCGCTCACCACCACGATCCGCGGCTCGACGCGGACCGTCCGGCCGGTCTGCTCCTGCGACCCCGGATGGAGCACCTCGCCGATCACTGCCTGGGCGCGCTTGCCACTCCACTCGATGCGCCGCACGCGGCAGTCGGCGTAGACGGTCGCGCCGCGCGACACGGCGTCCGGCAGATAGGTGAGCGCGGCGCTCTGCTTGGCGTCCACCGGACAACCCATCCCGCAGTAGCCGGTACGCAGGCAGCCGCGCACGTTGCGGCTGATCGTGTCCACGGACCACCCGAGCTTCTTGCAACCGTCGTAGAGCGCCCGGTTGTTGGCGTTGACCTCCTCGAGATCGACTTTCTGGATCCCGAGCCGCCGCTCGACCTCCTCGAAGTGGGGTCGCAGAGCCTCTGGCGTCAGCGCGGCGCCCTCCTTGTCGCGCCAGAAGGCGAGCACGTCGTCGGGAGTGCGGAAGCTCGTGGTCCAGTTCACCCAGCGGCTGGCGCGCCGCGCGCAGCTGCGTCTTGCGCAGCGCCAACGGCAGCGCCCCCGCCTCCGTGAGGCGCGAGGCGACGATCGCGCCGCCGGGCCCGCTCCCGACGATGCAGACGTCGGGCGTGAGGAGCAGGTCCTTGCCGACCTGGTCGCCGCGCACGATGCCGCTCACGGCCGCCCCCTCGCCGCGTTCACCGTCCGCACCAATTCGTCCGGCGGACCGGGATAGCCGACCGACGCGTACGTCTCCGGCGCCCCGTAGTACACCGCCGCGGAGAGGCGCTTGAGCGCCTGGAACCCGGTGCGCCGCACGGCCATGCGCGAGGTGGCCCAGCGCTCGAGGTGCACGTCCTGCTGCACAGGGCTCATCCGCGTGAACGGACGCGGCGGTCCGCCGGTGAGCACGCTGAACAGCGCGTTGTCGAACAAGGCGAGCAACTGCTTCAGCTCCTTCGCGCTGGCGGCGTCGAGCGGCGCGAGAAAAGCGTCCGCCTTGCCCGCCACGTCCACTTCGCTGGGAGCGGGGGCCGGCGGCCTGGAGCGCGACGCGCCAGCCAGCTCCGGCGGCACCTGCCAAGGGCCTCGGGCGAGCACGCGCTCAGCCACGGCGGCGAACACCGAGTACTCCGCCGGAGTGAAGAAGCGCAGCGGCTGGCGGGCCGCGCGCAGCTGCGTCTTGCGCAGCGCCAACGGGACGGCCCCCGCGGCGGCGAGCAGCGCGGCTCCGCCCAACGTCTTTTTCAGGAACCGGCGCCGCGTCTCCATCGGGGCGGACATCCTACTACCCGAAGACCCATACCGGGTCGGTTTCCTCTTGCAACGCCGTACCAATCCATGAACGGCGTCTTGGCGTGCGACTTGCACACTTGCACGGCAGTCGTGCAAGCACTAGCGTTCGAGGCGGTGATCGTCAGCTTTGGAGACAAGGCGACCCGCGATCTGTTCGACGGGACGGACTCGAAGGGCGCGAGGTCGATTCCCAAGCAATTGTGGGCGGTGGCGCTCCGGAAACTGGACATGCTGAACGCGGCACGGGACTTGATGGATCTGAAAGCGGCCCCGTCAAACCGTCTAGAGAAGTTGAAGGGCAATCTTGCCGGACACTGGAGCATCAGGGTGAACGACCAGTACCGCGTGGTCTTCAAGTTCGCGAACGGGAACGCGGAGCAAGTCCGGATCGTGGACTACCACTAGGAGGATTCGCATGCTGCCCAAGAACCGGCCGCCAAGCCACCCGGGCGAGATCCTGCTAGAGGAGTTCCTCAAGCCGCGCGAGATGACACAGTCCGAATTGTCCGAGCAGCTCGAGATACCGCTCCAGCGTGTGAACTCCATCATCAACGGGAAGCGCGGCGTGACGCCAGAGACGGCGATCCTGCTTGCGCGTTTTCTCGAAACGACGGCTGAGTTCTGGATGAACCTTCAGACACAGTACGATCTCTGGTTCGCCGAGCGTGCCATGAGCAAGACGTAAGCCTTGCTTCACGCGTCACTACCCGAAGAACACCTCGGCGACGGCATAGAGCGTGGGGTCCACGGTCTTGAGCTGCGCGGTCGCCTCCTGCAAGGCAACGCTGACGATCTGGGTCCCGCGCAGCGCGGCCATCTTGCCGAACTCGCCGCGCGCCACCATGTCGGCCGCGTGCACCCCGAAGCGCGTAGCCAGGACGCGGTCGAAGGCGGTCGGCGTTCCGCCGCGCTGGATATGCCCGAGCACCGTGACGCGCGTCTCGTAGCCCGTGCGCTGCTCGATCATGTCGGCGATCTGCTGCCCGATGCCGCCCAACCGGACGTGGCCGAACTCGTCGAGCTTCTCGTTCACCGTGCTCTCTTTTTGCGCGAACTTGGCGCCCTCGGCGACGACCACGATGGAGAAATTCTTCCCCTGCGTGCGGTGCCGGTTGCGGATGTGCTCGCAGACCTTCTCGATGTCGATGGGGCGCTCGGGGATGAGGATCACGTCGGCGCCGCCGGCCATGCCCGCGTGCGTGGCGATCCAGCCGGCGTGCCGGCCCATCACCTCGCAGACGATCACCCGCTTGTGCGCCTCGGCCGTGGAGTGCAGGCGGTCGATCGCCTCGGTGGCGATGCCTACCGCGGTGTCAAAGCCGAACGTCAGATCGGTGCCGGAGAGATCGTTGTCGATCGTCTTGGGGACGCCGACCATGTTGATGCCCATCGACGAGAACTTGGTCGCCACGCCGAGCGTATCCTCCCCGCCGATGGCCACCACCGCGCCCACGTTCAGCGCCTTGAGGTTCTTGAGCACCATCTCCGGACCGTTGGCGGGTTTCTTGAACGGGTTGGTGCGCGAGGTGCCCAGAATGGTGCCGCCCAGGTGGAGGATGCCGCTGGTCGCCTCGCGGGTGAGCCGGTCGTGGAGCGGCGGATCGAGCAGCCCGCGCCATCCCTCGCGGATGCCCATCACCTCGAGCCCGTGCTGCTCGCCCCTGCGCACCACGGCGCGGATCACCGCATTGAGACCCGGGCAGTCGCCTCCGCCCGTCAACACCGCGATCTTCATCGAAACGGCCTCCTCCAGCGGAAGACCGCTCATGCTTCGCGCCGATTCCCCCGGCGCGCAAGAACGTGTTTCGCCGCCAACCGACACCCGTCACGAATGGAGCTTCCTCCGCGTGACCATCATCAGCGGCCCCAGGAAGAGGTGCTTCTCGGTGTAGGTCTGGCTGGCGCTGCTGCGCCCGGTCGGCCGTTCGAGCCACTGGCGCGCCAGCACCTCTCCATGGTGGCCGAGGCCCCCGATCAGGGACGGGTCGCCGCGGGCCAGGTAGCGCTTGAGCAGCGGGCGGAGCAGGGCCTCGAAGCGCTCCTGGCCGAGCCGCGAGTGGCGGCGCTCGGGATCGAGTCCCCCGTCGAACCGCGGTCCGATGTGCAACACCTCATGGAGGAGCGTCGCGACGCGCTGCTCGGGCGTGGAGGCGCGGAAGAACTTCGGGCGCAAGGTGACGCAGTAGAGCGCCCGCCGCCCCTTGATCGTCACGCGGGCGCGGCCGCTTCCGCCGAGCGGACGGATGGTCGCGCGGGACCCGCGCCTCGCCTCGCCGGCGATGAAGAGGATGCGCGAGGGGCGGATGTGGGAGAGCTCCGGCAGGGCGCGCACCATGTCGGCGACCACGCGGCGGCACAGAAGGGTGGCGTTGGGACGCTCCGCGCGTCGCGCGCGCACCTTGGCGATGGCCACCTCGGGCGCCTCCGCGCTCACTTCCTCCTCCATGGTAGCACGCGCGAAGGTGTCCACCCCTTCGGCGCATTCGGTAGATTTCGTGGATGCCTCCCGGTGGCAAGCAGTACTGGATCCGGACCGAGCAGGGGCGCGTCTGGGGGCCGTACCAGATCGACGCGCTCGAGCGGCTGCGCGGCCAGCTCACCGAGAAGGCTCAAGCCTCGCTCGACGGCAAGGAGTTCCGCTCGGGGATGGAATTCCCTGAGCTCCGCTCCCTCCTCACCGCGCGCCGGGCGGCCGTGCCCGCGCCCGCGTCCACCCCGCCGCCGCCGAAGGAACGGCCCACGCCCGCGTCGGGGATGTACGTGGGGCCGGCCCTCCGCGCGATGCTGGAGGGGACGTCCGCGCGCAAGCACGTCGAGGAGCCGGCGGCCGCGCCTGCGCCCGAGAAGCCGCCGCCGCCACCGCCGCCCAGGCCCACGGGCCCGCCCGTGATGCGCCCTGCGGCGGTGATGCAGTCGGAGAAACTGGTGCTGCCGGATCAGGGCACCCTGGCGGACGTCTCGCCCGTCCGGCTGTACGCGCTGGCGGCGCTCGCCGGCGCGAATGGTTGGCTGGAGCTGCATCTCGAGTCCGCCCGCATGATCACCGTGAGCTTCCGCCGCGGCGCCCCGGACCATCTCTCGACCGACGATCCCGAGCTGTCGCTCTCGCGCTTCCTGCAAGGGCGCAAGGTGGTCACGCCCGAGCAGGCTTCGCAGGCGGAGGCGCACGCGACCAAGAGCGGCGTGGACGTGGTATCCGCGCTGTTCCAGCTGCAGTTCATCCCGCCGGCGGACGCGCACAAGCTGCTGGGCGAGCACGCGCTGTTCTTGCTCGATCGGGTCATCGAGACCTCGCGCGCCACCTTCTCCTTCCAGAAGGATGCGCCGTCGCCACCCGGCGCCTTCGCGCTGGGGCACAAGTGGACGCTGCTCGCCGAGGCGGTGCGGCGGCTCGATCCGGCGCCGCTGCGCGCGCGCCTGGGGAAGCAGCTCGCCCGCGTCGTTCAGCGCTCCGGCGGGTCGAGCATCGGCAAGCTGGAAGAGCTGGCGCTGACGGCGCAGGAGGCGCGCCTCTACGCGTCGATCGACGGGACGCGGACCGGCGAACAGCTGGTCGAGCAACACGGCGCGCCCGGGACGGTGCGCCTGTTGCACCTGCTGACGGAGCTGAAGCACCTCTCCTTCGGCGAGTCGGGGGAGGCGCCGCGTCCTGCCAGCGCCGCCTCGCCTCCTCCCGCGCCGCCACCTCCGCCCGCGGCCGCGCCCGAGCCTGCGGCCCAGACGGCGCCGCCGCCCGCCGCGGCGAAGCCTGTGCCGCCCCCGCCGCCCAGGCCGGCAGCCGCCGCGCGCCCGACGCCGGCCCGCGGATCGGCGCCGGTCGCCAAGCCCGCTCCGCCTCCACCCAAGCCCGCCGCGCCGACGCGCACGTACGCGACGCCCCCGGCGGACGAAACGCCGCAGGCGCAGCTCGCGCGCCTGCGCGGCGTCGTGGCGCGCCTGGAGAAGGGGACGCACTTCGAGGCTCTCGGCCTGGACAAGAAGGCGGCGGCCGCCGACGTGAAGAAGGCGTTCGTGCTTCTCGCCCGTGACCTGCACCCGGATACCGTGACCGATCCTTCGCAGGCCGAGCTGCGCGAGGTGAAGGAAAGCCTCTTTGCGCGCGTCAACGAGGCGGCCCAGGTGCTCGGCGACGACGCCCGGCGCAAGGAGTACGAGGCCGAGCTGACCGGCGACAAGAAGGACGTGGACATCGGGCGCATCTTCGACGCCGAGGAGAAATTCCAGAAGGCGGAGATTCTCATCAAGGCGCGCAAGTACAAGGAAGGCCTCGCCCTGCTCGACGAGGCGATCCAGCTGAACGACCAGGAAGCGGAGTTCTACGCCTGGCGCGGATACGCCCGCTTCCTCCTCGCCGGCGACCGCAAGCAGGCCTTCGACGACTGCGCCACCGAGGTGAAGAAGGCCCTCAAGCTGGTCGACCGCTGCCTCCCGGCCCACCTCTTCCTCGGCCACATGCACAAGGTGGTCGGCAATCTGAAGGCCGCGACCTCCTCCTTCCAGCGCGTGCTCGATCTGGACGACAAGCACGTCGAGGCCCAACGCGA
>VBKO01000184.1 GCA_005888115.1 Deltaproteobacteria bacterium
GGCCTGCACGCCGTAGGCATGGTGCCCGAGGTACACCTCGTTCAGATAGAGGTTGAGGATCTGCTCCTTGTTGAAATTGCTCTCCAGGCGTCGGGTCAGGATGAACTCGCGCACCTTGCGGCGCACCCCGGCCCAGCCGCTGCGCACGCGGACCGCCTTCGCGCCCTCGGAGGAGGCGATGATCGCCTTCGCGGTCTGCTGCGAAAGCGTCGAGCCGCCGACGATGCGCGTCCGCTTCACGTACGTCTGGTAGAGGCCGCGCAACAGGCCCGTGAAGCTGACGCCGCCGTGGTCGAAGAACCCGGCGTCCTCGCTGGCGATGAAGGCCTGCACCAGCTTCTTGGGGATGCGCTGGTAGGGCACGACCACGCGGCGTTCGTCGTAGAACTCGCCCATCACCTGCTGGTCGCCGCTGATCACGTTGGTGACGATGGGCGGGCGGTACTGGCGCGCCCAGTCGATCGAGGGAAGCCCCTTCGCGAACGCGGCGTAGAGGGCGACCAGCGCGATGAGCCCGATGAACGCCAGCGCGCCCGCGGGGATGGCGACCAGCACCCAGAGCCGCTTCTTCCCGGGACCGCGATCGGCCATGAGCCGGGTCCACACGCGGCGCCAGAGCGGCGGCACGATCTTCGGCGGCGGCGACGGGGTGTTGGTGTTCATGGGAAACGCGCGCTGAGAATAGGTACAAACGCGCCGGAACGCATCATCCTTCCTTCGGGTGCGGCCGTGTGGGCGACCATGCCACGCCGGCCTTCGGGAGCACCTCGGCCAGCTCGCCCGGAAGCGGCGCGTCGAAGGCGAGCCTCTTCCCCGTGACGGGATGCGCCAACCCGAGCCTGGAAGAATGCAGGAACATGCGCTTCGCGCCCCACGCCGAGCGCGCCCTCCGGTTGAAGGTGAAATCGCCGTACTTCGCGTCACCGACGACCGGATGTCCGATCGCCGCCAGATGGCGCCGGATCTGGTGGGTGCGGCCAGTCTCGATCGACAGCTCGAGCAGGGTAGCCTCGGGGCCGCCCGCGACCTTCGTCCAGTGAGTGACGGCTTCCTGGAGGTTCACGCCGCGTTGCTGCTTGCTGGCCTGGGTCTGCTGGTGCTCGGCGAGGCGCAGGTCCACCGTGCCGCGGTCGCGCTGGAATCTGCCCTTCGCCAGCGCCAGATACGTCTTCTTCGGTTCGCCCGCCGTGAACATCTCGGTGAGTCGGACCATCGCCTGCCGCGTCTTGCCCACTACCACCACGCCGCTGGTTTCCCGGTCGAGCCGGTGGGCGGGGCTGGGCTTGAACTCGCCTTCCGGGACCACCAGCCCCTGCCGCTCGAGATAGGCGCGCGCCTGATCGACCAAGGTGTCGCCGCTGATCCCCGACCCGGCATGGATGG
Organism: Deltaproteobacteria bacterium; assembly: GCA_005888115.1. GTDB lineage: Bacteria > Myxococcota > Myxococcia > Myxococcales > 40CM-4-68-19 > VBKO01. The sequence goes on from VBKO01000184.1 coordinate 1,384, forward strand.
GGAGCCCGGCCGGCTTGTTGCAGACCAGGATGTGCGCGTCTTCGTAGAGAACGGCGAAGTCCTGGCGCACGTCGCTGGCCGGGCGCTGTGCGGCAGGCGCCGGAGCCAGGTCGGGGTTCGCTTCCCGGGCGCCGTGGACCACCACCACGTCGCCCGGCTGGAGCAGCTGCGCGACGTCGGCGCGCGCGCCGTTCACGCGCACCTTCTTGGTGCGCACCATCTTGTAGAGGTGCGAGAGCGGCATCTCCGCGAGCCGGCGGCGGAGGAACTTGTCCAGCCGCTGCCCGCCCGCGTCCTGCGAGATCGTGTACTCGAGCTTCATCGCGAGGGCTGCGTCTCGTGGAAGCGCACCACCCGCCAGGTTCCGTCGGCCTGCCGCGCGAGCGTGAGGTGGGCCTCGCGCTGCAAGTCGCCCCCTCCCTGCGGCCGGATGTCCAGCTTGTAGTCCGCCGTCCGTTCGGCATCGGCGCCCGCCAGGGTCGACCGGGTGTAGTAGACGCGCACCTGGCGGGACGGAAACGGATTGCCGGGCCTGCGTCCCTCGGCCGTCAGGCGAAGCTCGTCCTGCAGCTGCAACGTCGCCACTCCGGTGGTGAAGGGCAGCGCGCCCTGCTGATCCGACTCGACGTAATAGCGGTCGACGAACTTGTCCGCGACCGACGCCGGATCCTTCATGCCGCCGCAAGCGGCGACCAAGGCGAGCGCGGCGGCGGCCCGGGTCATGGCTCGAGCACGTCCAGCGCACGCTTCCACAGCGTCTCCTCGGCGGTAGCGCAGGCCCGCGCCTCTTCCGGTGCGAGCCGCTTCGCCAGCGCGCTGAAGGCCTCCGCCGACCGTACGCAGAGCGCGGACAGCTGGGGCAGCCCGGCCTCCTCGAGGAACTGCGCGTACATGCGCCGGAAGAGCCCGCCGCCGGTCCCGCGCTGCTCGATGACCTGCGCGGCCAGACGGAAGCACCGGTCCGCATCGGGCCGGCCGTTCCAGTCGGGCAGCTCTTCAGCCAGCGCGCGCAGCCCCGGCACGCCCGTGCGCGGCGCTGCTTCCTCGGTGAGGCGCACCGCTTGCTGGAGCACCGCTTCGCGCGGCCTCCGCCGCGGAGCGGGGTCGACCTCGCCGAGCGACAGCACCGAGATGCCGTCCACCGGGACGGGCGCGGGTCCGCCCAGAGCGCGCTGGAGCGCGGCGATGGGAACGGCGACCGGCTCCGGCCGCTCGTTGTCCGAGATCACGGCCTCGTCACCCTCGTGCCCGATCACGGCGACCAGATGGCCGTACCAGTGGTTGCGCGCGCCGATGTACGGCATCTCGTACAGGTCGGTGTAGACCAGCGCCGGCTTTCCTTGCGCGACCAGCTCGCAGCATCGCGCCCACGCGCCGGCGGGCTTGTCGTACTGCTCGACCGTCAGCTCGGCGCCGAGCGAGGCGCACAGGTCCTGCTCGAAGCTGGGGCTGCGCCCGACGAAGAACCGCGAGGCCTGCTGCGGCGGCTCTCCTTCGTGGAGAGCGAACCCGAGCCCCGCGCCGAGCCCGAACACCATCGGCTCGGACAGTGAAAGGCCGCGATGCGCCAGCGCGGATGCAAGGGTCCCGGAGCCGCAGTGCACGGCCTTGCGGTGGGGGTAGGCGGCGACGCGCATCGTTGCCCGATCCTAGCAGCGCGCAGTAGGGTGCGCGACCACGATGAGCAAGATCTACACGCGGCGCGGGGACGACGGATCGACCGGCCTGTTCGGCGGCCCGCGCGTGCGCAAGGACGATCTGCGCGTCGGCGCCTATGGCGAGGTGGACGAGCTGAACAGCGCCCTGGGCGCGGCGCGCGAGGAGCTGCTCGAGCCCGCGCAGAAGGACCTCCTCGCCATCGTCGATGCGCTCCAGAGCGAGCTGTTCACGCTGGGCTCCGAGCTCGCCACGCCCCAGGCGGACAAGGCGCCCCGCGAGGTCCCCCGCATCCGCGCCGAGATGGTTGCGCGGATGGAGAAGGACATCGATCGCCTCACCGGCGAGCTGCCCGAGATGCGCCAGTTCATCCTGCCGGGCGGCTCGCGGCCGGGCGCGGCGCTGCACTTGTGCCGCACCGTGTGCCGGCGCGCAGAGCGCAAGGCGGTGCAGCTCTCGCGCGAGGAGACGGTGTCGCCGCACGTTCTCGCCTACCTGAACCGGCTGTCGGATCTGCTCTTCGTGCTGGCGCGCGCGGCCAACCTGCGCGCCGGCGGGCGCGAGATTCCGTGGGTGGCGCCGAAGCCGTGACGAAGCTGTTCGATCTTCGCGACCTGCAACCCGGCGGCTCGATCCGCTTTCCCCTCCCGCCTGTGCGCGGCCCCTTCGGCCCGCTCTCGGTAGAAGGCTTCGCTCACCGCGCTCCTGACGGCACGGTGCGCGCCTGGGTCAATCTCTGCCCCCACCGCGCCCAACCCGTCGACGTGGGCGACGGCCGCCTGTTCAACTCCCTCGGCGAGATCGAGTGCCACGCGCACGGCGCCCGCTTCGATCCCTCGACGGGTTCCTGCACCGGCGGCCCCTGCCCCGGCAACTCCCTCCAACCTCTCCCCATCAAGGAGCACGACGCCACGATCTGGCTCGCCGAACTGGACTAAAGGATCACCGCGGAGACGCGGAGCACGCGGAGGTCGATTTTTCAGAAAACCAAACTCCGCGCCCTCCGCGTCTCCGCGGTGATCTTGTAGTCTTTCAGCGGAGGCGCTTCAGGACGGCGTTGGTGAACATGCGGGAGGTGGCGTTGCCTCCCAGGTCGCGGGTCGTGGCTTCCTTCGAGGCGATGGCTTCCCGGATGGCGGTGGCCAGCTTCTCCGCGGCGGTGCGCTCACCGATGTGCTCGAGCAGCATCGCGCCAGCGAGCATGACCGCGGTCGGATTCGCGATACCCTTGCCGGCGATGTCGGGCGCGGTGCCGTGCACCGCCTCGAAGATGGCGGTGTCCGCGCCGATGTTCGCGCCCGCCGTGAGCCCCAGCCCGCCGATGAGGCCGGAAGTGAGGTCGCTGAGGATGTCGCCGAAGAGGTTGGTGGTGACGAGCACGTCGAACTGGTTGGGGTTCTTCACCAGCTGCATGGCGCAGTTGTCGACGATGATCTCCTTGAACTGGATCTCGGGATGCCTGGTCGCCACCTGGCGTCCGGTCTCCAGGAAGAGTCCGCTGGTGGCCTTGAGGATGTTCGCCTTGTGCACCAGCGTGACCAGACGCCTTCCGCGCGACTTCGCATACTGGAAGGCGTACTCGACGATCCGCTCGCTCCCCTTGCGGGTGATGATGCTGATCGATTCCGCGGCGCTGCGCTCCTCGTCGACGTAGTGCTCGACGCCCGAGTAGAGCCCTTGCGTGTTCTCGCGGATGACCACCAGGTCGACGCCCGTGTAGCGCGTCTCGACGCCGGCGAAGGTCCGCGCCGGGCGCACGTTCGCGTACAGGTCGAATTCCTTCCGTAGCGCTACGTTGGCGCTGCGGAAACCTTCGCCGATGGGCGTCGCCAGCGGACCCTTCAGCGCCAGCTTGGTGCGCCGGATCGAGTCCAGCGTCTCGGCGGGGATCGGCGTCCCGTGCGTCGGCACCGCGCCCGCGCCGGCGGCGGCGCGTTGCCATTCCAGCCGCGCGCCCGCCGCCTCGATGGCTTCGACGGCCGCGTTGACGACCTCCGGCCCGATGCCGTCACCGGGGATCAGGGTCACGGGGATGGCCATCGCGGGCGCCTTCCTAACCCTTCGCGGGCGCGGGAGCAACCCACAGCGCGACGAGCAGCAAGAGGATCTCCACTCCGAGAAGGCCGGTGGAGATGGCATGCAGCCGGCCGAACTCCGGCAGCTGCGTCTCTCCGGCCGCGCGGAGCGCATGGATGCGCGGCGTGACGAACGAAGAGGAGAAGAGCGCGCACACGCCCGCGAGCAGCGCGGGGATCGCCGCCACTCGCGCCGAGGGCAACCCGGTCCGCGCCAGGACGATCGCGGAGAGCGCCGCGAGCGCGCAGAAGAGCAGCGTCATCCGATCGAGGGCGGCGAGCTGGGTGCCCACCAGGTCGGCCGCCGCGTTGCGCAGGGGATGGCCGGGCGGAAGCGCGGCCACTTCGCGCGGGAACGCCGCCGGGGCCGCGACGGCGGCGAAGAAGACCTGCGCGCCGAGGAGCAGGCCGGCGGACAGCCGGTAGAGGAATGCGCAAAGGCGCGTCATGGGGCAGCCATTTGCGCTACCTTCGGCCCGGCATGCAAGGCGACCTGGACATCGTCGACCCCCTCGTCGACGA
>VBKO01000185.1 GCA_005888115.1 Deltaproteobacteria bacterium
GGCTTCAACAACGCCACCCGCGGTGTCGTCCTCTACCGGACCGGCAACGCGGCCGCGGCGGCGGCCTCGGACTTCAGCGGCCGCCAGGGCTGCGCGGCCACGGGCAGCGGCTGCGCGGGCCTCGGTGGTGACGGGCTGGGCAGAGGGCTTACCCGCATCTACGATGGCAAGGCGCTCAGCTTTGCGGGCGCGGACTTCCTTTACCTGGCAGCCGGCACGGGGTCTTCGCCGGTGCGCATCTACCGCGCGTCCCCCTGATGGTCGCGCTCGACGGCGTACACTGCACGATCTTCTGCATCTCGGAGCGAAAATGACGGGCGTCGAGAGAGGCGACTTTCCCTCCAAGGTGCTGGTCGTGGACGACGAGTCGGTGATCCTGCAGCTCCTCACGACCGCCCTGAACGCCGAGGACCTTCCTGTGCGCACGGTCCTCACCGCGGAGCAGGCGGAGCAAGCCCTGGCTGCGGAGCGGTTCGGCTGCCTGCTGGTGGACAAGAACCTGCCCGGCATGGACGGAATCGAGCTGCTGCGTCGGACCCGCAAGCTGCAGCCCCATTGCGCCTGCCTGGTGGAGTCGCGAGCCGAAGCGGCGCCGCTGCGCGGCGAGATCGCGCGGGTCGTGCGCCAGCTGGAGGACCACCTCGAGCTGCTGTCGTGACCGCGCCTTCCGGTCGCGCCCTGCCTGCTGTCCTTCTCACGCTCACGGTGGTGACCGGCGTGGTCGACGCCGCGAGCTTTCTCGGACTTGGACACATCTTCACGGCGAACATGACGGGGAACGTCGTGTTCCTCGGCTTCGCGGCGGCGGGCGCGCCGGGATTGTCGGTCGCCCGATCCGGGACGGCGCTCGCCGCCTTCGCGGTCGGCGCCCTTCTCGCCGGGCGGATGACGGCCGCGATGCGCACCGGTCCGCGACGTCCGTGGGCGACTGCGGCGTTTGCCATCGAGGCGGGGTTGCTGCTCGCATCGGCGGCGGTCGCGGCCGCCTCGGGAAACGATCTCACCGAGCGCGGGACGGTCCTCTACGTCGTCATCGTCCTCACCGGCCTGGCCATGGGCATCCGAAACGCGGCCGTCCGCAAGCTGGGGGTGGCCGACCTCACGACCACCGTCCTCACTCTCGGCATCGCGGGCCTCGCCGCGGACTCGTCGCTTGCCGGCGGTTCCAACCCGGGATGGAGGAGACGCACAGGATCGGTAGCGGCGATGTTCGCCGGCGCAGCGCTGGGCGCGTGGCTGCTGCGAACCTCGGTCGCGCGGGCGCTCGGAATCGCCGGCGTCATCTCCGGAGCTTGCGCGCTCGCGGCATGGTTCACGGCTGCGTTCTCGTCGCCGCAAGCGCAATGACGGCCAGCGCCGTTGCTCGTCCCACTGAGCTCATGTCACGCCCGGCGCGCTGTCGGTCGCGCCGCCGAGGGACGGCGAACGCCGGTGCTGGTTCAACAGCGCCTCGACTTCGGCAGCCGATCCGAGCTCGAGTGCGATGCTCGCGAGCCGCCGGGCCTCGTCGAGGTGGGTTCGCCGGATGGCGTCCTTCACCTCGAGCATCTGGCCCGGTGCGACGCTGAGCTCGCGTAGTCCCAGCCCGAGCAGCAGCGCGGTGTGCAGTGGATCCCCCGCCATTTCACCGCAGATCGTGAGCTCCCGGCCGGCCCTCCGCGCGCCCTCGACCACTGACTCGATGAGGCCGAGGACGGCAGGATGCAAGGGTTGGTAGTAGTGGGCCGTGCTCTCGTCCTCGCGATCGGCCGCGAGCACGTACTGGACGAGGTCGTTGGTTCCGAGGCTGAGGAAATCGACCTCCTTCGCCAGGGTCCGGGTCATCAGGGCCGCCGACGGCACCTCGATCATCGCGCCCATCGGGATGTCTGGATCGAAGCGCTTTCCCTCGGCGGAGAGCTCGTACTGCACTTGCCGCAGCACTTCGCGCGCCTGTCGCACGTCCTCGATCCCGACGACCACGGGAAGGAGGATGGAAACGGGATGCCGAGCGCTCACTCGCAAGAAGGCGCGCAGCTGCGTCTTCAAGACGTCGATGTGCCGGAGCAGGAGCCGGATCCCGCGTTCGGCGAGCGAGGGATTCCGCGACGGCGGGAGTGGAAAGTAGGGGAGGACCTTGTCGCCGCCTAGATCCACCAACCGGAAGACCAGCTTTCGCGGATGCATCCGCTCCGCCGCGCGCTCGAGGAACTCGAATTGCTCGTCCTCGGTCGGAAAAGCGCTCCGGATGGAAAAGGTGAACTCCGTCCGGTAGAGGCCGATCCCGTCGGCGTTGTAGAGCAGCGCGGCTTCGGTGTCGGAAAACTTGTTCACGTTCGCCAGCAGCGGGAGCGTCGTCCCGTCGAGGGTGACGGAGGAGAGATCGACGAGGTGGCGCAGCTTCTCCTTCGAGGACCGCAGATCGGCAGCGAGGCGGTCGTACTCGCGCTCGATCGAGCTTTCCGGGTTGACGAAGACCACCCCGGCCACACCGTCGACGATGAGCCGATCGCCGGTCTTGATCTGCGCCAGGGCAGACGGCACGCCAACTACCGCCGGCGTCCCAAGCGACCGCGCAAGGATCGAGCTGTGGGAGAACTTGTTGCCTCGCGCGGTCACGAACGCGCGCACGTTCTCGAGCTGGAGGCGGGCCGTCACGGAGGGCAAGAGCTCGTCGGAGACGACGATCGCGCCGTCCGGGATCTCCGGTCCGCTGCTGCCTGCTCCCATCGCGAGGGCGGAGATCACCCGCCTGCGCACGTCGTGGATGTCCGCGGCCCTCGCGCGCAGGTAGCCGTCGGCGACGGACTCCAGATTGCGCGTGTACTCCTCGAAGACGTCGGAGACCGCCGCTTCCACGTTGATGCGCTTCTCCTCCACTGCGCGCAGCACCCGATCGCGCAAGGAGGCATCGTCGAGAATCAGCCTCTGTGCGCCGAAGATGTCCGCCTGGGTCGCCCCGATCTTGTCGCGCACGTCGTCCTGCAGGACGAGCAGCTCCGCCTCGGCCCTCGCGACCGCGGAATCGAGGCGCCGGCGCTCCCCGTCCACTTCGGCCGCTCGGATGCTTCGCTGTGGAACGGCGGAGCGGTAGCCACAGGTCAACACGTACGCCGTGCCCTGCGCCACGCCCGCGGATGCCGCTGTCCCCTTCAGCATGGTGAATCCCTTCGCCGGATACGCGAGCACCGAGCCCTGCGACTGTCAAGGGAATCCACGCGCCAAGCGGCCCTGCGCGCGCACCTGGTCGACGGGCTCGCGCGGCATCTGCCGGCGGGCGGCGTCGTCCCGCGCCGCCTGCTCGCGATCGGGCTCGTCGCTTTGATGTACGGCGGGCTCAGCCTTTCGCGCGCGGTCAAGGGAACCGGGCTCTCCGACGAGGTGCTGCGCGCTTGCCGCGCGCTGGGTGGGGCCGCCGTGCGCTGGGGCCAGCGAGAACGGCCATGAGTACTACCTGCTGCCGCGCGCAGAACCCATTCCCGAGCGCTTGCCGGCTGGGCGCGTTCGTGACACAAGCGGGACTCCGCAACAAAGGGGGAAGCCATGCGGTCCTTCCGTGGCAGCCACGTTCTTGTGGCCGCGCTCGCACTCGCGTCCGGTCCGGCGCTCGCACAGCACGAGCACGATCATGCGCACGTCGCGCCGGAGAAGTTCGGCCAGGTTCATTTTCCCACCTCGTGCAACCCGCAGGTTCAGCCGGTGTTCGAGCGCGGGTTGGCGTTGTTGCACTCCTTCGCCTACGTCAAGGCAGCGACCGTCTTCCAGGAGGTTTCGGCCAAGGATCCAGGTTGCGGCCTGGCGCAGTGGGGGGTCGCGATGACGTATTTCCACACCATCTGGGGGCCGCCCACGGAGGACGAATTCACCGCCGGGCGAACGGCGGCGCAGAAGGCGGCGGCCCTCGGCGCACCGAGCGCCCGTGAGCGCGACTACATCGCTTCGATCGGCGCTTACTACCAGGGCGATGGGGTAGCCCATCCGGCGCGCGTCGTGGCTTACGAAAAGGCGATGGCCGGCGTGGACCAGCGCAACCCCGACGACCACGAGGCGGCGATCTTCCACGCCGTGGCAATTCTCGGGGTGGCCTACAACTCGCCGCCCGACAAGACCTACGCGAGGCAGAAGGAGGCGGCAAAGATTCTCAACCGCCTGTTGACTGTCGAGCCGGAGCATCCGGGGATCGCCCACTACATGATCCACTCCTTCGACTACCCCGAGCTCGCCGAGATGGCGCTGCCGGCGGCCCGCGCCTACGCCAGGATCGCCCCTTCGGCGCCGCACGCGCAGCACATGCCGTCGCACATCTTCACCCGCCTGGGAATGTGGAAGGAGTCGATCGAGTCGAACCTCACCTCGGCGCAGACCGCGCAGGCGTGGATCGCCAAGACCCACGCCGGAGCGACGGCCTTCGACGCCCTGCACGCCACGGACTACCTGGAGTATGCGTATCTGCAGACCGGCCAGGATGCCAAGGCGCGAGAGCTGGTCGACAACGTCGCCAGGGTGACGAGCTTCGACGTCCCGCAATTCGCCGCTGGCTACGCCCTGGCCGCCGTCCCGGCCCGTCACGCGCTCGAGCGCCGCGCCTGGAAGGAGGCGGCGGCGCTGACGCCGCAACCGGCGACGTTCCCCTGGGCGAAGTATCCCTACGCCGAGGCGATCGTTCACTTCGCGCGCGCCGTTGGCGGGGCGCGCACGGGCGACCTGGAAATGGCGCGCCACGAGGTCGCGAAGCTGGCCGAGATCCAGGCCTCGCTCAAGGGCCAGAAAGGATTCGACTGGGCGACCCAGGTCGAAATCCAGCGGCGCGCAGCGGCGAGCTGGCTGGCGCGCGCCGAGAAGAAGGACGCCGAAGCGCTGGTGCTCATGCGCTCGGCCGCCGACCTCGAGGACTCGACCGACAAGCATCCGGTCACGCCCGGCTCGATCCTTCCGGCACGCGAGCAGCTCGCCGACCTGCTCGCCGAGCTGGGGCAGCCGGCCGCGGCACTCGCCGAGTACGAGACGTCGCTCCGTTCGGCGCCGGCACGCCTCAACAGTTACGACGGCGCCGCGCGGGCGGCCGAGCGCGCCGGAAACAAGCAACAGGCGCAAGCCTTCCACGAGCGGCTGACGGCCCTGTGCAGCGGATCGGTGCCCGCCCGAGTCGCCGGGGCGATCACTGCCGCGAAGTAAAGCGAGCGCGTAACTTCGCTCCCACAGCGCCGGGAATTCGTCCCTCCGTCGAGTGCGCGCCAGAAGGCGCGAAGATCATGGTGCCCCGAGCGCCCGCAGGTCGCGCATCTCCAGCACCCGCCTGGGCGCACCCTTCCGCGCGGCGCGGATCATCGCCCGGCCCAGCTCCTCGGTAGTGATCACCGCCCCCGGCGCGATCGCCGCCACGAGCGGCAGGAGCGGCCGGACGACGGCGTAGGCGACCCGTCATACCCTTGCAAATCCGCGCCGGCCGCGCCGAAGTCGAGCAGGTCCTTGCGGACCAGCT
>VBKO01000186.1 GCA_005888115.1 Deltaproteobacteria bacterium
CCAGCCGCTTCCTCTCCAAGGCCATCGCCCTCCTGGTCGGGTTGCCCCTGCTGATTGTCTGGGCGTTCGCCCTCTTCCGCTGGGCGTCGCGGAAGCGCTTCGGCGTGCTGGCCCCGCTGTTCGTGGGCGCGGTCACCGCGGGGCTCTTCTTCGCGGGACTGCTCTTGGCGTCGCGGGCGGCGACCGTCTCGCTTACGCCGCTGCGGCCGCACCACGAGCCGTTTGGCGAAGGCGACGTGCTCCGCGTCGGATTCGCGATGGGGTTGACCTATTACGCCCTCTGGGCGCTGGCGTTCGTCCTCCCCATCGTCGCGGAGGACGCGCGTGTGCGCGCACTCGAGGCCGACAAGCTTCGCACGCACGCGGAGCTCGCCCGGCTCCGCTCGCATCTCGAGCCGCATTTCCTCCTCAACACGCTCAATACCATCGCGGGACTGGTGGCCGAGGATCCGCGCGAGGCACGCCGGCTGCTCGGTGCCCTGGGGGACTTGCTGCGCGACGCGGTGGTCCCGGACGGCGAGATGCAGACGTTGGGCGAGCAGATCGAATGGCTGCGCCGGTACGCGCACATCCTCGAGGTGCGCCACGCCGGTCATCTCGCTTTCCACTGGCAGGTGGCGGGTGGCACGCGCCGCGCGCTCCTTCCGCGGCTCCTCTTGCAGCCACTGGTGGAGAACGCGGTGAAGCACGGCGCGTTGATGCGCGCGGGTGGCGGCGAGATCACCGTGCGCACCGAGCTGGGCGACGGCCCGAAGCTCATCTGCATCGTCGAGGACAACGGGCCTGGCGTCTCGCAGCGGGAGACCCGGCCGGGAGCATTCGGCCTCCTCTCCGTGCGCCGCAGGCTGGCTCTCCGGTATTCGGACACGGCCACCCTGCGGCTCGAGTCCTCCCCGGCGGGGACGCGATCGGTGGTCGAGCTTCCGCTCGAGCAAGGGAGCATGCCATGAGCGAAACGATTCTCCTCAGGGCGCTGGTGCTCGAGGACGAATGGCCGACGAGGAATTACCTGGTCAAGCTGCTCGAGGGCACCGGCCGCGCGGAGGTGATCGGCGCCGTCGCTACTCTCGACGAGGCTCGCGAGGCGCTGGCGGGTTCCCCGGTCGACGTCGTCTTCGTCGACGTGCGGTTGGCCGCGACGGGCGATTCGCGCACCGGTCTCGACCTCATCCGCTCGGTGGCGGGAGAGCCGCTGGCGCCGATGTTCGTCCTCGCGACCGCCTCCCCGGAACACAGCCTGGAAGCGTTCGACCTCGGCGTCGTCGATTACATTCTCAAGCCGTTCACCGAAGAGCGCGTCGACCAATGCCTCCGGCGCCTTCTCGATCGGCGCGCGCCGCGAGCACATGCCGTCCGCCGGGTAGTCGCGCGGCGGAAGAAGAGCCTCGTCTTCCTCGATCCCGAGAAGATCTGGGCCTTCGAAGCGGCGGACCGCCTCACCTTCGTGCACTCGGCGGAAGGAAGGTTCGACATCGATCTCTCCCTGGCTGCGATCGAGGCGTCGTTCGGCCGGGCGCTCTTCCGCGTACACCGCAACTGGCTGGTGAACCTGGCCTACGTCAAGGAGCTGGAGCGCGACATCGGAGGGGCGACGGTGATGGTGGGCAGCGACCTCGGGCCGTCAGGAAAGAACATCCGCGCGCCCGTCTCGCAGGACCGCGCCAAGGCCCTGCGAGACGTCCTGCTGGAGAACGCGACCGGCCTGCGCCGCTCCTGACCCCACAGGGACTACGGGTAGTCGTTACCGATCGTCTTGCCGATGTCGGCTCGTTGCTGCTGGGCCGTTCGCCGGCTCCATTCCGCATGCTTCACGTTTTCCGCCGCTTGCAGGTGCGCCGCGACCTCGGAGCGCAGATCGCCGAGCCGACGCTGGAGCTCCCCGTCCCTGGCAGCGGGGATCAGCTCTCCGTCGATCGTGGCGAGCATCGCTTGGTGTGATTGCACCTCGCGATCGACGTACGCTTTCTCGAGATCGTCGCCGGACAGATTCGAGAGATCCGGCTGTTCCGGGCGGCCGGTGGCATCCGGCCCGCGATCCCCGGGAGCAAGGCTCTGGAACTCCTGATCGAGAGCGGCATCGTCCAGGCTGATGCGCTCCGCAAGTAGCCAGACCGCTGCCGATGCGATTTTGCCCTTGACTGCATCCGCCCTGCGCTCCTCGGCCCGGTCGAGGGCGAGAACGCGACGCACGATCTGCGCGTCGTCGAGCGCGCTGCCCGCGGATGCGCCAGGGGCGGCCATGGCCCTTCCGGCCACGCCGGCGGTCAGAGCGAGGACTGCGACGGCAAGGGCACGGACTTTCGTGATTCGGATGGTCTTCCTCGTGTACATGACGTGTTCCTCCAGGACAGGACAGGACTGCGAGCTATCTCCCCTCGTCGGGCCCCCGCAGAGACGACGGTCCTTGTTCGCTCGTCTCGTTGGGAACGGGCCCCGACCACGGTGAGATCGCCGGACTGTCGTTCTGCATCGCCGCGAGGTCCCCTCGCGTGAGCTCGTGGTCATGCGCGCAGGCCGCGAAACCGAGCGACAAAGCGAGCAGGATGGTTGCGAAGCGGTTCATGGCGATCCGTTCTGCCGATCACGATCGGCGTTCATGGTCTTCGAGGTTTAAGAGGAGGCCTGCGAGAAGCTCCCGCCATCCGACCAGCGCCCGTGGGACGGCCACGAGCGCCGTGGCGCCGGCGACATACTCGGGAGACGCCTCGCCATCCGGCAGGCTTTCTGACCGTCTGGTCACCGCCATCTCCGCCAGGTCGGCGCGCGCATCATCAGCGCCCCGCCGAACCAGGGCTGCGGAAATGCGTCCACGTACAGCGGGTCGTACCAGAACGGGCCACGCCAATCGCCGTAGAACCCGTACTCCGGCGCAACGGCCGGCCCATATGCCGGCTCGATCTGGAGCCGATCGAAAGGCGTCCGCTCGACGACGTCAAGCGTCCCCGCGTGCACGTTCCAGATTGCGTCGAACTCGGGGATGGAGCCGGCGGACTGCTGATTCGGCGGCAGCGGGAAGAAGAGGTCGATGACGCGCTTCGATCCTGGGGCGACCGTCACCAGGGGGAGCCCGCCGTTCCCTTCGCTCGTCGTGGAGAACGCAGGAACGATGAGACCCGAGCCCTGGATGTCCAGCTTCTGCTCCCGCGTGTCGACCGTCCACGGCTGGGAGCTGTTGTCGGACACGACCATCCGCAGGTGCAGCGCGGGCTTGGAGTCGTCCGACCCCTTCGCGGGGGCCAATTCCCCAAGGCCGAACGATGCGAGCCGCACGTCGCCCTGCGGCGCCCCCGGCGGAATCTCGTAGTCGGCGGCGACGTGCCCACCGATGCTTCCCGTGGCATGTTCAGTCGGTTGGTACGTGTACTCGTGCGCACATCCGGCGAGCACCACCAGAGCGGGTAGGATCGCGGTCCATTTCCACATGTGACACCTCCTTGCGGCCGTGCGGCAGGCCGCGCGCGCAGCCTGCCGCGGTCGCATCAGTTCGGCTGTCCGTCGGTCGTCGAATCGTCCGTCCGGAAGTCGGAGACCAGCGGCATCTCGACCGCGGGCTCGCCCTGCTGCCGGGCCCGCTTCAGGAAGTCGGACATCGGATTGGGCTTCGCCACGGGAACCCCGTCGGCGTCGACCGTGGCCGGCTCATCGACGACCGTCCCGTAGGCGTCTGACTTCGATGTCGCGGTCTGCCCCTCGGTCGCGGTCGCTCCACTAGCTGCGGCGTTGTCCTGGGCCCGCGCCGCGGTCGCAGTCAGCGATCCCATCGCAATCATCATCGCGAACACCATGTTCCATTTCATTTTGTTTCCTCCTGTCTACGGTCGGGATGACCGTTCCTTCCGCTGGAGGATTAGGGCGCCGGATCGAGCGAAGCGCCCGCGATCCGACCAGCGCCCCCTCCGCGCGGACGAGCGCCGACCAGCGCCGGAAGATGGAGGCGGCCCCGATCCAGCCGTCCACCTGCTTTGGAGTGCGCGCACCGACGATCGCTCCAGTGACGCCCGGCCATGCGAGCGTCCATGCGATGGCGATCGCGGACACCGAGGTGGCGCGCCGCTCCGCGATCGAGCGGAGGGCGTCCCGCAGCTGGAGGTTCCGGCGGAGGTTCGGCGCCTGGAAGTCGGGCGCGCGACGGCGCCAGTCGTCCTCGGCGAGCGCCGCCACGCGCTCCGCCGTGAAGCTGTCCGTCAGCAAGCCGGAGTGCATCGGGCTGTAGCAAATGACGCCGGTGCGGTGCGTTGCGCACCAGGGAATCTCCCCGGTCGCTGCGCTGCGGTTGATCAGCGAGAAAGGCGGCTGAAGCGAATCGACGTGCCGGATCGCTTCGCAGCGATCGAGCAGGCTCACGTCGAAGTTCGAGACGCCGGCTGCCCGGACCTTTCCTTCCTCGACGAGCTTCGCCATCTCGGCCCAGGAGTCCTCCACGCGGGTGCCAGTCTCGTCGGGCCAGTGGAACTGGTAGAGATCGATGTGGTCGACGCCGAGCCTGCGAAGCGAGGCCTCGCATTCGCGCCGGATCAAGTCCGGTTTGAGCACGCGCTGCGGCGGCGCCATGCGATCGCGTTCGTCCCAGACGAGCCCGCACTTGGTGAAGATGAACGGCCGCTGGCTCCCCGGCACCTCGCGGAGCAGCCGTCCGACGACTTCCTCCGAGTGTCCGAGCCCGTAGACCGCTGCCGTATCGATCCAGTTGATTCCCAGCTCGATGGCGTGCCGCATGGTGGCCAGCGACTCGGCGTCGTCCTGCGGTCCCCACCCGAACGACCAGCCTCCGCCTCCGACCGCCCATGAGCCGAATCCTACCCTCGTAATCTCGAGTCCGCTGGTCCCGAGCGGACGAGTTGCCAGCGCCATTGTTCTGCCCTCCTGGGTAGCGCTCCTTTCACGGATCGTGCCGGCGCTGGTGCCCCCACGGCGTCGAGGTTGGCCTGCCGGCTGCATCTGGCATGCGCGCATGGGACATGATCGGTCGATCGGCTCCACCGTTCGAGCTTCCGCAGTGCTGGTCGGCTTGATCGCGCTAGCAGCCGAGGCGGCTGCGCCGGCGCAACACCCCCATCCTCCACCCATTCCAAAGCCAGGCCCGTTCGCCCAGCCCCGACCCGCCAGGCAGGTGGGCTTGCCCGTCGACCAGACGCTCGCAGCGATTCCGGCCGACAATCCGCAGACGGCGGAGAAGAGTGGCCCCGTCCATCGTCGGCGAGGAGGCGCAACTCCCGCCCGCCCCCGCGAACAGCCCGCAGCTCGCGACGGACCCGGATCCGGACATTGCTCCATCCGGCGACATGACCGGACAGTAGCCCTCGCTTCTGGCCGTCCGCCCTCTTCGGGGACGGCCAGCTTGCGACCCCGAGCGCCTCGGGCGCTCGTCCCCTTACCAGGACCGGTTCCCGTCCACGTCCAGCGGCACCTGGTCCGCGTGGACCAGGCGCTCGCCGGATCGCGGTCCACTCCCCTCCTCGCCATGCTTAGTCTCAGGCGCAGGATCGCGGGGGAAGAACGTTGCGCAGCTCCAGCTCGGGTTCCGGCAATGGGTCGCCCGTCTGCCCAGCCAGCGATCACGTTGATCGGTATAACGACAGGCGTCTCGTGGAACTGTGCAGCGTCCACGGCGAATTCGACAGTCTGCGCCCGATTCAGACGAGTGCCGAGCCGGCACGGATCGTGAAAGCGCTTGTGTCCGCCGGTCAAAAGTCGGGGAGCTGAGCCATGTGGATCGTCCGCCTTGCCCTGCGCCGGCCTTACACCTTCATCGTCCTGGCGATGCTCATCGTGCTGGTGGGCGTGTCGACCGTCCTGCGCATGCCGGCCGACATGTTCCCCGAGATCAACATCCCCGTGGTCGCCGCCATCTGGCAGTACACCGGCCTTCCTCCCACGGAGATGGAAGGGCGCATCACCTCGCAGTTCGAGCGCGCGTCGACGACCACGGTCAGCGGCATCGAGCACATCGAAAGCCAGACGCTCGCGGGCGTCGCCGTCGTGAAGTTCTACATGCAACCTGGCACTTCGCTGGATGGCGCCGTCTCCCAGGTGGCGGCGGTCTCGCAGCCAATCCTGAGGCAATTGCCGCCGGGCGCGATTCCGCCGCTGGTCATGGCGTACAGCGCTTCCAACGTCCCCATCCTCCAGCTCGGCTTGTCGAGCCCCACCCTCAGCGAGCAGGAGATCTTCGACGTCGCGACGAACTTCCTCCGGCCCGGCCTGGCGACCGTGCAGGGGGCGCAACTCACCCTGCCGGTCGGAGGCAAGGTGCGCCAGGTCGTCGTCGACCTCGATCTGCAGAAACTCTTCGCGTGGGGCCTTTCGCCGGCGGACATCTCCAGCGCGGTGAACACGCAGAACGTGATCCTGCCCAGCGGCACGGCGAAGATCGGGCCGCTCGAGTACCCGATCGTCTTCAACGGGAGCCCGTCGATCGCCTCCGGCCTCAACGACCTTCCCATCAAGAAGGTCAACGGATCGACCGTGTACCTTCGCGACGTGGCGCACGTGCGCGACGGCTACGCGCCGCAGACGAGCGTGGTCTTCAACAACGGGATCCGCGGCGCGCTACAGCCCGTCCTCAGCGCCCAAGGGGCCAGCACGCTGAGCGTCGTCTCGGGAGTGCGGGCGGCGCTGCCACAGGTACAGGCGACGTTGCCGCCTCAGCTCCAGATCACGACCGTGTCCGACCAATCGGTCTTCGTGAAGGGCGCAATCGGCGGAGTGGTGCGCGAGGCGGTCATCGCGGCCGCGCTCACCGGCATCATGATGCTGCTGTTCCTCGGGAGCTGGCGTTCGACGCTGATCGTGCTGATCTCGATCCCGCTCTCTCTCCTCGTCTCCATCATCGTCCTCGATCGATTCGGCCAGACCCTGAACTCGATGACCCTGGGCGGAATGGCCCTCGCCGTGGGCATCCTGGTCGACGACGCGACGGTGACGCTGGAGAACTACCACCTCCAGCGCGGCATGAAAAAGCCGCTCGGCAAGGCGATCCTCGACGGGGCGGCCGAAATCGCCGTCCCGACGCTGGTGTCGACGCTCTGCATCTGCATCGTCTTCGTTCCCGTGGTCCTCATCTCCGGCGCCGCTCGCTCCCTGTTCATCCCGCTCGCGATGGCGGTGGTGTTCGCGATGCTCACCTCGTATTTCCTCTCGCGCACCCTCGTCCCCACGCTCATCCGCTACCTCCTGGCGAAAGAGGAGCACGGAGGCGGGCGCGGTCCGATCGCGTGGCTCAGCGCCCGCGTCGAACGAGGTTTCGAGCGGCTACGCGACGCGTACGGCCGCGCGCTACAGGCCGCGCTCCGCCATCGCAAGGTCTTCATCGCCTCGTTCGTCGCGTTCGTCGCCATTTCGCTCGGTTTCGTCCCCCTGCTCGGGCGGGACTTCTCGGTCGAGGAACGCGTTCGCAAGATCGTGCCCGCGGAGGAGCTGGACGTGGTCATCGACAGCATCGGCGTCCCGGTCAGCGGAATCAACCTGACGCTCGGCGATCCGTCGATGATCTCCAGCGCGGACGGCGAGATGTTGATCTCGTTGAAACCCAAGCACGGTCCGACCGCCGGGTACGTGCACGCCCTACGGAAGGACCTCGCCTCGGCGTTCCCGCAGGCTACCTTCTTCTTCCTCGCCGCCGACATCTCCACGCAGATCCTCAACTTCGGCCTCTCCGCGCCCGTCGACGTGCGCCTGACCGGGCCGGCCGGGAACCAGACGGCAAACCTGGCCATTGCCCGTGACCTGGCATCGCGGATCGCCACCATTCCGGGGGCCGTCGACGTGCACCTGGCGCAAGTGACGGATACGCCGGAGCTGCTGGTGGACGTCGACCGCGCCGCCGCGCAGGACGTGGGGCTGACGATGCGCGACGTCGCCAGCGACCTACTCATCTCGCTCTCCTCGAGCTCGCAGACCGCGCCGAACTTCTGGATGGATCCGAAGACCGGCGTGCAGTATCCGGTCGCCGTCCAGACCCCGCAGGTCCGGGTCGACTCGATCCAGTCTCTCGAAACGACGCCCTTGACCAGCGGCTCGGCGCCGTTGGCCTCCTCCGGTTCCCTCGCTTCTCCCACCCTCGCGAGCACCCTTCGGCCCGGCCTGCTCTCCAGCGTGGCGAACGTCTCGCACGTCTTGGGGCCGACCAACATCACCCATTACAACATCGCCCGCACCATCGACGTGCAAGCGGGAGTGGACGGAGCGGACCTCGCCTCGATCGCGTCCGGCGTCCAGAAGCTGATCGACGAAGTCCGGCCGAAGCTGCCGCGCGGCTCTACGATCCTGCTGACCGGGCAACCGGAGGCGATGAACGCCTCCTTCACCGGCCTCGGCATCGGCATCGTGGCTGCCGTCATCCTCGTCTACTTGCTCATGGCGGTGAACTTCCAGTCATGGACCGAGCCGCTGGTCATCCTCATGGCGCTTCCCGGGACGCTGGCCGGAATCGTCTGGGGATTGTTCGTGTTCCGTCAGCGCGGCGCTCAACGCGGGCCGCACCCGGCTCCGGCCGGTGATCATGACGGCTACCGCGATGATCCTCGGCATGCTCCCCATGTCGCTCGGCCTGGGCGACGGCGGCGAACAGAACGCGCCGCTCGGCCGGGCGGTGATCGGCGGACTCGTCTTCGCCACCTTGTCCACGCTCTTCTTCGTTCCGGTGATTCTCAGCGCGATTCGCTACCACCCGCCGGCGCAGGTCGACGATGCGGAGCCAACCCGGGGGACCCCATGAGGACAGCTTCCGACGCTCTGATACCGCGGCGCCTCTGGGGCAAACGGCACCTCTGGATAGCCGCCGCCGTGGTGCTGGTGCTGGCGGCCGGCTTCCTCGCCGGATACCTGCCGCGGCGGCTGGCGCGCGGAAGGCTCGCCGCCGCCACTCCGACCGCGCCGGTCGCGCCGCGCGTGGCGGTCGTCAAGGCCCTGGCGGTGGACGCGGGGCGCCTCCTGACGCTTCCCGCCGGGCTGGTCGCGAATCAGCAAACGCTGGTCTACGCGAGGGCCAGCGGATACGTGAGCCGCTGGTTGGTGGACATCGGCGACCGCGTCAAGAAGGGCCAGCTGCTGGTCCAGCTCGATACTCCCGAGCTCGACAAGCAGCTCGCGCAGGCGCGGGCCTCGTTGGCGCAGACCATCGCTGCGCTGCGCCAGGCCCAGGCCAATCGCGACCTCGCCAAGATCACCGCACGGCGCGAGGCCGCGCTCTTCGCCAGGTTGCTCATCTCGGCGCAGGAGAACGATCAGGCCCAGACGCAAGCGGCAGTGTGGGAAGCGACCGTCAAGGCCGCGCAGGCCAACGTTGCTGCCCAGCGCGCCAACGTGGGCCAGCTCGAGCAGCTCGTCTCGTTCGGAAAGGTGTACGCGCCCTACGACGGGACGATCACGCGGCGCCTGGTCGACGTGGGCACGCTAGTGAACGCGGGCGCGGGCAGCAACGCGGCGGCGTTGTTCCAGATCGCCTCGACCGATCCGATGCAGGCGTACGTCGACGTGCCGCAGGTGTTCGCTCCCAGCGTCCGCGTCGGGGCCGACGCGAAGGTCGCCGTGCGGAACTTCCGCGGCCGTGTCTTCCCCGGGAAAGTGACGCGGACCGCCGGTGCGCTCGACCCTGCCTCACGGACGCTGCGGACCGAGGTCGACATCTCCAACCCCAAAGGCGAGCTCCTGGCGGGGATGTTCGTGGACGTCTCGCTCGACGTCGCCGTCACGCACCAGGTGGTGCGGGTCCCGTCGAGCGCGATCATCGCGGATTCCCGCGGCGTACACGTCGCGGTCGTGGACGGCAGCGGGAAGGTCCACCTCGTAGCCGTAACCACCGGGCTGGACAACGGCACCAACATCGAGCTGGTCGCCGGCCTCTCGGGCGGGGAGCAGGTGATCGCCGCTCCGCCGGGCGGCGTGACGGACGGCATGCAGGTCGAACCGGTGAGCGCGGGATGATCGCGCTCCTCGCCGTCCTCCTCGCCCAGGCCGCGCCGGCGCGCGTGCTGACCCTCGAGGAAGCGCAGCGCGTCGCCCAGGAGCGCCAACCGCAGCTCCGCGCGGCGCGGGGGAGCAGACAGGCTGCGGAGGGGCGCGTCGAGCAGTCCCGCTCCGGACTCTTGCCGCAGCTCTCGGCGACCGCCGACTACCGGCGGACGACCACCAACTTCATCTTCAGCCCCAGTGGAATTCCTCGCACGGGTCAGACGACGAACTGGAGCAGCGTCAGTTTCTTCGACAGCGGCGTGACCCTCTCCCAGCTCCTCTGGGACTTCGGACAGACCAGCAACCGGTGGCGCTCCACGCAGGCCACTGCGCGCGCGACCGCGGACCAGGAACGCTCCACCGGGCTGCAGGTGGTCTTGCAGGTTCGCGTCGCCTTCTTCAACGCGGTCGCCTTCAAAGAGCTGCTCGCCGTCGCGCGGGAGACCCTGTCCAACCAGCGCAATCATCTCGTCCAGATCCAGGGATTCGTGCAGGAGGGCACGCGGCCGCCCATCGACCTGTCGCAGGCGCGCGCGGACTTCGCGAACGCGGAGGTGCAGGTCATCAACGCGGACAACGCGTACCAGCGATCCAAGGTGCTGCTGAACCAGACCATGGGAGTGGAAGGCCCCATCGACTACGACGTGGCCAACCAGGCACTGCCGCCCCAGGCCGGCGAGGACGGCGCGCTCGACCCCCTGCTCGCGATCGCGCTCGCTGCCCGCCCCGAGATCGCTTCGGCGACCGAGCAGGTCAAGGCGCAGCAGCTCCTCATCCAATCCGCGCGGGGCGCTTACGCTCCGTCGATCTCCGCTGGCGCCAGCATCGTCCAGGCGACCGAGACGGGCACGAATTACGTGGGCTGGAACGCGGCCGCGGGAGTGACCCTCACCTGGAACCTGTTCCAGGGCGGGCTCACGAAAGGGACGGTCCACGAGGCGGAGGGGAACCTCGGCTTCGCCGCTGCTCAGCTCGACGTGCTGCGGCAGCAGGTGCGCGTGGACGTCGATCAGGCGCTGTTGGCGATCCGCGCGGCCAAGGCAGCGCTGTCTTCGTCGAGGGACGCGCTGATCGCAGCGCGCCAGCGCTTGTCGCTCGCGGAGGGGCGCTATCAGAACGGCTCCGGCAGCGTGATCGAGCTCGGGGACGCGCAGATCGCCGCGGCGAACGCGGCCGCGCAGGTGGTGCAGACGGACTTCCAGCTCGCCACGGCGCGCGCCCAGCTGCTCTGGGCGCTCGGCCGCGCGTGAACGGCGCTCCGCGTCGAGTCGGCCCTTCAGACCCCCAGCGCTTTCGCCGTCTTCGGAACGTCGTTCGCAGCGACGAAGATGACGGTGGCGAACCTCCCGCCGATGGCGAACGCGTCGGTCGCTTCGACGTTGACGCCCGCCTGGGCGATCTTCTGCAGCACACCGTGGTAGTTGCCGATCTGGTCCGCGTCGTCGACCCAGAACGCGGGTTCCGTCTTCGGCGTCTTGCCGAGCTTGGTGAGCGCCTGCTTCGCGCGATCGAGGTCGGCGGTGAAGAAATGCGCCTGCGCTTCGCCGGGACCCATCTGGTACGCCCAGCTCGCGGTGACGTTCACCTTTGCCTCGCGGAAGGCTCCCAGGACCTGAGCGAGCGCTCCCGGCTTGGGGTCCAGCTTGACGGTCAGCACATCGATCTTCTTGGCAGTGGCCATGTCATTCCTCCCCTTTCGACTTGCATATCGCAGATCGAGCGGTCATGCCCCGGAGGCCGCCTGCCACCCCCCACCCAGGGCGTTGTACAGCTGCACCAGCGCGAGGAGCTCGTTCAGCTGCGCCTGCGCCAACCCGAGCTCGGCCGTGAACGTCCTCGTGTTGCTATCGAGGACCTCGAGATAGCTCGCGGCCCCTCCCCGGTAGCGTTGCTCCGCCAGCGAGAGGGCATCCCGCGTCGAGTTGGCAAGGAGCTCCTGCTGCTCGCGGAATTGGCGGTTCTTGCGGTACGCAACGAGCGCGTCGGAGACCTCGCGGAACGCTTGCTGGATGGTCTGCTGGTACACGATGAGCGCCTCCTTCTGCTGCGCCTCGGCGAGCTTGACCCCGGAGGAAAGCCTGCCACCGGCGAAGATCGGCTGCGTCAGTGACCCGATGAAGTTCCACACTCCCGACGGGCCCTTGAACAGGTCGGTCAACGCGGCGCTCTGGACGCCGGCGCCGCCGGTCAAGGAAATCGAAGGAAAGAACGCCGCCCGCGCGACGCCGATGCGGGCGTTCGCCGCGACCAATCGCGCCTCCTGCAGCTGGATGTCGGGGCGCCGCTGCAGCAGAGACGACGGAAGCCCGGCCGGAACCAGCGGATCGTGCGGCTGCTCGGTGAGCTTGCGCCCGCGCGGAATCGGTCCGGGATTCCGGGCGAGGAGCACGCTGATGAAATTCTCCTGCTGCTCGGTGCGGCGCTCGATGTCGATGATCGTCTGGGCGGCGTTGTAGACGAGCTGCTCGGCCTGACGCACGTCCAGGAGCGAGACGGCCCCCTGACTTTCTTGAAGGCGGGTGAGCTGCAGCGACTCTTGTCGCGAGGTCAGTGTCCGCTTGGAGATCTCCAGCTGGAGATCGAGCTCCAGCAACTGGTAGTACGCGCCCGCGAGACTGGCGATGAGACTGGTGATCACCGCCCGGCCATTCCACTCGGCGGCGAGCAGATCGGCGCGCGCCGCCTGGGTGGCGCGACGGAACTTGCCCCAGAAATCGAGCTCCCACGACGCCGATACGTTCCCCTGGAACAGGCTGGTGGTGATCGGCGGAGTCAGGCTCGTCGCCGCGATGCGCTCACGACCGGCTGCGAGCCCGAGATTCACCGCGGGAAGCTGATCCGCCCGCCTGATCCCCAGCTGCGCCTCGGCTTGCTCGATCCGCGTCGCCGCGATCAACACGTCCTGGTTCTGCGCCAGCGCGGTCCGAATCAGCTCGACCAGCGCGGAATCGGGAAACACCTGCGCCCAGTCCTTGTCGGCCAGCGACGCGGCGTCGCTTGGCGCAGCGCCGCCACGATAGCTCGGCGGCGCATGCACCGCCGGGCGCTTGTAGTCCGGTCCGGCCATGCAGCCGGCCGCGAGCACCGCCAAAACCCCAAGCCGTTTCATCGCGTGGCCTCCGGCTCGCTGGGAAGCGACGCCGGCGGTCGCTCGCGCGCGCGGCGGCGGTTCGCCAGCCTCTCGACCAGCACGAACAGCACCGGAATGATGAAGATGGCGATGCCCGTCGCGGCCAGCATGCCCGTGATGACCACCGTGCCGAGGATCTGCCGCGAGATCGCGCCCGCCCCCGTCGCCACCCACAGTGGAGTCATGCCGAAGATGAAGGCGAACGAGGTCATTAGAATCGGGCGGAGACGCAGCCGGGCTCCCTCGAGCGCCGCCTCGACCAGCGGCCGGCCCTTCCTCATCTCGTCGCGCGCGAACTCCACGATCAGGATTGCGTTCTTGGCCGCGAGGCCAATCAGCATCGCCAACCCGATCTGGGCGAAGATCCCCAGGTCGAATTTGCGCAGGTAGAGACCGAGAAACGCACCCAGCACCGCCACGGGCACCGACAGCAGCACCGAAAACGGGAGCGACCAGCTCTCGTACAACGCGGCGAGGATCAGGAAGACGAAGCCCAGTGAGAGGGCAAAGATTGCCGCCGCCCTGCCCGACGCCTTTTTCTCCTGGTAGGAAAGATCGGCGAAGCCATACCCCATCTCGCGCGGCAAGACCTGCGCCGCCACTTGCTCGAGCGCGGCCAGTGCCTGCCCGGAGCTGTATCCCGGCGCGGCCGAGCCGATGACCTGCGCCGCACGGTACAGGTTGAATCGGTTGGTATACTCGGGGCCGGCGATCCGGCGCGTGCTCGTCACCGCCGAGAGCGGGACCATGTTGCCCTGCCCGTTCCGCACGTAGTACTGGCCGATGTCCTGCTCGGTCAGGCGATTCTCCCCTTCGGCCTGCAGGAACACGCGCCACTGGCGGCCGAATCGATTGAACTGGTTGACGAACAGGCCGCCCAGATAGGTCTGCATCGTCTGGTACACGTCGCCGATCGCAATTCCCTGGGTGAGCACCTTGTCCCGATCGACGTCGGCGTAGACCTGCGGGATCCCGGAGGTGAACACCGAGTTGACCCCGGTCAGCTCCGGCCGTTTGCGCGCCGCGTCCACGAACGCCTTGACGTTCTGATCGAGGAACTCTACCGACCCCCCACTGCGATCCTGCAACCACATCGAGAAACCGCCCGCGCTGCCGAACCCGGGAATGGCCGGAGGGCTGAATGCGAACGCCGTTGCCTCCGGCACCTGCGTGGCCAGCGACCGGTTCAAGGTGCGCAGGATCCCGCGCGCCTCCAGCGCCGCCCCTTCGCGCTGGCTCCACGGCTTGAGCTGGACGAACATGAAGGCGGTGTACGTCGATCCGCCTCGGTGCGCTCCAGGGAGGCAGCCGCAGGCAGCTGCACGTTGACGAAGAGGAAGCCCTGGTCTTCCTCCGGGATGAAGCTCGTGGGGAGCTTGCGACCCACCAAGGCGTCGACGGCGATGAAACCGACGAGGATAGCGATGCCGATGACCGCCTTCCTGATCAGCCCATGGCTCCATCTGACATAGCCCTGCGTGGCCCGCTCAAAGACCCGATTGAACACTGCGAAGAAGCGCGCCAGCGGGCCGCGTCCCGGCCGCCGCGGCCGCAAGAGCAGCGCCGACAGCGCGGGCGACAGCGTCAGCGCGTCGAACGCCGAGATGATGACCGAGATGGCGATGGTCACCGCGAACTGCGTGTTGAGCCGCCCTTGGATGCCGCCCACGAACGCGATCGGCACGAACACCGACGACAGCACGAGCGCGATCGCCACGACCGGTCCGGACACCTCCTTCATCGCCTGCAGCGTGGCGTCGCGCGGCGACATTCCCTCCTCGATGTGGTGCTCCACCGCCTCCACGACCACGATGGCGTCGTCCACGACCAGCCCGATGGCGAGCACCAGCCCGAAGAGCGAGAGGGTGTTGATGGAGAAGCCCAGCAAGGGAAACACCGCAAACGTGCCGATCAACGAGACCGGCACGGCGATGAGCGGGATGACCGTGGCGCGCCAGTTCTGCAGGAAGAGGAACACCACCAGCGTGACCAGCGCCATCGCCTCGAGGATGGTCTTCGCGATCTCGCTGATCCCTTCCGTGACCGGCAAGGTCGTGTCGAGAGTGATGACGTAGTCGAGGTCCGGCGGGAATCGCTGCTTCAGCTCCGCCATTGCGCTCTTCACGCCGCGGGCCACATCGAGCGCGTTCGAACCGGGAGCCTGGAACACCGCGACGATGCTGCCGGGCTGCTTGTTGACGCGCGAGACCTGCTGGTAGTTCAGCGCGCCCAGCTCGATCCGGGCCACGTCGGAGAGGCGCACGACCGAGCCGTCCGGATTCGAGCGAACGACGATCTGCGCGAACTCCTCCGCCGTCTGCAGCCGTCCCTGCGCCCGCACGGTGTAGGTCATCTCTTTCCCGGGCGGCGCCGGATCCGCCCCCACGCGACCGGCCGGATTGACCGTGCTCTGCTGCGACACTGCCCGCACCAGGTCCGGGACGGTGAGCCCGAGCTTGGCCAGCACGTCGGGCTTGAGCCAGACCCGCATCGCGTAGTCGCTGGCCCCGAACAGACGCACCTCGCCCACGCCCCGCACGCGATAGAGCGCGTCATTGATGTTGATGTTGGCGTAGTTGGCCAGGAACAGCGAGTCGTAGCGCTGGTGGGGCGAAAACAGCGAAATGACCAGCATCGGCAGGCCGGTCGATTTCCGGTAGGCGAGGCCGAACTGATTGACGTCGGGGGGCAGGTTGGGCTGCGCCTGCGACACGCGGTTCGTCACGTTGACCTGATCGATGTTGGGATCGGTGTCGATGTCGAACGTCACCGTCAACGCCATGGTCCCGTCGTGCCGTTCACGATGATCTGGGGCGGGATGATCGACGGATATTGCGCCACCGGCAGGCTGCGCATCGCCAGCAGGCCGGCGGTGACCGTGATGATCGAGATGACGATCGCGACGATGGGCCGACCGATGAAGAAGCGAGCCACCGTCTAACCCTTCGCAGGGGGCTGGAACGGCACGGGCGTGACCGGCGCGCCGTCTCGCACTTTTTGCACGCCTTCGGCCACGACCTTCTCGTCGGCCGCCAGGCCGTCCTCGATCACCCACATCATGCCGACGCGAGCTCCGACCTTGACCGGCCGGATCGCCACCTTGTTGTCCTTGCTCACGACGGCGATCTGGTAGCTCCCCTGCAGCTCGGTGACCGCGCGCTGCGGCACCAGCAGCGCGCCCTGCGTCACCCCGAGAGTCGCGCGCACCCGTCCGAACTGCCCCGGCCGCAGGATGTTCCCCGGGTTCGAGAACGCCGCCGCGATCCGGATCGTACCGGTCGCCGCATCGACCTGGCGATCCGCCAGCACGAACTTGCCGGGGCGGGGATAGACCGTCCCATCCTCGAGGAGGAGCTCGAGCGGCGTGTCGCCGTTGGGGAACGGGCGCGCCGCCCCGCCATTGAACCCGCCGACGAAGCGGAGATACTCGCGCTCGCTGATCGCCACGTACGCCTTGATGGGATCGAGGCGCGACACCGATGTCAGAAGCGTCGCCGGCCCGACCAGGTCACCGATCTGTCCCCGGGCGATGCCGGCGATCCCATCGGTGAGCGAGCGCACCTTGGTGAACTCCAGGTTGAGCTGGGCGGTCTTCACGGCCGCCTTGGCGGACTCGACCGACGCCGCGGCGGCGAGCTTGGCCTGGATGTCGTTGTCGAGCTGGCTGCGGGCGATGGCGCGCGCCGCCGCCAGCGGCGTGTCGCGCTCCACGTCGCGTGCCGCCCGCCCGAGCTGCGCCTCGGCCTGCGCCTTCTGCCCGCGGGCCTGGTCGAGCACGGCCTGGAAGGGGCGCGGATCGATCTCGAACAGCACCTCTCCCTTCTTCACGAACGAGCCCTCGACGTAGTTCTGCTTGACGAGGTAGCCGGTGACCTGGGGCTGGATCCTGGCGTTCACGTAGCCGTCCAACGTGGCGACCCACTGCGTGCGCACCGGGACGTCCTGCCTGAGGACGTCGACCACCGCGACAGTCGCGGGCGGCGGTGGAGGGGCGGCCTTTCCGTTGCTGCACGCCAATGGCAGGACGACAAGGAGTGACAGCGCCGCCGCACGCGCGGTCCCGCGAAGGAGAAGTCCGGTCATGGTCTGCATCTGGATCGAGTCCTTCCGACGAAGGTTGCCGGGAGGGTTCGATTCCGCGACGCGTCAGTTGGTTCTCGACCTTGCACGAAACTGCCCGTGCACATTCGCGATCCGCAACCCCGGGCCCACTGAGCGCCTAGCAGCTCGACGCCTTCCAGCGCCCTTCCTGCCGGACGACCTGCAGGACCCGGGCGGTCGGCGACGCGCCGACCACGAAGAGGCGCAGCGACGCGAATGTGAAGCGCAGCTGGACCAACGCGCCCAGCCGCAAGAATGCCGCGTCGTCGTTGGTCAGCTGCGCGAGCGAGCTTCCTGCGAAGGTCGAGGGGTCCGACGCGTCCAGCCAGTAGAGCGAAGCATCGGTGGAATCGCACAGCCCGGGTTGCACCACGAGATGGGCAGGCAGCGGCGGCGATGCGTACGCCGCCGGAGTCGGTCTGGTCGGTTCCCCGATGCCGTCCGACTGCGCATTGGCTGTCCCTGCGACGAGCATCAAAGCGAGCGCGAGGTACTTCATGGAACGACTCCTCTGCGAACTTCCCACACCTCCTGGTTGATGCGCATCCACCGCGGAAGGTTCAGCCAAGCTTTCACTGACCCGGAACGTTTCCCCATGCCGCGAGGCGGCGGTCGACCTCGGGCCAATTGATGTTCTTGAAGAACGCGTCGATGTAATCCTTCGCGGACGCCCCGTAGTCCATCGCATACGCGTGCTCGTACATGTCCATCACCAGGAGTGGCGCGCCGAAGGCGAGCGCGGTGGTGTGGTCGCCGGCCCAGTAGATGCGCGCGCCACGCGCGTGGAAGTCCCAGTCGAGGATCGCCCAGCCGCTGCCGCCACCCAGCGAGTTGCCGAGGGCCAGGAACAGTTTCTCCCACCGCGCATGCGATCCGTAGGCTTGCACCAGCGCCTTCTCCGTCGCCGACCCGACACCATGCCCGTCGCCGCCTAGGTTCTGGAAATACATCTCGTGCAGGATCATCGAGTTCGTGAACTTGAGCTTGGCCGCCTCCAGGCCCGAGACGGTAAAGCCGGGCGTATCGGGCGTGATCTGCGCCAGCGCCTCCTCGACCTGGTTCAGGTTCTTCACCGCGCCGGCGTAGTTCTTGTCGTGATGCGAGACGATCAGTTTTTCCGATATCCCCGTCAGCTTCTTGGGATCGAACGGCAGCGGCTTGGGCGTGTGCTTGCCGAGGAACGCGTCGCCACGCGCGGGCGCGGCGATCCCGCCGCCCTTGCCCGCCGGCTGTGCGACGGCCGCGCCACCGAGGACCAGACTGCCCACCAGGATTTCCCGTCGAGTCGTCATGGCTTTCGATTCCGTTCCCCGCGAGCAGCGATGCCCCGCGGTGCAGGTGACGAAGAAGTCGTCGGCCACATCAACGCTGCTCTCCGCTCATGCAACTCTTCATCATCTGGGCCATGTGCTGCACGTGTTGCACCTGGTCCTTGCTCTTTGCTCGCATCCGGATGGTCGCTCCATCCTTGGTGTTCTGCACGGTGACGTCGGCGCCGCCCATCATCTGCGAGCAGGGGCTCGGCCTCGTCACCCGCAGAGGCGCTCGCGCCGCGGGCTGCCGCACGTCTCGTCGCATCGCGCGGCGGCAGGAGCGTCGTGAAGCGTCACTCGGTGCCGGTGAAGTCGTCGGCCAGGTTGTGACGCGGCTTCTGCACCTCGACGGTGCCGGAGTACGCGGGCACGAGCGGCGCGAGCAGGTCCTGGAAGTGGCAGACCTTCGGCCCCGGCGACAGAGTCACCGTGTACAGCTGCCCAGGCCGCAGCGCCGTCGACGCGAGCTCGGGGCAGTCGGGAGAGTAGATCTGGTGCGGTTTCGCGTCGCCGTTCATGAAGGTGAGCGCTCCGCCAGACTCGATCGAAACCGCCGGAGCGCTGACGCCCTTCGCGTCGAGGAGCTCGATGGGAGCTTGCCGGCTCTCCCTGGCCAATGCCGCGCACGCGCAAACGCCCGCGCAGCCGAGGACCGCCATCATCACCTTGCGATTCATTCCGTCTCCTTTGCCGTGGCCCCGAAACGGGCGCCGCTGCGCATCGGGACTTCGCGGAATGGACCGGCATTCCGGCGGGAATGAATCGGCCTCCTCGGAGTCTGGCATCAACGCCATCGACGGGACGCATACGCCATACGTGGTCCGCGTACGGGGGCCGTCACGAGCCGCTTCGAAACAGGTCGCCGCCGCGGCTGCGGCTCACGACGTTCTTGGCCCAGCCCTCCGGACCCAACCGCGCCGACCGGCCTCGGTGACAGCCGCGATAGGATGCTCCTATGAACCAATTCCGCCGCGTAGGCTGGATGACCATGTGGGCAGCCACCGTGCTCGCCTTCGTGCTCTCGTTCCACGAGCCCGCGGCCACCTACGCCATGGCGCTGCGCCCCGCCAGCGATACGCGAAACTACCTGGACCTGCCGTGGTCAGTGCCCGAGGCGCGCAAGTGGACGCTCGTGGTAGCTGGAGTCGCCTTCGTCGCCGTCATCCTTATCGCCGGGGCCCAGTCGCTACTGGTGCGCAGGTGGGTGAGCCCGCGACGCTGGCTTGCCGTCACCGTTGTCGGCGCCGCTGGGGCCATCGTGGTGGACGTCCTCTTCGTATGGTCCGGGGCGAGCGCGCCGGAGGCTTGGCGCGAGCACGCCGGTCTCGCGGCCGGCGCCGTCGTGCTGTTCTGCTCGCAGCTCGTCGCACTTCCTCGCGATGCCCGCCGCTGGGCCTGGGCTGCGGCGCAGATAGTGGCTGCGCTCGCCCTCGCCTTGCCGTTCGTACGCATGCCCCCGTCAATTGCGTCGGCCGTAGTCTGCACGGCGGCTGGCTTCTTCAGTGCACGGCTCCTATCGAATACAGTCCCCGTCCGCGCAGGAAACGTAAACCGAACCGAACTAGCGCATTGACATGACCTTGGACCGGAGAGAATTGAGCGAATCGTACAGACGCCGCTATTGATTATCTCGGGGCGGGGCCGACGAGCTGACGATGACGGTGGAGCAGCAGCTCCGCGTCTGCACGGCGACCGCGAACCCGGCGTTAGGAGATTTCGAAAGAACGCTCTTCCGAAAGTCCAGCTTCGCGAAGAATGGGGCTCGTTGGGGCAGGCGCGAGTAGGTTGAGCCGCAACAGATGCGTCGCCGAAATGGCGATCAGTCGCACCGCGGACTCATTGAACAGGCCGCGTGCGCGAGAACCGCTCGTGAATCGTACTTGGCCGCTCGGCGCTTAGCCGGCGTTGGCGACCTGGTGGACAACTCGATCGACCCAGACCTCAACGCCGCCACGCAGGACGAAGCAGCGCCCGCGCAGGCGGCGAAGCTAATCCTCCAGATCAACTCCGCGTGCAGCGCCACCCGTCGAGCGGCTGCCCGACGACTTGCGCGCGCGTGCGGCGCTCAAGGTCACAGGTTATCTGCTGCCTCGAGTTCCTACGTGCTGGAAGGTCAACTTGACGTAGGCTGCGTCCCCGGCCTCCAGGAGAATTTCGATGCCCCACATTCCGATGCCCTTCGTCGTGGAGCAGACGCACCGCGGCGAGCGAGCTTACGACATCTACTCGCGGCTCCTCAAGGACCGCATCGTGTTCCTCGGCACGCCGTTGGACGACGACGTCGCCAACGTGGTTGTCGCGCAGCTGCTCTTCCTCGAGAGCGAGGACCCCGACAAAGACGTCAGCCTGTACATCAACAGCCCGGGCGGTTCGATCACCGCCGGCCTCGCCATCTACGACACGATGCAGTACGTGAAGCCGCAGGTCTCGACCACCTGCATGGGCATGGCGGCCTCGATGGGGGCGCTCCTGCTCGCGGCCGGCGCGAAGGGGAAGCGCTTTTCCCTCCCCCATTCCCGCATCATGATCCACCAGCCGAGCGGTGGGTTCGGCGGGCAGGCGAGCGATATCGAGCTGCACGCGAAGGAAATCTTGCGCCTGAAGGCTATGCTGAATGAGATCATAATGAAGCACACCGGGCAACCGCTCGAGCGCATCGAGAAGGATACCGATCGCGACTACTTCATGGGTGCGGGTGAAGCAAAGGAGTACGGCCTCATCGACGAGGTGGTGATCAAGAAGCCGGCTCGCGCGGCCGGCCCGACGCCCGAAGGTCAGCGCAATTCGTAGTGCCGAGCCCGCGTCGGCCATCGCGGTGGCGTTGCGGGCGGCGTCCGCGCCTCGGCATCGGAGTCGCCATCGTCGTCGGGACCTGGGGGCTGCTCCGGTCGTCGGTGAACCGCTCTTCGGCAAGCCGGCGGGCGCCGATCTGCGGCTTGCGATCGTCGAGGAAGCTGAGGCAGCCATGAAACCTGCGGCAGCGAGACCGGAAGTACCTCGCCCGACTCAGCCCTGAATGGGGCGAAGCATTGACCCATCCAGGCGGGCGCGCCCGTCGAGGCGGGCCTACTGCATGCCGAGCTTCAGCTCCTGCTCGGCCTGCTTCCAGTCCTCGGCGTGCCGGCCGTGCTCGCCGCCGCGGGCCTGGAAGATCTGGTAGGCGCGCTTCGCGATCTGCTCCTGCGAGGGCGACCGGTTCGGGTTTTCCGTCCGCGGCTGCGTCTGGGTCTGTGAAGGCGTCTTGCCTTGCGCCGGAGGCCGGGCCTTGCCCTGTGCCGGAGGCTGGGCCTTGCCCTGCGCCGGAGGCTGGGCCTTGCCCTGCACAGGGGCCGCGGCCGGGGGTTGGGCCGAGACGGGGCTGGTCGCGGCGGCCTGGGCGCCCGGCTTGGCCGTCTCGGGCCGGGCCGCGTTCGCGGACTTGGGGCGCTTGTCGTTCCGCGTGTTCTTCTTCGAAGGATTCGCCATGGCGTGACTCCAGGAGGTTCTTGAATAGCGTCGATCACCTAGGCGAACCAGACCCGCGCTCCGGATCTTCCCGTCGGGGCCGCAAATACCGTGGGGCGGGGCATCCGCGCCGGGCGCAGCGCAGCGCGAGCGCGTTGATGAGCCCGGCCTTGGCGACCAAGCCCCGGCGGGGTGTGGAAGGTGTGGAAGCATCGTACGTCGTGGGCGCGCCGATCCCCGTCTAGGGACGATGGCGCTGGCGGACGAAGACGCAGTGGAGCAAAGTAGTCCGCCGGCGGAGCAGAGTGGCGAGGCAGCAGCGGAGGTATGTGCCGACGCCGAACTCCCGCACGATGGTCGCACCGTGCCAGAGGATGTCCTTCGTCGTGATGACACCGCAGATCGACATTGCGCCACCTTCCCAACAGCCAACATGCGGTTCGCATGCCCGCGGGCGATGGAAGGCTTCACGGAAGACGCACGAGCGCCTTGATCATGCGCAGCGCGACGATGCTGGCCATCCGCCCCACGCGGGTTGCCTGCTACCTC
>VBKO01000187.1 GCA_005888115.1 Deltaproteobacteria bacterium
AGCGATGTACCGACACTCATCGTCCGAGGACGGCGCAATTGGATCTCGGTTGCTGTTCAAGGAGCGGCTGCCTTGGAGCCGATTGGGAGCGATCGCCAGGCGCACGCCGTAACGCAGCGCGTCCCGCCCCGGGGCGGATAACTCTCGCACTCACCCGGACGAAATCCCCTTCCCCGGCGCAGGCCGGTCCACCGATGCGCGGGCTCGCTTCATGAACAGCGGACCGTACATCTTCTCCGCGGCGTGTTGATTGTGGGCTCGGCAGAGCAGGCGGATCCGATCTGCTCGGTGGAGACGCGTTCGAGCGAAGCCGTCGATGTGATCGAATTCCAAGCCGCCCGTCTCGCTGCATTTACGGCCCTCCCCGTCGGCAAACGTGCAGCGGCCGCCGTCGCGTTCGAAGACCTCGCGCTTGATCGCGTCCGGGATGTGACGCGAAGACGATTCAGGTACGTCCTCGGGCCGAGCCGGTCGCGCCTTTCGACCCGTGGCGAACCGCTCCTTCTTTACCTGGTCGATGAGCACGTCGAGCGCCTTCTCGAAGATCGTCGCCACGTCTCCGTTCGGGACCCGGTGGCGAAGCAGATCCTGGGCCTGGCGGAGCTTCTCATGGCACGCGCGACTGGCGGTGAACTGAAACTTGAACGCGTCCTCGGAGAGCGGAGAAACCTTGCTCGGGCGTTCATCGCGCCGCGGTGGCGCGGAAGGCGGCGCCGCGAACGCGGGAGCTGGGGCCAACTCGGCTTGCGCGGTGGGAACCGCAGCGCCGAAAGAGAATCCGCATGACGCCTCGGGTGGAGGCGCCGAGCCATCCGGCAGCTTGCGCACAATCGTCGGAACGGGCGGCTGCGACCACAGCCGCGCGACGAGCTCTTCGATCTGGCGCTTCGACTTACCAGCGGCCTCCGCCAACACCTTTTCCTGGTTCTCGGCTGTCAGATGCGGCGCCAGCAAGCGCAGTCCGGCCATGTGCACCCGCCCCGAGCAGAGCGCATCCAGGATGACCGGCAGCCGTCGTGCGGCACGGGCAAGATCGATCCGGTTGCATGCGATGTCCTCGGACAACCTCAGCTCGCCGACGCAGAAGGCGAACATCGAGGAGAACCTCCAGTCGAGGTAGAGCTTCCGCTCGTCGATCTCGCCGAGATGGACGAGAATCGCCGCATCGACGCCGCACGATGTCTGCACCAACTCATGCGTCGCGGAACGGAGGTCCGAAGAGCTGAGTGATTCGACAACGATTCGTGAGTTCATCATATGCGTCTCGTAGCACGCTGTTTTTGGGAGCCATCCGGACGCCACCCGTGCGCGCTGGACGGCTGGCCGACACGCGAGGATGAAGTGAGTCAACGCGTCGCTCTGCGCGCATCTGCCGCAGTTACACGGCCATTGTTGCGGACGCCCGCACCGACTTCCGAAGCGAAGGCTCCAAAGCTGTCAATCGCAAACGACACGCATCCGTCAGTTGTCCGATGCGGCTGCGCGACCCACCGGATCGTTATCCGCCCCGGGACGGGACGCAGCGCGTCAGAAAGGCGGCCGGCAGCATGGAGTTCGCCGCCGCACCGCCGGATCGGAAAATCCACCTTGAACAGCAATCGAGACCGAGATGGCTTCTCCTCGGAGATGGAAGTCACGCCCCCCGAAGGCGCCGAGAAGTGACCAATCGTAAGTCCCCGGACAAGTTCGCAGCCCAAGTTGCTCTGAACCGCGGATCCGCCTCAAAAAACTAGAGCGTCGGATACCGTGGTGTATCGTCCTGGCATGCGGATCGGGATGCGACTCGTACACACCTTGTGCGCACTGGCGCTGGCCGCGGGTCCGGTCGATGCGGCGGCGAAGAAGACGACCAGCAATGCCGCTGCGGCGAAGCGATCGCGCGCGGCGCAGATGCGCGAGCGGGGCCTCGCCGCGGTGGCCGCGGGCCGCGAGGACGAGGCGCTGGAGGACTTCGGGCTCGCAGTCGAGGCGGACCCGAACGACCAGGTCGCCCATCACGAGATCGGGAAGATCCTCTTCCGCCGCGGGCAGGTGCCCGAGGCGATCGGGCATTTCCGCAGCGCCGTGCGCCTGCAGCCGAAGGACGCCTCGGCCTGGTACAACCTCGCTTTCGCGCAGCGGACGGCGCAGAAGTTCCCCGACGCGGCCGAATCGTATCGCCGCTACGCCGCGCTCTCGCCCGACGATCCCGACGCCTACTACGGCCTCGCCGAGTCGCTGCGCCAGTCCGGCCAGGCGCGTGGCGCCGTCGCGGCGTACCGGCAGTACCTCGAGAAGGAGAAGCGTCCCACCGAGCAGAAGTGGGTACAGCGCGCGAACGAGCGCATCGCCGAGCTCCAGCCGCAAGCTGACGTGGAGGAGCAGGCCGCGGCGGCGCTGGCGGTGACGGCGCCGCCCCAAAGCCCCACCGCGCCGTCGACCCCTCCGCCGACCTCTCCCTCGACGCCGACCTCCCCCTCGAGCCCGACTCCCACCCCGACCGCGCCGGAAGCCGCCGCGTCCCCTGCCCGCACCATCGTCCACGGCACGACGGAGGCGAAGCCCGCCGCCCCCGCCGCGGTCGACCCCGCGACCAAGATCGCCGAGGGCGACAGCGCGCTCGCCGCGAAGGATTTCCGCATGGCGCTCTACGCGTATCAGGACGCGATCATGGCGGACCCGAAGAACGTCGCCGCGCGCGTGAAGGCGGGTCAAGTCTACGCGAAGATGGGACACGATCCGGAAGCGATCGAGCAGTGGAACCGCGCGATCGCGCTGGATCCGCAGAACGGCGATGCCCAGGAAGCGCTCGCCGCCGCGTTCGCCCGCCGCGAGCTGCGCAAGCCCATGCCGCAGGGAAGCACGGTCGTGACGGTGGCGCCGCCCTCCCAGTCGCCCGCGCCCGCCACGGCTCCACCGCCGCTGGCCGTGGCCACCGCCCCGGCGCCGCCGGCGGAAGAGGAAGCAGCTGCGCGGCGTCACTACTCCGCGGGCGTGGCGCTGATCCACGACCGCAAGTACGAGGCCGCCGTGGCCGAGCTGGACAAGGCGATCGCGCTCCGCCCCGCCTATGCGAACGCGCTCATCGCGCGCGGGTCGGCGCGGATCAGCCTGGGCCGCTACCCGGACGCGGCCCAAGACTACTCCGCCGCCCGCGCGGCCGACCCGGCGCTCGCCGCCCCGCTCTTCGGGCTCGCGGAGGCCTACCGGCAGATGGGCGACGTGCCCAGGGCGATCGAGCTCTATCGCGCGTTCGCGCAGAGCAACGCCCCGGACGCCCAGGCGGATCTGAAAGCGTACGCCAAGCAGACGGCGGACTCGCTGTCGCTCAAATGACAGTCCGGTCGCCCGGTTCAGCACAACTACGTACCGCTTCGCTTGCAGTGAGGGCCCCGGCGGCCTAACTATTCGGCCCCCGCCGCGGACGGCTTGATCCCCTGGCGGCGTCCCGGTAGAGACGGCTCGCCGATGCCCGACAAAACTCCACCTCCCCGCCAGCGACCTGCGGCGAAGGGTCGTGACGAAGCGCCTCAGCGCAACGGGATCGATCCATCGAGACGCGCGGAGCTCGCCGACGAGCCTCCCGAGCTCCTCGGGCGCGAGCAGCCTGCCGGAGGGGGAACGCAGGCGGAGGAAGCGCGCGAGATCGCGGATTCGGCGCCGCACAACGGAAACCTGCACCACGAGACGCCGGCGCACCCCGGCGTGCCGCTCTCGCCGCCCGGGATCGTCCCCGAGTCGGACGTACGGACGCACAGTCCCGCGGCGGCCTTCCCTCCC
The DNA here is from genome assembly GCA_005888115.1 of Deltaproteobacteria bacterium. Classification (GTDB taxonomy): domain Bacteria; phylum Myxococcota; class Myxococcia; order Myxococcales; family 40CM-4-68-19; genus VBKO01. Next base: position 3,760 of record VBKO01000187.1, read on the forward strand.
AAGGAGCACGGCTTCGTCGAGGAGCTGGGCGAGCTGCCCTGGTCGTACGGCGACGGCCGCCTGGTCGTGCTCATCCGCGATCCGCAGACCATCTACGTCTATTGGGATCTCTCGCAGCAGCAGATCGAGCAGGCTTTCGGGGGCCTCGGCAGCGCGCGCGCCAGCCTGAAGCTGTGGAACGTGCGCGGGAACGACCTGATCCGCGAGGCGGAAGTGCACCTCGACGCCCGCGGCTGGTACGTGCGCGAGCTGCCCAGCGCGCTCGAATTGCGCGTCGAGCTCTGGGCGCTGGGCGAGCGCGGGGCGCGCATGCTCCGCGCCGCCCGTCCCATCAAGCTTCCGCCGGCACAGCCCAGCGACGTGCTCGACGAGGTGTACGCCACGCTTCCCCTCGGGTCGGCCCTGCGTGGCGATCCGGTCGCGGGCGGCCGGCCGCTGGCGTGGAAATCCGGCGCCGCGCCGCCGGGCTGGGAGCGGCGCATGCAGCCTCGCTACTCGACCACCAGCCGCACCGGTGGCGTCGTGCCGTGGAGCGGCACCGTGCAGAAGAAGAGCGACGAGGAGCCATGACCCGCGGCGTCCTCTCCATCGTGCTCCACGCGCACCTGCCGTACGTGCGCCACCCGGAATATCCCGAGTTCCTCGAGGAGGACTGGCTCTACGAGGCGATCACCGAGACGTACCTGCCGCTCCTCGAGGTCTTCGACCGGTGCGTCGACGAGGGGATCCCCTTCCGCGTCACGATGACGTTGACGCCGCCCCTGGTCGGCATGCTGCGCGACGAGCTGCTCCTCTCGCGGTACGCGAAGCGTCTCGATTCGCTCTGCGAGCTGACCGACAAGGAAGTGCACCGGCTGAGGAACGATCCCCAGTTCGGGCCGCTCGCCGGGCACTACCGCGAGCACCTCTACCACCTGCGGCGGCTGTTCCACGATCGGTACAAGCGCGACCTCGTCGGAGCCTTCAAGCGGCTGCAGGACCACGGCGTCCTGGAGATCATCACCTGCGGCGCGACGCACGGCTTCCTGCCGCTCATGGTGCATCCGGAAGCGATGCGCGCGCAGATCCGGGTGGCCGCCGCGCACTACCGCATGCACTTCGGCCGCGATCCGCGCGGCATCTGGCTGCCCGAGTGCGGGTACGCGCCGGGCGTCGATCGCTATCTCGCCGAGGAGAACATCCGCTTCTTCTTCGTCGACTCGCACGCGCTGGCCAACTCGGCGCCGCGCCCGCGCCGCGGCGTCTATGCGCCGATCTATACGCCGAGCGGGGTGGCCGCCTTCGCCCGCGATCCCGAGAGCTCGATGCAGGTCTGGAGCGCC
>VBKO01000188.1 GCA_005888115.1 Deltaproteobacteria bacterium
ATCGGAGATGCGCTTCTCGCCGTGCTGCCCCGACCACGGCGTGGAGATGCCCCACTTGTTGTTGGTCACGACGATCAGCATCGGCAGCGGGTTCGCCGGCCGCGAGGACCAGATCAGGCAGCTGGCGAAGTCGCCCTCGGCCGTGCCCGCATCGCCTCCGGTCACCACCGTGATTCCCCGCCCGCCCGCGCGCTTCTGCGCGATCGCGGTCCCGATGCCGATCGCGTACTGGGCCTCGATCGTCGAAGTGATCGGGACCACGTTCCACTCGAAGATCGAGTAGTGGTTGCAGAAGTTGCGGCCGCCCGAGTACGGATCGGTGACGGTGTTCTTCATCTGCCGCATCGCGTTCGCCGGGTCGGCGCCCATCGCCAGGAGGGTCGCGCTGTTCCGGTAATGGAAATGGCAGTAGTCGTATTGCGGCCCGCGGCCCTTGTGGATGAGCAGTCCGAGCGGGACGTTGAACGCCTCTTCGCCCGGCCCGCCGATCCAGAAGTAGCCGTCGCCCTGCTTGTACATGGCGATGAGGCGCTCTTCGAGGATGCGCGACTTCAGCATCAAGTCGTGGATGCGGAGCAGGAGCTCCGGCGACACGTCCGAATCGGGCGCCCGCGGCACGGGGCGTAGGCTGGTGCTCAAGGCGGCCTCCTTCGTCGCGCGGCCTTGTACAATAGAATCCGCGCGCCCGCAGCAGAACGCCAGTAACGTCGCGCGACGCTGTGCGTTGTGCAGTCACGGCGACTTTCGCGCTACTTTTTCTTCGAGCCGACGCCGCGGCGCTCTTCAGGCGCCCTGTGCCGACCCGGCTTCGGCCGGTGGAGCGCCCGCGCCGGGAGACCCCTGCGTCGCCGGCTGCTTGTCGGCGGGCTTCTCGATCGGCGGGGGCTGGGATCGCGGAGCCGCCACGTCCATGTAGCGCGCGAGCTGCGTCCAGGCGAGGAACCGGTCCGTCTCGGCGCTCATGGCTTCGGGGCTGCCGGGCTGGGTCGGCTGGTCGGCCCACGCCTCGGCGTACGCGTCGAACAGCTGGCGGGCGAAGTCGATCGCCAGGCGCGCCTCCTCGAGCACCTCGCGGTCCGAGCGCCACGGCCCCGGCGCTCGCCTCGGCGCGGCGGCCCGCCGCACGGTGGCTGCGGTCCGGCGGTACGTGACCACGGCCTTGCCCAGCTGCGGCACTGCCGCCAGCAGCCGCGAACGGAGCTCGAGGCGGCGCGACGGCGGCTCCGGCGGAGTGCCGCCGTTCCCGGGCTGGGGAGGCTGCGAAGGGGTGGAGACCTTTGCGGCGTTGTCCGTCGAGGGGGCGTCCGGAGTCGAGGTCGCGTCGGCGGGCGAGGTAGCGCCCGGGCTCGAGCCAGCGACGAGAGTCGAGGTCGCGTCCGGGATCGAGGTAGCGTCCGACGACGAGGTCGCTTCCCCGGTCGAGCTCGCCTCCGGCGACGAGCCATCCTCCGGCGCTGGCGCGGCGGACGCGGACGACTGCGCCGCCGTACCCGCGTCTGCGCCAACTCCGCTCTCCGCGGTTGGCGGGCGCTCGGCCGTGCCCTCCGCGCCGGTCGCGGGTGCGGCCTCGGACGCGGCGGATTCCCGTGGCGGGCCCTTCCGCGCCGCCTCGGCCGCCGCGAGCTGCCCGAGGGCCAGCGGCAGATCGCGCAGGAAGCGGGTCAGGTCGAACTGCTCCTTCCCTTCGAACAACCGGCCGAGGGAGGTCGCCACGCGCTCGAGCGCGCCGCTGCGCAGCTGCTCCATGACCCGCGGAAAATCGGCGAACAGCCGCCGCTGCGATTCGAGCCGGTCGTGAAGGGCCGCGGCGAAGGCGAGGGCCGAGGTGGCCTGCTCGATGTCGCGGCGCACGGAATCGCGCAGCGGGGCCCAGCTCCCCCCGCCTGCGCCCTGGGGCCGCGGCGGCTGCGAGTGCTGCTGCGGCCCGGGTCCGCCCGGCGTCCTGACCTGTCCCCTCGGCTTTCGCGCCATCCGGCCGCTTCTTCAACCGGATCGCGGCGCCGGATGCAAGCGAAAGGTGCCGGCGATTGTCGGATGCAGGCGCCTTGCCGGTCCCGCGCGGCTGCGTTACAGCGGGCCCATGCCGAGCCTGAGGCGCTACGCGGAGAAGGACTGGCCGCAATTCCTGCAGCTCGACCTGGAGACCGCCATGGACGCGCTGGGCGAGTCCACCGAGGACGAGCGCCGCAAGCTGCGCGAGAGATGGCCGCAGAGGCTCGCCACGCAAGGCTTCACGCCGCAGCGGTTCGCCGTGCCGGCGGCGCAGCTCCTGGTGCTCGAGGCGGAACAGGGCGCGTACCTCGGTCACCTGTGGCTCACGGAAACGGTCGACGCGAGCGGCAAGCGCATCCTCGAGGTGACCACGATGGGCATCGTCCGCGAGGCGCGCGGGCAAAAGCTCGGGCGGTTGCTCATGCAACGCGCCGAGGCGGAGGCGCGCGAACGAGGCATCGAGGACATCGAGCTGTCGGTGGCCGGAAACAACCGGCGTGCCCGGGACCTGTACCGCGACCTGGGGTACGAGACGGTGCGGAGGACCATGCGCAAGCGGCTCCGCTAGACCGCCGCGCGCAGCAGCTTTTCCCAATGACGATGGCCCGGGAGATCTCGGTCGACGACCTTGCGCGCAAGCTCGAGCGCGGCGAAGAGCCGCTGCTCGTCGACGTGCGGCAGCCCTGGGAGCACGAGCTCGCGCGCCTTCCAGGCAGCCTGCTCCTTCCGCTCGGCGAGCTGCCGTCGCGCACGGCGGAGGTGCAGCCCGGCCCGGGGCAGCTCGTCGTCTGCTACTGCCATCACGGCGTGCGCAGCCTCCGGGCGGCGGAGGTGCTTTCCGGGGCCGGCATTCCGGCGGTCTCGCTGGCCGGCGGCATCGACGCCTGGTCACAGCAGATCGATCCGTCCCTGCCCCGCTATTGAGTCTAGCCTACTGAATATCACTCGACTGGAGACCGAAGAGGCGGATGGCATTTCCGGAGAGGATCCGCGCCTCGTCGGAGGGAGGCAGCCCCAGCCCGCGCACCACCTGCAGCTCCCGGTCCCATCCATAGGGAAGGTTCGGGAAGTCGGTGCCGTACAGGATCCGGTCCGCCCTGCGCCGCAGGATGTCCAGGTCCGGCGGATCGGGGAAGTACCCGGTGATCGCCATGGTGGTGTCCAGGTACAGGTTCGGGAACTCGTCGAGCAGCGCCTCGAAGGCGGCCGGCTCGTCCATGCCCAGGTGGGGCACGATGCAGATCGCGTCCGGGTGCCGCGCCAGTGCGCGCCGCAGCCGCGCCGCTCCGGAGAGCGCGCGCACGTCGGTGCCGTACCCGGCCGAAGCCGGCTCGCGGCCGCAGTGGATCACCACGGGTTTGCGATGCCGTGCCGATGCGCGCCAGACGGGGTCGAGGCGCGGATCGTCCGGCGCGACCCGCATGACGTGGCTGTGGATCTTGACGCCATGGAATCCCTGCTCTCCCAGCGCGCCGTCCAGGAGCCGCTCGATGCCCTCTTCGCCCGGGAAGGCCGTGCAGCAGGGCACCACCTCCGGGTACGCGCGCGCGAGCTGCAGGGTGAAGTCGTTGAGCGCGGCCGCCATCCCGGTCTTGTGCGCGTAGGGCAGCACCACGAAGCGATCGATCCCGCCCTCCCGCAGCGTCCGTACCGCCTCGTCGACGCCGAGGCGGTAGCGGATCTCCCAGGCGTGCTCGCTGAACCACCTGCGGATCGCCTCGGCGAGCCGGTCCGGGAACAGGTGCACGTGCGCGTCGACGATCATCCCGGACGTCTATCCGAAACTCGCCCGAGCGCAAGGCCCTTGCGAATCAGCCGGTGGCGCGGCCGCCGAAGCCGAACATGGCGCCGATCCGGGAGAGGAGATTCGTCTCCTCTTCCGCCGGCGAGGCCCCCGCCTCGGCCCGCACGGCGTCGAGGTCCCGGCGCCGCCGCGCGATCACTCCCGCCAGCTCTTCGGCGACGTGGACGTTCTGCGCGAAGACCCGGGAGAACGCCTCGCGGTCGACGGCGAGCAGCGCCGCCTCGGTGAGCGCCACGACGGTCGCGGTGCGCGGCTCCCCGGTGAGGAGCGACATCTCCCCGAAGAATGCGCCGCGCCCGAGGCGCGCCACCTCCTTCTCGCCGTTCTCCACTCGCACCCGCACGGCGAGCTCGCCGCGGGCGACGAGGTACAGGACGTCCCCCGGCTCGCCCTGCCGCACGACCGCCTCGCGCGGACCGTACTCGAGGAACCGGGCGCGCTCGGCGAGCAGCTTGCGGTCGGCGGCGCGCAGCGTGGCGAGGAAGTCGATGCGCGAGAGCAGATCCTCGGCGTCCGCCAGGTGCTCGCGGCGCCTGCGCTCCTCGGCGTCCGCGGCGCGCTCGCGGAAGGACAGCATGGTCTGCGGGTAGGGCATGTCGATGCCAGCGCGGCGCAGCCCATACCAGATGGCGTCGTTCACCTCGTCGATGGCCTCGCGTTCCAGCGCGTAGCTCTCGGTGAAGAAGCGCACGCGATAGACGGCCCCGCTGGGGTCGAACGAAGCGAGCTGGACGGCGGGCGCCGGGTCCTTCAGCGCCCGCGTGCAGGAGGCCACCGCCTCCAGCAGCGCCGCCTTGGCCCGCGCCGGCGCCACCTCCATGTCGATCGACACGGACAGCTCGACGCAGTCCTGCGCAGTCGGACGCGAGTGGTTCACCACCACCTCGCGGCTGATGAGCCCGTTGGGCACCAGGATCTCGTCGTGGTCGCTGGTGACCAGCCGGGTGGACCGCCAGCCGACGTCGAGGACCTTCCCGCGCCATTTGCCGAAGCTCACCCACTCGCCCTGGTCGAATGGCTGCTCGGCGTGAAGCGTGAGCCCGCTGAACAGGTTCCCGAGC
>VBKO01000189.1 GCA_005888115.1 Deltaproteobacteria bacterium
CGCCAGCGGCAGCCGTGTTCGCGTTTTCCTTCGGCGCGATCCACGTGGCCGTCGGCCTGCTGGTCCTCGCGGTGCTGTCGTTCGTCGCGTTCGCGACCACGGTCCGGTGCGCGAAGTGCGGCAAGTCCATCTCCTGGATGGTGCTCACCTCGCGCCCCTCGGCGCGCTGGCTGAGCGACCTGTTCGCGCTGGAGGAGTGCCCGGCCTGCGACGACCGCGGAGGCGCGGCCTAGTATTTATAGAACCCCTCGCCCGTCTTCTTTCCCAGCTTTCCCGCGCGCACCATGCGGCGCAGCAGCTGGGGAGGGCGGAAGCGCTCGCCCAGCTCGGAGAGGAGGTGTTCCGCGATCGCGAGGCGCACGTCCAGCCCGACGTGATCGGTCAGCTTGAGCGGTCCCATGGGATGGCCGTAGCCGAGCTCGATCGCGCGATCGATCTCCTCGGCTGAAGCGACGCCTTCCTCGACCATGCGGATTGCCTCCAGCGCGAGCGCGATACCCAGGCGCGAGCTGGCGAACCCGGGCGCGTCGCGCACCACCACCACTTCCTTGCCCAGCCGCGCCCCGACGGCGCGGCAGGCGGTCACCACCATTCCATCGGTGCGCTCGCCCTGGACGATCTCCAGCAGCTTCATCGCCGGGACCGGGTTGAAGAAGTGCAGACCGATCACCCGGCCCGGATGTCTGGCGGAGGCGGCGATCGCGGTGACGGGCAGCGAGGACGTGTTGGAGGCGAGGATGGCGTCGGCCCGCGCCGCGCGGGAGAGGCGCGCGAACAGCTCCTGCTTGAGCCGCAAGTCCTCCGGCGCGGCCTCGATCACCAGGTCGGCCGCGCCTGCGGCCGCGTCCAGATCCTTCGCCACCGCCAGGCGGCCGAGCGCGTCGCTGCGTTCCTGGGCGGTGCAGCGTCCCTTCTCCACCGCCCGGGAAAGCGATTCGGAGATGCGCTCCAGCGCCTTCTGCGCCGCGCCCGGAGCGACGTCGAACAATTCGGTCCGGTACCCTGCGCGAGCAGCGACTTGCGCGATGCCGGTGCCCATCGTCCCCGCGCCGACCACCAGCACGCGCTGCACGTCCAGCTCGCGCGTCGCCATCAGACGTTCCCGAAGTAGACGCCGCGCCGCTCCTTGGCAGCGTTCTCCAGCACCTTGTCCACCTGGTCCAGGACCTGCGACCAGACTTCGGCGATGGTCGGCTCCCGGCCGACGCGCGAGCGCGTACCGGCGATCATCGACTGCACGTCGTCGGGGCTGGCGAAGTGCGACGCTCTGGCCGTGTCCTCGAGAAGCGAGGCCGGCTTCTTCGCCAGCTCGTCGCGCGCCGCCACGAGCGCGGTCTTGAGGTCGGCGGCCTGCTCCGTGCTCAGCGGGCGCTCGTTGACGAGCTGCTCCAGGAGCGGCTCGATCAGCTTCCTGCCGCGGTCAGCATGCTGGCGCAGCTGGTAGAGGAAGATGGCCCAGTCTCCCCGCGAGCAGACGCGCTCGGCGACTTCCCAGGGGTGCTCGCGCAGCCAGCGGTCCCAATCCGCGTCTTCCCAGCGGGTGAATCCGTCGGGCGGCGCGATGCTGAGATAGACGGACATCGCACCGTTTCCTACCACGGCGCCTCGCTGAAGGTCACTGCGCGGGGAGCTGACAGCTGCTCAGGCCCCCCTCGCGCACCCGGATCAGCCGCGTCTGGTTCCCGGGAAGGACCAGCGGCCAATCGCCCGCGGAGAGCGAAGGAAGCGTGCAGCGCACGATCCGGTGCAGGCACAGGTTCGTGTCGCAGGTGATCGAGCCGTCGTTGCAGAACTGCGCGTGCAGGTCCACCCGCACCTCGCCGTCGATCAGGCTCGACTCGCACTGCGGCTGCGTCGAGCAGAGGCCGCACGATTCGCGCACCTCGATCACCGCCGTCTGGTCGGGCTGCATCGCCGCCGGCAGGCACAGGGCCCCCACGTCGGGGTTCCGGTCGACGCAGCGGGCCGTGTCGCAGCGGGCCGACGCGAGCGCCAGCGCGGCGAGCGGGAGCGCGAAAGCGGCACGGTCCAGGGACATCGCCGCTCCTCTATACCCCGGCGAGCAGCCGGGAAAGATAGAAGGCCACGTCGAGCGCGACGAGCGAGAGCGCGGCGCCGGCGAGCACGCCCACCGGGCGCGGCGGACGTCGAGAATTCCACACCACGACCGCGGCGCAGAGCCCCGCTGCGCACGCCCAGAGCAGGTCGCCGTAGTAGCGCATCGCGATGCTGCTCACCTGCGCGGTGAAACCGACGGTCCGCGCGACCGGATCGTAGGTCAGCGTCGGGAACCGGAGCGTTCCCGGCAGCAGATACCCGAGGGCAAAAAAGGAGACGCTCCAGAGCGAGGTCCGCAGCTCCCTCACGGTGTGCCCACCGGGTGCCGCGCGGTCACGTAGAGGCCGATCAGCGCCGCCGCCCAGACCAGCGCGGCGCCGCAGCCTGACAGCGCGGCCAGCGCGCGCGATTCCGCCGCGGGCGCATCCGCCGGCAGCGCCCGCCCAGCGAACGATGCGCCCACGACAAGCGCCAGGGCGAGCGCGGAGAGGTGCTCCTTGAAATCGAAGAGCTGCACCACCGCCGGCGCGTTGCGCTCGAGGTCGGCGAACCGCACCCGTACCCGGTACGCCGGGTAGAGCAAGAGGCCGAAGAGCGCCTGCGCGACGATCGAGGCGGACGCCATCCAACCGAAGCGCTGCAGCTGCCGCTGAACCGGGCGGCCAATCGTGGCGAGGAAGGCGGAGACCGCGTGGTGCGTCGTCGCGAACACCGCCGTGAACCCGAGCACCGCATGGACGAGCAGCAGGACCCGCGCACTACCCTCGAAGAGCACCGTCACCCGCGCACCACCGGAAGCGCGAAGGAGCCACCCCCGGCGACCTGGCCCCGCCCAGCGGTCCGGGCGGTCCATTCCTGCACCCGGGGGCATCCCGGGTCGGGAGCGGAGAACGCTCCATGCGCCTCCGCGACCGCGCGGCAGCCACCGCGGCACAGGCGCAGGTACTCGCAGCTGGCGCACGGCTCCGGCGCGCTGCGGACGAATGAGCGGAACGAGGCGAACCCCTCGGACCACGCCGCCCGCGCGGCGCCCGGGACGCGCGCATCCGCCTCCGGCGGCCCGGCGAACGAGCACCCCGTCAGGTGTCCTTCGGGTGCGACCGCGGCGAGGACGTCGCCAGCCACGCATCCCTGCACTCCCCAGAACGCCGCGGCCCGCGCCGAAGGGCGATGCCAGAACACCATCGGTGCGAAGGAGCAATCGAGCTTCACGCGGATGCGGTGGCGTAGCATGAGGCGGCGGGCGAGCGGATAGATGCGCCTGCCCTGATCGGGCGTCAGCTCCTCGCCGAGGCGCGCGCCGCGGCCCACCGGCTTGAAGCGGAGCAGCTCCAGCTCGTTGAGCCGCATCCGCCGCACCAGGCGCGCCACCTCGGCGAGGCCGTCGAACGAGGATCGGCTCACCACGCAGTTCACGCCCACCTCGGGCTTCACCGCCCGCAAGAGGCGCAGCGCGCGCTCGGCGTGCCGGAAGCCGTCGAAGCCGCGGACCCGCCGGTACGCATCGCCCACGCCGTCGACGCTGACGTTGATCTGGCCGAAGACGCGGCACCGCTCCGCCTCTCTGACGCCGAGGCCGAGCCCGCTGGTGGTGAGGTTGGGCGTGATCCCCACCGCGCGGGCGTGGGCGGCGACCTCGAACAGGTAGTCCAGCTCGAGCGCCTCGCCCCCGCCGAGCGCGACGTGGAAGACGCCCATCGCGGCGAGCTCGTCGAGGATGCGGCGCGCTTCATCGAGCGACAGCGCGGCGCCGTCTGGCGTGGCGTCGACGTAGCAGCCGGTGCAGCCCGCGGCGCAGCGGCGCGAGAGCACCACGTGCACCTCGGTGGGCGCGACGAGCGGCGCGTCGTCCGGCGCAGCCGAGTCCCACAGTGGCGAGTGGGGCTGGCCCAGCTCGCGCATCATTTCCCGATCGACGTGGAGCAAGGCGCGCGGGCGCGCGACCTCGACGATGCCGCCGAAGCGCTCGGCGCGGGCGCGGACCACCTCGAGCTTCATGGGGTGCGTGGCCGCCGCAGGAGCGCACCGAGCATCAGCGCGAGAGCGCTAGCGAAGATGGCGCCGAAGAGCAGGAAGGTCACGTCCACGCCGAGCGAGCTGGAGTTCGGGTTGCAGCCGAAGGTGGCGCGCAACACGCGACCCTTCCGGAAGATCATGCGCACATCCTATCCGACCTCCTAGGCCGAAGAACTCTACAGGGAGCGCGGGAGATTGGGGAGCGCGGGAGAGTATCGTGCTGGAGCATCGACGATGTCGCTCGGTCGAGTGTCGGCTCGGAGCCTCCCCCGCTCCCAAACCTCCCGCGCTCCCTGTGAAGCTTTTCGCCCGAGACTTGCCGCGCGATTAGCGGCGGCCGTGGCCGCCGGAAGCGCGAGCGCCTCCGGAGTGGCCGCCGCCCGAGCGGGCACCGCCTCCGCCCTGCGGGGCTCCCGACGGCGCGCGGGGCGCGGATGGAGCGGCGCGGACCGCTCCGCCTGATCCCGCTCCTCCTCGGGCTGCGCCTGCGGCGGGCGCTCCTCGCGCCCCGCTGCTGGAAGGAGCGCTGCCCCAGCGGGCGCCAGACCCGCCCCGAGCGCCGCCCCAGCCCGCGCCGGCACGCGCGCGGCTCGTTCCCGCCGACTGCGACGAGCTGCGCCGCCATCCGCCGCTACTGGCCGGTTGCGAGGGCTGGGCGCGGGGCGACTGCATCGGAGACTGCGCGCGCGGCGAGCCAGTGGCGCGCGCGCCGGGCGCCGCGGTGCCGGTTTCGCGGCTGCGGGACCACTGCGGCCGGGGACCCACGACCGCGCGGACGCTCACCGGCCGCAAGGTCTGACCTGTCGCCGAGGCGACCTGCGCGACGGGCGGCCCGAAAGCGCCGCTGCGCGAAGGCATCGCCCGCGGACCCGCGAGCGGCGAGGCACGCTGGACGATCACGCCCGTCTGCTGGACCGCGACCACGTGCACGGAGATCGGCTGAGTGAAGTGCTCGGCGCGGACCGCCACCCAGCCCGGATGGCGGAACCCGAATCCGACGAAGCCCCGCGGGCCGATCGGCGCCCAGGCGCAGTACCCGAACCCCCACCGCCAGGTGACCCACGCCGGCGCCCAGACGCGGCCGGGCAGCCAGAACCAGCCGACTCCCGTCGTGAAGCCCCAGGTGCCGTAGTGATACGCCGCCCAGGCCCACGGATCGTCGGAGACCCAGGTCCAGCCCCACTCGGTCAGCATCCACCGTCCGTACACGTAGGGCCGCCAGCCCGGAGCCACGGCGGGTACCCAGACCCGGCCGTAGTCCGGCACCCATTCCCAGTGCCCGTACGGCGAGAGCCGCTCGTAGAAGACCTGCTCGTCGGCGACGTCCTGACCGGCTGGCGGGATGTCGGAGTCGGCCTGGGCGGACGAAGGCGGCGGGCCGCCGGCGTCGTCGTCGGGTGGCGGAGGTGGCCGATAAGAAGGAGGCGGCGGGGCGGGCTGCGCGACCGGGGGCGGCTCGCGCACCACTTCGCGCTGGTAGAGGCAACTGCTGCTCGCGACGGCAGCCGCGAGCGCGCCGATCGAGAGGAGCTTTCCTGGGGTCATCATGGCGACGCTCTCCACTCCGCTTCTTGGACGCCTGGTTCCTTGTAGCAATTCACGCGCCGTGCCCCTGCCCGGCCGGCGGCAGGCGCCAGGATGCTCCCGCCGACGGGAAGACACCAGGGGTCCCGCCGAGGTGAACACCCGGTCAGGGTCGTCCTGGGGAGAACCGCCCCGCCCGCGCCCGCATTCTCCGCGGCTGCCGACCCGGGGTGCCTCGCCCCGACCACCATGACGCGCCGCGTCTTACGGCAAAAAGATCACCGCGGAGACGTGGAGCACGCGGAGATTTTTTTGGAAAACG
>VBKO01000190.1 GCA_005888115.1 Deltaproteobacteria bacterium
GCGGTGCAGTCGATGCCGGCCGGAGAGGAGGCCACCCGGCCCTGGCCCTCGACGACCACCGTCAGGCGGCTCATGCCCGACGGCCGCGTGAAGGTGGCGGTCACGGACACGTCGCCAGTGACGGTGACCTGGCAGGCTCCGGTCCCGCTGCATGCGCCCGACCACCCCGCGAACGTCGCTCCGGGATCGGCGATCGCCTCGAGGCGCAGTTGCGCCCCGGCGGCGGGTGTGGCGGTGCAGCTGCCGCGGCAATCGGAGCCGGCACCCCGGACCATTCCATCGCCGGGGGTGGTGATGTGCAGCGCGGGCTGGCCCGGGGTGATGCTGCCGACGGGTGGAGTGGTGTCGCCGCAAGCGACGCACAGCGCGAAGACGATTGTGGTGGCGGTGAGCGGGCGCACGGAACCTCCTGCGTTCACCGCACAACTTTGGGCTGCGTAGCGCGCCGGACAACGGGAAAGGCGTTTCCCAGCACTGCCGCCGAACGGCGGGCCTGTGTCTTTTCGCCTTGCGACCGGACGAGCGGTAGCCGGACCGGAAGGGAGACTAGGCGGCGCGTTCGACGCGCGAGTTCTTCAGCCAGTCCGGTACCTGGTCCTTGCGGTAGATGAAGATGGCGTCATACGGGCACGCCTTCTCGCACTCCCGGCACCCGGTGCAGTTCTTCTCGATGACCGAGACGATGCCGAGGAAGCTCGCGGGGTCGTTCACGGGGACCATCTCCAGCGCCTCGAACGGGCAGCGCTCGACGCACTTCTCGCAACCGGTGCAGCTCTGCTCGTAGACGAAGGCGATGGGCCGCTCGGTCTTCTTCAGCAGCCGCTGCACGTTGCCGTACTGGTCGAGGATGGCGTCCACCGGGCAGACCGGGCCGCAGGCGCCGCAGTCGATGCACAGGTCCGGCGAGATGATGTGCAGCGCCTTCCGGTCCCCGCTGATCGCGTCGGTCGGGCAGCGCTTCACGCACGCCGTGCAGCCGATGCACGTCTCGATGATCCGGTACGCCATTCGTCCACCTCTAGCATGCCGGCGCCCGGCGCGGCAGGCAACCCGCGGCGATCGGTCGCAGTCAGGCCATCCAGCGCGGCAGGTGGTAGAGCATCACGTAGACGACGACGCCTGTCACCGAGACGTACGCCCAGAGCGGGAACGTCCACACCGCGATGCGCTTGTGCCGATCGAACGAGCGCTTGACCGCCGAGAGCCACATCGTCCGCAAGACGAAGGGGAGCGCCACCACCGCGAGGATCGTGTGGCTGCCGAGGAGCAGGTAATAGAAGGTGCGCACCGGGCCTTGCAGCGGAAAACGGTGGACACCGGTCAGCGCGAAACGGGTCAGGTAGCCGATCAGGAACAACGTCGAGGCTGCGAAGGCGGCGGCCATCAGCTTCCAGTGCAGCTCGCGGTTCCCGCGCCGGATCGCCGTCCACCCCGCGATCAACGCGGAGGCGGAGACGGCGTTCATCCCCGCGTTCCAGGAAGGGAGGAACTCGGCGAGCGTCATCGGGCAGCGAGGGCGCGGGCGGCGCGCAGGATCGCCACCAGGCCGGAATCGTCCGAGACGTAGTAGCCGCGGATGCGCGCGCTGGAATCGACGAGCACCAGCCGGTCGCCGTGCATGATGTCGAAGGCCTGCGCGCGCAGCTCGTCCTCACTCTCCTGCGCGCCGGGCGGGAATGGGACCTTGGCCATGGCGATCTTGAAGCCCTTCACCACCGTCCGCTCGACCTCGGTGGGAGAGCCGGTCAAGAACCGCCACTGATCGTCGCGGGCGCCGTACATCTGCCCGTAGTCACGCAGCTTCTGCGGGGTGTCGCGGTCCGGGTCCACGCTGATCGAGAGCAGGCCGACGCCCTCGTGCGGGTCGAGGCGGTCCTGCAGCGAGCGCATCCGCTGCGTCAGGCGCGGGCAGGCGTCGGAGCAGCTGGTGAAGACGAAATCGGCCACCCACACCTTGCCGCGCAGGTCGTCGCGTCCGAACGCGCGGCCCCGCTGATCGGTCAGCGAGAACGCGGGCAGCTCGCCCAGATCGGGGAGCGCCGGCGGCCGCCGGTGTAGCAGGAGGGGCGCGATGGGGACGGCGAGGGCCAGCGCCGCGAACAGGAGCCACGCGGGCGAGAGCCGCAAGTGGCCGGGAGTGCTCGGTAGGGAAGTCTCTGCCACGATCTCCTCGGGTCGGCGGGGAAACCACGCCCCGGTCCCGTTGTCAAACACCGCGGGAGCTCCGCGTATTTGCGTCGCCGATCACGCGCCTGGAACGACGACCACCTTCCCCTTCACCTTGCGCTGCAAGAGCCGCGTCATCGCGGCCGGCGCGTCGGCCAGGGCCACGCGCTCGCTCACGGCGGGCCTGATCTTTCCTTGCGCGAACCACTCGGCGAGCCGCTCCACGTTGCGGCGCTGCCCGTCGGGATCCCGCTGCACCCAGTCGCCCCAGTAGACGCCGATCAGCGAGCGCTCCTTGAGGAGCGCGAGATTGAGCTTCACCTGCGGGATGACGCCGGACGCAAATCCGATCACCAGCAGCCGGCCGCGCCACGCCGTCGCGCGCAGCGCCGCCTCGGTGTGCGTGCCGCCGACGGGATCGTAGACGACCTCCGCGCCCTTCCCAGAGGTCAGGTCGAGGATGCGCTGGCGCAGGTCGCCGGTCTGGTAATCGATGGTCTCGTCGGCGCCGAGCGCCTGGCAGAAGGCGAGCTTCTCCTCGCTGGAGGCCGCGGCGATGACCCGCGCCCCCATCGCCTTGGCCACCTCGATGGCCGAGCTACCGACGCCGCCAGCCGCGCCCAGCACGACCAGCGTCTCGCCTGGCGCCAGGTGCCCGCAATCCTGGAGCGCGTGCAGCGACGTGCAATAGGTGAGCATGAATGCCGAGCCGGTTTCGTAATCCATCCCGGCGGGGAGCCGCGACACGCGCTCGGCCGGGACGAGGCACTCCTGGGCGAATCCGCCCCGGCCGGGAGAAGCGATGACCCGATCGCCCGGTTCGAGGTTGCGCACGCCAGTGCCCACCTGCGTGACCACGCCAGCCAGCTCCATCCCGGGCGAGAAGGGCAGCGGCGGCTTCACCTGGTAGAGCCCCTGCACGAGCAGCGCGTCCGGGAAGTTGAGGGAGCTTGCCTTCACTTCGACGACCACTTCGTTGGGGCCCGGCCGCGGCGAAGGAACTTCCTCCACCTTCAGCCGGTCGATGGGCCCGTACTCGCGGCAGAGCAGCGCTTTCATGCGATCACCTTCGCGCCCAATATCATAGGATCGGCGCCGGTCGGCGCTCCGGCGCGTCCTTCGCCCTCGCGCCGGAGGAGCGTCATGCCGAAACTCGAGATCCGCGATCTAGAGGAGCTGCGGGGGCAGATCGGACGCGAGGTGGCGGTCAGCGATTGGCTGACGGTCACCCAGGAGCGCATCAACCTCTTCGCCGAGGCGACCGAGGACCGGCAGTGGATTCACGTCGACCCGGCGAGGGCCGCCGCCGAGTCGCCGTTCGGCGGCACCGTCGCGCACGGCTTTCTCACGCTGTCGCTCCTGCCGCGATTGGCGGCGGATACGCTCGTGCTGCCTGGCGCGAAGTTGACGGTGAACTACGGGCTCAACCGCGTGCGCTTCCCGTCACCGGTGCGCGCCGGGCAACGGATCCGCGCGCATTTCTCGCCCGCGTCCGTCGAGGACGTCGCCTCGGGCGTGCAGCTCACCTGGAGCGTGACGATCGAGGTGGAGGGCAGCGAGAAGCCGGCCTGCGTGGCCGAGACGGTGTCGCGGCGGTACGCGCCTTAGCCGCCCCCGATCGGGCGGCGCTACGCTTTTTCACAGTGCGCATGCGCTGGAAGGGCGCGCTACCCCTCCGCGTTTCCCGGCGTCTTGCCGGCGCGGTCGCGGACGGGCTCGTCGTCCGGCCGGCCCGCCTCCGCCGCGCCCGGCGTCTTCCCCGGGTCGACGTTCCTCTTCGGCGGCGTGTTCTTGATCACCTTCACCTCGCCGTGCTCCGTCGCGGGCTTCAAGTCCTGCGGCTTGTCGGCCATGCGCCACCTCCGCCCTGAATCTGCGCACGCTACCGGCCGCCGGTCGCGGTATGGTCGCCGCATGGCGAACGAGCGCACGGACGTCGTGGTCGTGGGCGCGGGACACAACGGCCTGGTCGCCGCCCTGCTGCTCGCACGCGCCGGGCTGTCGGTGCGCGTGCTTGAGCAGCACGGCGTGGTGGGGGGCGCTGCGCGCACCGAGCGGCCGTTCCCGAAGGCGCCGCGGCTAGGGACCTCGACGGGCGCCTATCTGCTCGGCCTGATGCCGCCCGAGCTGCTGCGCAAGCTGCGCATCGAGCTGCCGCTGCTGCGCAGGGACCCGCACTACTTCCTGCCGACGACGGGGCGGCGGTACCTGCTGCTCGGATCCGACGCGGCCGCCGTCCGCGAGCAGATGCTCGCGTTCTTCTCCGAACAGGACTTGCGCGCGCACGAGGCGCTGCAGGCGGAGATCGCGCAGCTCCGCGAGGACGTTGCTCCGACGTGGCTGCAGGAGCCCCTCACGATCGAGGAGACGGCGGAACGATTCGTGCGCGCAGAGCGTAGGCGGATCTTCGTCGATCTCTGCCGCAAGCCGGTGGGACACTACCTCGATCGGTTCGGCTTCAAGAGCGATCTCCTCAAGGCGATGTACGCGGTGACCGACGGATTTTCCGGGCTCAACGGCGACTGGGACACGCCGGGAACGGGGATGAATTTCCTCGTCCACAACCTCTGCCGGCTGCCCGGCGCGGATGGGACGTGGATGATCGTGAAGGGCGGAATGGGGACCGTCACCCGGACGATAGCGGACGCGGCCCGCGACGCGGGAGCGCGCATCGAGACCAGCCGGGCGGTGCGGCGCATCCAGCTGGAGCGCGGCGCGGCCGCCGGCGTGCAGCTCGAGGACGGAGGCGAGAGCACCACGCTCAAGGTGAATCTCGCGCTGCGCGATCTGCCGCGCTTCTCCTGCCTGCCCGCCGATCGCGGCCAGTTCGGTTCCACCATGCACCTGCTCCCCGACGAGGGCCAGGTGATGGCCGCGATGCGCGCCGCCTTTGCCGACGTGAAAGCGGGACGTCTGCCCGAGTTCCCGACCATCGAATGGTACGTCCACACGACGGTCGACCCCTCGCTCCGCGACGCCGAGGGGCGGCACAACTCGGCACTGTTCGTACAGTGGGTGCCGTACGCCTTGCGGGGAACCACCTGGGAGGCCGAAGAGGCGCGCTACGTGCAGCACCTTCTCTCACTCTGCGACCGGTTCGCGCCGGGCACCAGCGACCTGGTGGTCGACACGTTCCCGCTCACGCCTCCGAAAATCGAGCGGCACTTCGGCATCTCGCGCGGACACATCCACCACGTGGACAACTCGTTCGGCTTCGCCGATCGGCTGCCCTACACGACGCCCGTGCAAGGGCTCTACTCGGCCAGCGCCGGATGCCACCCCGCCGGCTCGGTGATCGGCGCGGCGGGCCACAATGCGGCCGCCCGCGTGTTACGCGACCTGGGAGTTGCTCAGCCCCTTTAAAAAAAGTGCGCGCACGGGTCCTTCGCCGCCGCTTGATGCGCAACATTACGCACCAACTGTCAGCGGGCGCCGTGCAACCTGGCGATGCGCTCGCCGAGGAGGCGATCGTGCAGGGCCGGCGCACGCGCGCAGCGAGGGACGAGATCGCCCTGCTCCGCTGGCTCGGTCGCAGCGCCCACAGCGCAGTCGCGCTCATGCGCGGAGGCCGCTTGACGATGACCAACGCGCTCTTCCGCGAGCTGGAGTTGCGGGCGACCGGGCGCTGGAGCTGCGGCTGGAACGCTTTCCCACCGCGACCGGCCGCGCGGTGGTGGTGCTCGGCCACGACGTCTCCGAGCAGGCGCGCGGCGAAGCGGATCGGCTGCGCGACCGGGAGACGCGCATGCACGAAGAACGCATGCACGCCATGGGCGTGGTCGCCTCCGGGCTGGCGCACGACCTCAACCATTCGCTCAACGTGATCGCGCTGCGCATCGCCACGCTGCGCGCCGATCCGCGTTTCGAGGCTGCCCGCAGAAGCTTCGAAGGGCTCGGCCGGGTAGTCGACGACGCGGCGGCGACGGTCGCGCGCCTGCAGGACCTCGCGCGGCGGCGGCGCGACCGGCCGGCCGAGAGCGTCGACCTGACCGCGGTGCTGCTCGGCGCGGTGGAGATGGCTCGCACCGAGATGGATGGCACCGGCGCGGGGCTGCACATCGACGAGGCCGTTCCGCCCCTGCCGATGGTCCGCGGCACCGCGGCGGAGCTGTCCCACCTCTTCGCGGATCTGCTCGCCAATACGCGCGAGTCCGCGCCGGCGGGCAGCACGGTCGAGGTGCGCGCCCGCGCGGGCCGCGGCGGCGTGGTGGTCACCATCGCCGACCGAGGGCCGGGAATCCCGGAGGAGGACCTCTCGCGAGTATTCGATCCGTTCTTCTCCTCCAGCGAAACGCGCGAGACCGGGCTCGTGTTGTCGATCGCGTACGGGCTGATGGAACGGCTGGGCGGCAGCATCTCGGCGGCGAACCGTCCCGGCGGCGGATCGGTCTATAGCCTCACCTTCCCCCTCGCTTCCGCGCAGCAGCCGCGCGAGCAGAAAAAGGCGCACGGGCCGCGCCGGGCGAGCGTCCTCCTGGTGGACGACGAGAGCGACAACCTCGAGGTGCTCGAGGAGCTCTTGACGATGGAAGGGCACCGGGTGGAGACCGCCGCCTCCGGGAAGGCGGCGGTCGAGCGCTTCCAGCGCGGCGAGCGCTACGACCTCGTGCTGTGCGACGTGGGAATGCCGCAGATGAGCGGCTGGCAGGTGGTGCGCGAGATCCGGCGGCTCGAACCGTCGGCGCGGATCTGGCTGCTCACCGGGTGGGCCAACGAGATCTCCGAGCACGATCCACGCCTCGCGGACGTACAGGGCGTGCTGGGCAAGCCCCTCGACCTGGACGAGCTGCGCTCGCTGCTCGGCGATCCACAAGGGCCGACGCCGAGCGAGCACCACGCGATGGCGTAGAGCAGCTGGCAGTCAAGGCACCGCCGGACACGCGGAGAGGCTTCCCTGGACCGGGCACAGGGGCGCGGGGATCGCCGCGCAGATGGGCGTGATGCTCAAGGGATCGACGAGGTAGGTGAGGCACGCCGTCGCGTCCCAGCACTGGTCGATGGTGCCCGTCGCGCCGGAGGACGTCCGCACTGCCATGTGCGCCCTGCCCGCGCCGGCGGCAGTGAATGCCGTCTGCAGTGAAAAGCGGTTCCCCTGCGCGTCGGGGAACAGGTAATCGAAGTGCCCGCTGCCGTCGGGGTTCCCCGAGTAGAAGTAGCTGAACTGCGAGAGGCCGAGGCCCGTGGCGCCCAGCTCGATGCGGACGGTGCGTGCGGGACCGCCCAGGTCGTAGTGGACCATCATGACCCCGGTCGGGTCGGTCGGTCCGTTGATCTGCAGGGCGCGGGTGTCGTCGAAGTTGATCGCGATCACGCCCTGTCCACTGCGCGCCTCGGCGCCCACGAAGTACGCGTAGAGGATCTCCAGGAAGGGTCCGCCGTCCCGCCGCGCGTCGATCGCGAACGACCATGGCTGCGCCGCCGGATCGCTCCCCGGCTGGGTGGCCACGCGCAGGAGGCTGGCTTCGATCCGCACTCCGGGGTGCTTCTGGTCCGGGAAGCTCCATACGCGCAGATCCGGCTTGCGGCTGGTCGGCGACGAGGCGCGGATGGCGTCGATGATGCCGAGCACCGCATCGACGGCCGCATTGAGCTTGTCCCCGGTGTCCCGCGCGCCGACTGCCCACTGGGAGGCCTCGCCCAGCGCGCAGGCCGGTTGGGCCGACTGGACCGGCACGCGCACGTGCAGGTCGCCCGTGCGGGGCAGCGCCTCGACGAAGGCGATGTCCTCGTTGGAGAGGTTGCCACAGGCGGTCAGCAGGAGGACGCCCGCGAGGGCTTTAAAACCCGAAGGCATAGTCGACCCCCAGGGCAATCTCGGCGTAGCCGAGGGACTGGTCCTTGTCCACGTTGTAGAAAAGGTAGTTGGCGCGGGCACGGGCCACCGCGGTCCAGCGCGGGCTGAAGCGCCAGCCGAGCGCGAGCTGCGCGCCCGGCGTGAGCGTGAAGAAATTCTGCGAGGGCAAGTCGCTGCGCCCGCTGAAGCTGCGGAACAGGTACAAGAAGGCCAGGCGCGCGCCGACCGACGCGGTGAGCCTCTCGGTCAAATCGAAATCGCGCCACAGCGACACCCCTCCCGACAGCTCGCCGAAGCGCACCGGGATGTCGGGCACGCCGGACAGGCGCAGGGTGGACGTGCCGCCGCCCACCGCGACATCGATGCCCCAGGCGAGCTGGTGGCCGAGGTCGTCGCGGGCCGACACCTCGGCGCCGGCGAGCACCGCGGGCGGGAAGAGCCCGTTGCGCGCCGCGGAGTCGAAGAAGAACTGGTAGCCGCCGCTGCCCAGCACGCTCCAGCGCGGGCCCGAGGCGCCCTTCTGCGGATCGTCCTCGAGCTTGCGGCGCGAGAGCTGCGCGTCGGCCACTTCGATGACTCCGTCGCCCACCTTCACGTCGCCGACCAGCACCGCGTCCTCGAGGCGCTTCTTGACGATGTAGCTGCCGGGCGCGAGCGCCAGCCGGCGCGACGATCCGGCCGCCTTGGCCACTTCCGCGACCGCGCGGCGCTGGCCGTCGAGCACCACGTAGAGGCCCTCGTCCATGGCGCCGAAGAGCAGACCGCCGCGGGCGGGAGCGAGCTCGGTGAGCACCACATCGCCGGCGCCGCCGAGATCGTAGAGGTAGACGGGGTGCTGCGCGCCGGCGCGCGTCTCGGCGGTGGACCCGACGGTGCGGCCGTAGGCGTACGCGTACGCCTCGGCGAGCGTCACCTTGCCGTCGCCGCTCGCGTCCGCGTCGCCGAGAAGACCCGAGGCCAGGTAATGGGTGAAGAAGCTGCCGGCGATCTCGTCGGACTCCTGCGACTCCTCGTCGGAGGCGGAGGAGGCGATCAGCACCAGTCCGCGCGGACCGGCGTCGCGGGCGCGCTGCACGTCGAAGGCGGGCGCCGGCCGCACCCCCTTCATGCGCGTGATGGCGCCCGACTGGCACGAGTCGAGGAGCCCGATGCGCACGTCCGCCGGTGCGTCTTGCAGGCGCTGGCGCAGCTCGGTGAGCGGCATGCGGGTGTCGCGCAGCCGCAGGTCGCCGTCCTTGGCGTGGCCCGAGTAGTAGACGAGGAGCAGCGTCTCCTCGCCACGCTCGCGCGCCGAACGGGCGCGCCCTTCGAGGTCGAGCAGCGCGCGGCGCAGGTCGTCCGCGTCGGCCCCGGTGAGCAGCCGCGCATCGTCCTCGCGCACTCCTCCCAGCCTGGTCAGGATGGCGTGGATGCGCCGCGCGTCGCGCTCCGCGTAGCGGAGCTGCCGGGTCCCCGCGCCGCCTTGCGAGTCGCCCACCACCAGCGCGAAGCGGTGCACGTCGGCGCGCGCCGCCCCGGCTGCGACGAGCAGCGCGAGCGGCAGGAGGCGGTTCACGGAACGCGCTCCAGCGGGACCTGCACCACCTCGGCGCCCTTGGGAGCGCGCTTCGCGCCGTCGCGGCGCAGCGCCTCTCCGTCGAGCGGCTTGTCGGAGAACACGGCGAGGAGCGTCGCCCGGCGAGCCGTTCCCGTCCATTCGAATGATTCGGGCAGCTCGGCGCGCGAGGGGCCCGCGTAGAGCAGCGAGGATTCCTGCGGCTCGACCAGCACCACCGCGGCGTAGGCGTGGCCCGCCGGCTCCAGGTGCACCATCATCGGCCCGGGGCCGACGACCCTCTGCACGGCGTGCACCTCCGCTCCGCTCCGCTGGAAGAGCGCCACCGCCGCCCCGCCCTTGGGGCGCACTCCGCCGTCTTCCGCGGGCCGCAGCGTCAGCGTGGTCCCCACCGCGAGCAGCAGCGCGGCGGCGGCCGCGAGCGGCGCCCAGCGCGCGAAGCGGGGCGGCTGCTGCGCGTGCGCGAGCTTCTCCGCGACTCCGGCGGCGAACGCGTCGAAGGGGACGTCGCGAGCGAGGCGCACGCGCTCGTCCGCGAGCTCCCGCAGCACCGCCTGGCAGCGCGCGCAGCCGTCGACGTGCTGCTGCGTGCGGTCCCGGTCGGCGCCCTGCAATTCCCCCGCGGTGAGCCGGCGCACGCGCATGGCCGAGCAGCCGGTCCCGGGGCCTCCCAGATCGACCATCATGGCTCGTCTCCTTCCGGCAGAGCGATGCCGGGCAGCGCCTCGGCGAGGGCGGCGCGGGCGGCGGCGAGGAAGTCTCGCAACCGCTTGCGGACCGTCGGCAAGCTGCGGCCCGTGGCCTGCGCGATCTCCGCCTGGGTCAGCTCGTCCACGAAGTAGAGCACCGCCACCTCCTGCGCCTCCGCCGGGGCGGCCGAGAGCAGCGCCCGGACCAGCGCGCGCCTCTCCGGCGGCTCGACCTCGTTGCGCCGGTCCCTGGAGAGTTGCGCGAGCTGCTCGCGCCAGGCTGCCTTCCGCGCGCGCAGCTCGTTCAAGCAGTGGTGGGTCGCGATCTGCAGGATCCAGGTGGCCGGCGATGCTGCCTCGCGGAACTCCGGCAGCGCGCGCAGCGCCTTGGCGAATACCTCCTGCAGCGCGTCCTTCGCCCCTTCGTCGTCCTTCAAGAGATATCGGCAGCGGCCGTAGACCGCCGCCGCGTGCTTTTCGTACAGCTCTGCGAGGAGCCCCGCGTCGGCCCTGACGCGAAGCGGGCCGGGGACCTTCTCCCCGGCCCGCCCGCCCGCGATGACGCGTAGTGCGCTCACGGCGATCCCTCGGCTACAGCGGGGTGTTGATGTTGGTGCCGAACGCCGCGTCCGCGTAGGCGCACACGCTCAGGCCCACGCTGGCGAACCCGCTCGCAGCGGCGCTCCAGCAGCTGGAGGTCTGCGCCGAGGTGCCCGGCTTCACGACCATGACGTCGGCGCGGCCCGAGCCATCCGCCTTCCAGCGCGAGTGGATGTCGTCCCGCTCCTCGTTCGTGACGTCGTGCCAGGCGACCTCCATGTCGCCGCCGCCCGAGATGTCCTGCTGGTAGTTGTAGTAGGCGTTGCCGAGGTCACCCGCGTGCTGGGTGTCCTGGCTGATCAGGTTGTGGAAGTTCGCCTGGACGTGCGCCGGGCCCACGTTGCTGTAGGCGATGTCGATGGTGCCCTGATCGGTTGCGTGCCCCGAGATCTGGCGGGCGTTGTCCAGGTTGACGGTGAAGGTGCCGCTGCCCCGGTGACGCTGGCCGCTCGGCACGGCGTTTCCGGAGATGATGGTGATGAACTCCGCGGTGGCGTTCGCCTTCGACCGCGCACCGAGGACCCAGTCGAACGACCCGTTCGCGGCCTGGGTCACGGTCAGCTTGTACTCGTTCGGATCGAGCGCGCCGGAGCCGGGGCCCCAGGTGCAGCTATTGGCAGTGCAGCTGGTCGGCTCGCTGGCGGTGACGGCCGAGACCGCGCCGAGCGTCCACGCGGTGCCTGCGTTGATCGAGAACGCGAACGCGATGGTGGCGTTGT
>VBKO01000191.1 GCA_005888115.1 Deltaproteobacteria bacterium
AGCGCGGCGGCACGTCGATCTTCCCGCCCGCTGGGAATTCCTGCTGACCCTTGCGGCGGTCGCGCCGGCGCGGCGATTCGTTGGTGTCGATCAGCTTGAGCCAGTTCTGGGCAAAGCTGCCGTCGGGGAGCGTGAACTGCATCGGCTCGTGGTGCGCGTTGAAGACGAAGTAGAAGCTGTCGTCGGTGACGCGGTCGCCGTACATGTCCGTGCTGGCGATCGCGTCGCCGTTCAGGAAGACCCCCAGCGACTTGGCGAAGCCCGCCTTCCAATCCTCCTCGCTCATCTCCTTCGCCTGTGGCGTGAACCAGGCGATGTCCTTCACCCCGGTCCCGTGCAGCGGGCGTCCCTGGAACCACTTGCGGCGGGCGAAGATGCGGTGCTTGCGGCGCAAGGCGATCAGGTTGCGGGTGAAGTTGAGCAAGGATTCGTCGAAATTCTCCCAGTCGAACCAGGAAAGCTCGTTGTCCTGGCAGTAGCCGTTGTTGTTGCCCTTCTGCGAGCGCCCGATCTCGTCGCCTCCGCTGATCATCGGGACGCCCTGCGAGAGCAGCAGGGTGGTGAGGAAGTTGCGCTGCTGCCTGGCGCGGAGCGCGTTGACCTTGTCGTCGTTGGTCGGTCCCTCGGCGCCACAGTTCCACGAGCGGTTGTCGTTCGCGCCGTCGCGGTTCTCCTCGCCGTTCGCCTCGTTGTGCTTCTCGTTGTAGGAGACCAGGTCCTTGAGCGTGAACCCATCGTGGGCGGTGATGAAGTTGACGCTCGCGAACGGCCGGCGGCCGGTCGAGGCGTAGAGGTCGGCGCTCCCCGTGAGCCGGTAGGCGAACTCGCCCAGGGTCGCGTTCTGCCCGCGCCAGTAGTCGCGCACCGTGTCGCGGTACTTGCCGTTCCATTCCGACCAGAGCGGGGGGAAGTTTCCCACCTGGTACCCGCCTTCGCCGACGTCCCAGGGCTCGGCGATGAGCTTCACCTGGCTGACCACCGGATCCTGCTGGATGAGGTCGAAGAACGCGGACAGCCGATCCACGTCGTGCAGCTCGCGCGCAAGCGTCGCCGCCAGGTCGAAGCGGAACCCGTCGACGTGCATGTCCTGGATCCAGTACCGCAGGCTGTCCATGATCATCTGCAATACTTGTGGGTGCCTCATGTTCAGGCTGTTCCCGGTGCCGGTGTAATCCATGTAGTAGCGTCGGTCCTGCGTGGTCCGGTAGTACGCCAGGTTGTCGATCCCCTTGAAGGAGAGGGTCGGCCCCAGGTGGTTCCCCTCGCAGGTGTGGTTGAAGACCACGTCGAGGATCACCTCGATGCCCGCCTGGTGCAGCGTCTTCACCATCCACTTGAACTCGCGCACCTGGTCGCCGCGCTGCCCGTACGCCGCATACTCGTCGTGGGGGGCGAAGAAGCCGATCGAATCGTAGCCCCAGTAGTTGCGCAGCCCCCGATCCACCACGTGCTGCGAGTGCACGAACTGGTGGATGGGCAAGAGCTCCACGGCGGTGATCCCGAGCGACTTGAAGTACTGGATGACGGGAGGCGAGGCGAGGCCCGCATACGTGCCGCGCAGGTTCTCGGGGATCCCGGGGTGGCGCTTGGTGAGGCCCTTGACGTGCGCCTCGTAGACGATGGTGTCGTTCCACGCCCACTTCGGCGGGCGGTCGTCGGACCAGTCGAACCAGGGATTGACCACCACCGATCGTGGCATGAAGGGCGCGCTGTCCACTCCGTTCGGCGCCCCGTCCTGGTCGTTGAAATGGTAGCCGTATAGCGCCTCGTTCCACTGCGGGTGCCCTTCGATTGCGCGCGCGTACGGATCGAGCAGCAGCTTGTACCGGTTGCAGCGCTTTCCCTCCGCCGGGTTGTATGGGCCGTGCACGCGGAAGCCGTACCGCTGGCCGGGAGCGATGCCGGGCGCGTATCCGTGCCAGGTGAAGCCGGTGACCTCCGGCAGGTCGACGCGGGTCTCTTTTCCAGCGTCGTCGAAGAGACACAGCTCGACCTTTTCGGCGAGCTCGGAGAAGAGGGAGAAGTTGGTGCCGGCGCCGTCGAACGTGGCGCCGAGCGGGTATCTGCGGCCCGGCTGGAGCTTCATCCATACAGGGTATGGCGTGTACGTGGCGGGCGCGACCCCGCTTTGCGGGCGGTCGTTCGCAAGAGGACGGGCCGACTACTTTCGAGCCTGCGCCAGCGCGGCGAGCGCCCGCTGCCGCTCGTGCTGCGAGCGGAGTCCCTCGGCGGCCTGTTGGCAGGCCTCGCGCGCCGGCCCGGCGAGCGCCCGGTGTCCCGCGAGCTGGACGAGCACGGAGGCTGCCTCGTAGTCGGAGCGCAGTTTGCCCGCCTGCTTCGCCACCCCCGCCAAGGTTCCCGCGTCGAGGGCGGGGTCGGCGGCGAAGGCCTTGAGGACGCGCGCGTGCTCGTAATCGCTCTGCACGGTGCCGGCGGTCTCCAGATACAGCGCCCGCATCGCCGGCTGCACCAATGTCCGCTCGACGAGCGCAATCAGGACGTTCGCTTTCTCGTAATCCGAGCGCATCCGCGCGGCGGCGGTGAGGACCGCTTGCGTCTGGACCACGTCCAGCTTCTCCTTCCCGATGAACCCCTGCAGCACGCGCCCGAGCTCATAGTCCGAGCGCATCCCGGCTGCGGCCTCCAGGAAGGCGGTACGCGCGCCTGCATCCGCGAAGTCATACTGCGCGGCGAGCGCGTTCAAGACCTTGCCGCGCTCGTAGTCCGAGCTCAGCGCGCCCGCGGCACGGATGGTGCGCGTCAACTGAGGCGCATCGAGGCGCGCCGACTCGAGCAACAGGTCCAGGTAGACGCCCTTCGCGTACGCCGAGGTGATGCGATCGATCTCGGAGAGCGCGCCGTCCACCCCGCGCTCGCGGAGCAGCTGCGGCAATCGCGTCTTCGCGGCGAACGCCGTGTGGCGATCCAGATCCTCGATGAACGAGGCGAGCCAGGCGCCGGCGACCGCGTTCCAGGGCTGTTCGCGCCCATTCACTACCAGCGACCTCGCCACGCGCCCCTGCGCATCGGACCGCAGCGTTGCCTGGCGGATGGTCCCCGGCTCGCGCTGCGTGATGTCGAGGGAAGCGTCCGGGGTGAGCGTGAAGTCCCGCAGGTCCGGGGTCGCGGACACCTCGCCGGTCGCGTGCAGCTGGGCGCTGCGGCCATCGTCCTCCGTCCAGCTCGAGGTCCAGGTCGAGCGCCCCCCGTCGTGGGAATGCCAGCTGCTGGTCGAGCTCGGTTCCGGCGGAGTCGGAGGAGTGGGTGGAGTCGGAGGCGTGGGCGGGGTGGGAGGCGTGGGCGGGGCGGGAGGCGTCAGTGGAGACCGCGGACTTGGAGCGGCCTCTTGGGCGATCGCGGCACCGCCTCGCGTCGGCCCCGCTTCGTCGGCCTGCAACGCGGCCAGCGGAACGACGAGCGCGCACGCGGCCGCGCAGGCGACCACCGCTCCGCGCCGGGTGAGCGGGCGGCGCGCCGCGAACGGATCGAGCACCGCGAGCAGCCGGCCCTCGAGCTGCGACCGCCGCGCCATCGCCAGGGCAGCCGCGGGGCCGCGCGAACGGTGCACGCTGCGGGCGATGTCGATCAGGCTGCTCGCGTAGTCACCTGGGCGTGCTCCCGCCGCGAGCACGCGGTCGTCGCAAGCGCGCTCCCGCTCGAGCCGCATGGAGCGAGCGGCCAGCCAGGCCAGCGGGTTGGGCCAATGGAGCGCGCAGGCCGCGATGGCGAAAAGCTGCGTGAGCGCGTCGAGGCGCTGGACGTGCGCGAGCTCGTGGAGGAGCACCGCGCGGCCGCGCTCGGGCGGCCACGACTTCGCTTCGGCCGGGAGCAGGATGCACGGCCGCAGCACTCCCCAGGTGACGGGGACACCGGTCTCCTCGCTCTCGAGCAGGCGCACGCACCGCCCGAGGCGTAGCTCGGCCATCAGCTCACGCAACAGCCGTTGCCACGCGGAATCGACTAGCGGCCGCGCGATCCGGGCAGTCCTGGCCAGCTGGCCCCAGCCCCATCCGGCCCTGGCGAGTAGCGCCAGAGCAGCGGACGCCCAGACCAGGACCGCAAGCCTGACCCAGTCGACGCCCGGAGGCTCGGGTGGAAGCGCCCGGCGTCGGGGACCGGGTGTCGAGGTCGGGGTCGGGGTCGAGGTCGAGGGCAAGCGCAAGGGCAACGGTGAAGGGGAGGTCGCGGTCGGCGTCGAAGTCGGTTTGGCAGCCCACCTCGGCAGCTCGACGCGGACCGCAGGCACGATCACCCCGACCACGGGCATCGCCAGCGCTCCCGCCACCCCGACACACAGCACCAGGTGTCGGGCCGCCGCCGATGCCCGTCGCAGCAGCCGCACCGTGAGCAACGCGCAGAGAAGGACCACGGCCGCCTTGAGGCCCGAGAGGACCAGAGCGTGCTCCATGGCTACTTGGCCTCCTTCCGCGCCTTCTCGACCAGGCGCTCGAGCCGATCCAGCTCCTCGTCGGACAATCGCGTGTCCTCGAGCAGCGCGGCGACCGCCTCCTGCGCCGAGCCGCCGAAGAAGGTCCGCACCAGATGGCGCAGAGCGGACCTGCGCGCCTTGGAGGGCGCGACGGTGGGGATGTAGACCTAGCGCACGCCGTCCTGCTCGTGCCGGAGCAGTCCCTTGTCCTCGAGAAATCGCAGCATCCCGCGGACAGCCGAGTAGGTGGGTGGGTCCTCGAGGCCGGCGCGCACCTCGGCGACGCTGGCGCGCCCGCGCCGGTAGACGGCGTCCATGATCTGCCTCTCGCGTCTTCCCAGATCCATCCGCCTGCCCGCGCGCCAGTGCTAACGTATTGGCACGTGCTAGTCAGTTAGCACCACGGTCCGGCCTGCGTCAAGGGGGCGTCAGCGGCAGCTGATTGAATCGTTGCGAAGGTGGATACGTCGAGAATGGGAGCGGCGCGACGACCGCTTCTACTGCGGACCGGATGCCAGCGGCCTCATTCGTGAGGGATACGAACCTCTCTACCTTCCGCGTGGCACGGTGATCGAGCGAATCAAGGTGTAGTGGCTGGCCAACGCTCCCCGCCCGTGTCGCGGTCGGGGTTGATTAGTCCCCTTTCAAGATCTGTCGCGAGGCAAGGGATCGCGAGGGACCATCGGCCGAGGCGAGGCCTGCGAAGCAGCGGCCGCCGTGGAGGTCGCTGCCCTCGGCGCGGTTTCCGCGATTAGGCCGGGCGCAGCGGCAGCCGCAGCCGGGCGCGGGCGCCCGCGCGGTCGCCCCGGTTCTCCAGCGAGAGCGTGCCCTGGTGCAGCTCGGCGATCTGCCTGCTCAGCGCGAGGCCGATGCCTGTTCCCTGCGGCTTGGTGGTGAAGAAGGGGACGAAGAGGTTCGACGCGTCGGCGATTCCGTGACCCTCGTCGAGCACCGACACTTCGACGTGGGCGGCGCCGGCGGTCCAGGTCACGGTGACGTCGCCGCGCGTCTCCAGCGAGGCGTCGACCGCGTTGCGCACCAGGTTGATGAGGAGCTGGTCGAGCTGGTCGGCGTCGGCCTCGATGCGCACCTCGGGGCCGGGAGCGACGCTGACTTGAAGCCGCTTCTCGAGCGCGGCGATGCGCCGGACCCATTCCTCCACCTCCACNNNNCGGGCGCGCGCAGGGTGTCCTGGACGCTCTGCGCGATGGAGTGGATGGGCGCGAGCGAGTTGTTGATCTCGTGGCCCAAAACGCGCACGAGCCGTTGCCACGCCTGCCGCTCCTCCTCGCGCAGCGCGCGGCGCAGGTCGGCAAGAACGAGCAACTGGTGCGGCTTGCCGCCGAGCCGGAAGGTGCTGCGGCGCAGCTCGAACTTGCCGGCGCCGCCCGGCAGGGTCAATTCCAGGTTTCGCGGCGAGGGACCGAGAAGCGCGGCGCCCAGGCCCAGCTGTCGCGCGTCACTCGAGGGCAGGCGCGCGAGCTCCGCGCCGAGGAGCCGCTCTCCGGCGCGGTTCGCCAGCACCGCCCGGCCGTTCTCGTCGAAGGCGAACACCGCCACTTCGATTTCGTCCATCACCCGCTGCAGCAGCGCACCCGCCTCCAGCGAGCCCAGCCTCTGCTCGCGCAGCGTGGCCGACAGCTCGTTCAGCTCGAGCATCAGCTCCCCGAGCGGATCGCCGAGGCGCGCGCCACGGCCGCGCACGGAGAAGTCGTCTTCCCGGAGCGCTGCGACGAGGTTGGAGGCGGTCTGGAGGGGGCGCAGCACGCGCTCGCGGACGGCGGCGGATACCACGAGCCACACGACCACGACCACGGTTCCCAGCGTCCAGGTGATCTTGGCCGAGTAGTCGCCCGCGACGAGCAGCCCGAGGGTCGCGAGCACCGCGGGCAG
>VBKO01000192.1 GCA_005888115.1 Deltaproteobacteria bacterium
GAGGAGAGCGATGGGGCCCAGCGGCTGTCCCGAGAGGAGTCGCGCGCCGAGCACGCCGACGCCCACCATCAGCCCGGCCAGCATCATCCCGACGCGGAGCAGCCCTTCGGCGATCGTCCGCCGCGGCTCGCGCACGCGGGGCGCGGATCGGCGCGGGTCAGAGGGTCTGATCTCCGGAACGTCGGCCAAGTTGGGACCCCTCGCGCGGGCGGACTCTACTTCGCAGGAGGCTTGGTGCCTAGCATGATCTTGAAGAGCTACCGCTCATCGTAGCGGCCCGCGGTCGCCGGGTTCCGGGGTCGCCGGCGGCGGCGCTTCCGCGTCCGTGCCTGGAGCGGGCACCTCGGCCGGCGGCGGGGCCTCGGCGGCGGGCGCCTTCGCCTCGGCCGGCGGCGGTGCCTCGGCCGCGGGCGCCTTCGTCTCCGCGGGCGGCGGTGCCTCGGCGGCGGGCGCCTCGGGCACCTTGCCGCTCTTCAGCGAGACGAGGATGGTCTCCAGCATCGCCTTCGAGTCGGCGCCGCCGGGGGCGCACTTCTCCGGGCTGAAGTCCTTCCCGGACGCGAGCCCCTCGGAGTAGCCCTTGCAGTCCGCGTAGCCGCAGTCGCCGCAGTCGGTGCCGGCCATGGCCTCCTCGAACACCTTGGCCAGCTTGGGCTTGTCCTCCTTCACCTGCAGCGCCTTGGCGGCGAGTTGGCGGCCCATCGCGGTCGGGTCGAGCCCCGCCGGCTTGGGCTTGCCGTGCGCCGCGCCACTGTCTCCCTCGAGCTGTTCCTTGCTCGGGAAAGGCGGAGGCGGAGCGTCCCAGGCGGCGATCAGGGCGCGGGTGATCTCACCGAGGGCCCTGCGCGGGAACGCGTCGGAACCCTTGGGCGGCTTGTACGGGACCGCCGGCACCAGCGGGTCGGGCACGAAGCGCAACTTGCCGATGTCGATGTCGAACCGCTCCATGCGGAGCTTGGGCGTGATCTTCCCGTCGCCCTTCAAGATGTCGATGTTGATGACGGCGATGGGACAGGCGCGCTCGCACGCCTGGCACGCCGTGCAGATGTCCATGTCG
This sequence comes from Deltaproteobacteria bacterium, assembly GCA_005888115.1. Lineage (GTDB taxonomy): Bacteria > Myxococcota > Myxococcia > Myxococcales > 40CM-4-68-19 > VBKO01. Next base: position 1,058 of record VBKO01000192.1, read on the forward strand.
ACTTCGAGGAACCCGCGGTAGCGCGGCGGGATGGTGTCCCGCACCGGCACCGGCACCCGGTCCGGGTACTGGGTGGTGATCGGCTTGCGGAACATGTAGCTGAGCGTGACGCTCATGCCTTCCCAGAAGCTCTTCGCCGTGTCGCGCACGTTCTTCACGTACGCGCCGATCGCTCCCGGAGTTTGGCGTTGCGTCGTGACGTTCTCGGCCACTCGGGTTCCCCTACCAGTTGGAAGTGAAGTCGAACTTGTCGCCCGTGTCGTGGATGTTCCGCGCGACGCGATTGATGAAGAAGGCCGCCGGCAAGACCCCGGCCGCCAGGAACATGATCCAGTGCGTGACCGTGCCGACCGCCGGAGCGGCGCGGACGACGAGCATCCACCCGGCCACGAAGATCACCGCGGCGAAGCTCACCGGCACCAGGTACTTCCAGCACATGTTCATCATCTGATCGACGCGGATGCGCGGGAGCGTCCAGCGCAGCCACATGACCACGAACACCCAGAAGAGCGTCTTCCCGGCGAAGATCGCGAGCGAGAGCAGCTCGAACGCGACCGCCCGTCCGCCGGTCATCGCGTCGAGCTGCGCGGCGGAGACTCCCGGGATCTGCCAGCCGCCCAGGAACATCGTGCTGGCCAGCGCGCTCATCACCCACATGTTCCCCCACTCCACGAGGAAGAAGTAGGAGAAGCGCATGCCGCTGTACTCGGTGTTGTAGCCGCTGACCAGCTCGCTCTCCGCCTCGGGCAGGTCGAAGGGCGTGCGGTTGCCCTCGGCGAGCGCGCTGATGAAGTAGATGAAGAACGCTGCGAAGGTGGCCGGGTTGTCGAAGACGAACCACTGCCACGGCCAGCCGCCCTGCGCCCGGATGATGCCCTGCGTGGAGAGCGTGCCCGCGAGCAGCACCGGGATCATCAGCGCCATGCCCGCCGGGATCTCGTACGAGATGATCTGCGCCGCGCTGCGGATGGCGCCGAAGAGCGACCACTTCGAGTTCGACGACCACCCCGACATGATGATGCCGACCACGATCAGCGCCGTCACCGCCAGGATGAAGAAGATCCCGATGTTCATGTCGGCAATGACCAGCCGGTGGCTGAACGGCAGCGCCACGAACACGCAGGCGAACCCCACCATCATGAAGTAGGGCGCGATGCGGAAGAGGAAGTTGTCCGCCTCGGCGGGGACCAGGTCCTCCTTGGTGAGCAGCTTCACCGCATCGGCGACCCACTGCAAGAAGCCGCCCGGGCCCACGCGGTTGGGTCCCACGCGCGACTGCATGCGGGCGGCGACGCGCCGCTCGGCCCAGGAGAAGATCCCGGCGGTGATGGCGGCGAAGTTGATGACGATGAAGGCGAAGAGGCCCATGAACGCGACGTAGACGATCTGCGTCCACGGCCAGGTGGCCGGGTCCTGGCCCCACCCGCGGATCAGGCTGTCGATCCATCCTTGCATCAGCGGTCGATCTCCGGCGCCACCACGTCGAGCGACGCGATGAGCGCCACCAGGTCCGCGATCATCAGGCCGCGCGAGAGCACGTCGATGATGCCCATGGCGGTGAAGCTCCCGGTGCGCACCTTCACCCGGTAGGCGTTCTCGCCGCCGCCCGCCACCACGTAGTACTGCATGTCGCCGCGCGCGCTCTCGATGCGGCTGTACGCTTCGAGGCCCTCGGTGAACTTGATCTTGCGGGGCACCTTCGCCATCGTTTCGCCCTTGGGGATCTGCGCGATGCACTGGCGCAGGATGCGGCAGCTCTGCTTCATCTCCGCGATGCGCACCGAGAAGCGGTCCCAGGCGTCGCCCACCGCGCCCATCTCGCCGCGGCCGACGGGCACCTCGAACTGCAGCTCGGGATAGATCGAGTAGGGCAGGTCCTTGCGCACGTCGAAGGGGACGCCCGAGGCGCGCAGGTTGGGGCCCACCAGGCAGTAGTCGATCGCCATCTCGCGCGGGATGGCGGCCAGCCCGGCGAGGCGCTGCACGAAGATCTCGTTGTTGGTGATGAGCCGGTTGAACTCGACGAGGATCTTCTCGAAGTGGTCGACGAAGGTGATGACCTTGTCGGCGTATCCCTCGGGAAGGTCGAAGGCGACCCCGCCGATGCGCAGGTAGTTGTACGTCAGCCGCGCGCCGCACAGCTCCTCGAGCAGGTCGTTGATGAACTCGCGCTCGCGCAAGGCGTAGGGGAACGGCGTCACCGCGCCGACGTCCATCGCCATCGTGCCGGCCGAGATGAGGTGACTGGCGATGCGGTTCAGCTCGCAGGCGATCACCCGGCAGTACTCGGCGCGCTTGGGGACCTCCACGCCGAGGAGCCGTTCCACCGCCATCGCCCAGCCCTGGTTGGCGAACATGGCCGCGATGTAGTCGACGCGGTCGGTGTACGGCATGAAGCCGTTGTAGGTGCACTTCTCGCCGATCTTCTCGATGCTGCGGTGCAGGTACCCGACCTCGGGGATGGCGCGCTTCATCACCTCCCCATCGGTCTGGACGAGGAAATTGATCACGCCGTGCGTGGACGGGTGCTGCGGGCCCATGTTGAGCAGCATGTCGCCGGTGTACTCGATGCGGCGGAGGACCTCCTTGTTGGAGGTCATCTCCATCGTCGGGCTCTCGGGCGCGCGGCGCGGCTCGGTCACTGCGGCAGCTCCTTCTTCGGCGCGGGCGCCTCCGCCCCCGTCGCGGTGGCGGCGGACGATGCGGCCGGCGCAGGTGCGGGAGCAGCCTTCGCCGCCTCCTCGGCGGCCTTCGCCGCGGCGCGCTTCTTCATCTCGTCGAGGCGGATGAAGCCATCCAGCGGGCTCTCCCGCGTGGTGGAGATCTGGTGGTACTGCGGCTGCTCGGCGTAGTCCTTGCGCAGCGGGTTCCCCACCCAATCGTCGGGCATCATGATGCGGCGCAGGTCCGGGTGGCCCTCGAACTGCACGCCGAGCAGATCGAACTGCTCGCGCTCCAGCCAGTCGGCGCTCTTCCACACCGGTTCCACGGTGGGGATCGTCGGCGCCGCCCGGTCGAGCTTGGCCTTGAGGATGAAGCCGTGCCTCCGGGCGTAGGAGAACAGGTGGTAAACGACATGGATCTGGTTCTGCTTGGGCCAGTCCACCGCCGACAGGTTCATCAGGCAATCGAACCGGAGCCGCTCATCGGCCTTGAGGAAGGCGCACACCTCCGGCAGCGCGGCCGGCTTCACTTCCACCCACGGGTCCTTGTTCGCGGGCTGCAATGGACCGACCGCGTCGCCGAACTTCGCGGCGAGGCATGCCTGGATCTCCTCGGGAGTCATCCTCAGGCGCTCACCTTGTAATCGATGCCGAGGCCCGGCTCGCGCCGCCCGATGTCGCGCCGCCCGGCGAACCAGCGCTCGCGAACGATCTTGTCCTGCACGCGCAGCAGACCTTCGGTGAGCGCCTCGGGGCGCGGCGGGCAGCCGGGCACGTAGATGTCGACCGGGACGATCTTGTCGACGCCCTTGCACACCGAATAGGCCAGCTGGAACAGCCCGCCGCAGTTCGCGCAGCTGCCCATGCTGATCACGTACTTCGGCTCGGCCATCTGCTCGTAGAGGAGCTTGCAGCGCTCGGCCATCTTGTAGGTGAGCGTGCCGGCGACGATCATGAGATCGCTCTGGCGCGGAGTGGCGCGCGGGACGCTGCCGAAGCGGTCGATGTCGGCGCGCGGGCCGCCGGTCTGCATCAGCTCGATGCCGCAGCAGGCGAGGCCGAAGAGCAGGTAGAAGATGCTGCTCTTCCGGGCGAGGTTGATGATGTCGTCGATGAAGGAGGTCCGCGTGGTGACCACCTGCCCGACATCCTGCGCGTAATGCTTCGACATTTTGCCTAAGCCGCCTTCCGGGCAGCGTCCGCCTTCTCGCGCGCCGCCTTGATCACGTCTTGTTTGAGGCCCTTGACCCACTCGATGTCGCCCATCGCCCAGACGTAGGCGAGACCCACCGCCAGGATGGCGACGAAGACGAAGATCTCGGCGAACGCGAGCAGGCCCTGCCCCCGGTCGAGGAACGATTTGTAGACGGAGGCCACCGGGAACATGAACGCGATCTCCACCTCGAAGATCACGAACACGAGCGCGATGAGATAGAAGCGCGGATTGAAATTGTACCAGGCGTGCCCGATCGGCTTCTCGCCGCACTCGTAGATCATCGACTTTTCGGCCGTCGGATGGTTCGGACGGAGCAAGCGCCCGGCGAGCAGCGAGCCCAGCACGAAGAAGATCGCCAACCCGCTGAAGATCAGCACATTTGCAAAATGAAACGGCACGGGGGGCGCGCCCTCCTCGATGGGGAAGGCAGAGTCTACGGGGGTGGGGATCCAAGTCAAGCAGCGGTTGACGCACGTATCCGGGGGAGATAAGCGGCGAAAACAGGGCGATCGCGGATCGCTCAACGCACCGCGGTGGAACGATTCCGGGCCGTGGTGGGACGCGCCGCGGCATTCGGTCGCACGAATCCCGGTAGCATCGCGGTGGGTCGCGACGGACGAGGAGCGGGCGAGCGGGCGGGCGCGCCCAGCCGCTGGCCCGGCGAGCGGCCCGACGCGAATGGCGCCCGGGGCCTAGGTTTCGCCACGTGGCGATCCTTCAAGCCCTGATCAGCCTCATCACCAAGTCCGCCGGAAAGATCCTCAACGCGATCTTCGGCTGGGCCGTGGTCGCGTTGTTCGGCCAGACCTCGCCCAAAGAGCAGACGATGCTGTCCGCCGTCGTCGCCGCGGCGGCTGCCTGGCCGCTGCTCCTGCTGGGGATCGCCGTGCCGCGGGTCACGCTGTTCGTGGTCTCCTTCGTGCCCCTCTCCAAGTCCGTTCCCAGCCTCTGGCTGCGGATCGTCTGGATCGCGCTGGCACTGCTCGTCCCGGTGGTGGTGGGCAGCGTGATCGCGTCGCGCTCGCCGCAGTCCGCTCTGCCCGAGCCAGGGTGGAAGAAGTTCCTGCGCGGCTTCCAGGTCACCCTGGCGCTGGCCGTCGCCTTCCTGCTCATGCTGGTGGTCGCGCCGGGGCTGAAGATCGCCAACGCGATCACGGGGCGTATCGACGTCCGCCTGCCCCTTCTGG
>VBKO01000061.1 GCA_005888115.1 Deltaproteobacteria bacterium
ACCGGGCATGGCATCCGGAGGAACGCCCGTGATTCTCGGGACAGGAGCGACAGATACGTCGCGATGTCACGCCCGAGGCGCGTCCGTCGTCTGATCTCGGAGGAGAAGCATGGTCGACAGCTCCGCAACGTTCGAATCGCATCGCCCCGCGCTGCTCGCCCTCGCCTACCGGATGCTGGGAGAGATGGCTCGCGCCGAGGACGTAGTGCAGGACGCCTGGGTCCGCTGGCAGGGCCAGGTGAACGTCGACTCGCCCAAGGCGTTCCTCCTGACGACGGTCGCGCGCCTTTGCATGGACGAGCTCGGCTCAGCGCGCGCTCGACGCGAGGAGAGCCGGAGCGATCGCCTGCCGGAGCCGGTGGACCTGGACCGCACCGGCATCGGGCGCGTCGAGATGCTCGACCAGATCTCGATGGCGTTCATGGTCCTCCTACAGCGCCTCACGCCCGCCGAGCGCGCCGTCCTGCTGCTGCACGACGTCTTCGATATGAGTCACGCGGAGATCGCCGCCCTGCTCGGCAAGAGCGACGCGGCCTGCCGCCAGCTTCTCAAGCGTGCGCGGGAGGACGTAGCGACCGAACGCCGGGTCTTCCAGACCTCGCGCGACGAGCACCGTCGGCTGCTGACGGCGTTCGTCCAGGCCACCACCAGCGGCGACCAGGACGCGCTCCTCGACATGCTCGCAGAGGACGCCGTCCTCATCGCCGACGCCGGCCCTGGTGTCGTGCGCTACGGCCGCATCCGCAACATCGGCCGCCCCGTGGTCGGCCGGCGGAAGATCGCTGCCCTGCTCAAGGTCATCGGGAGCCAGCGGGTCGGCCCACCGGTCGAGTTCCAAGAGCGCACGCTCAATGGCGGACCCGCCGTCGTCCTCTTCCAGGGCGGGCGTGCGGTGTCTGCCATTCTCGTCTCGGTCGCGGACGGCAAGGTGCGGCACGTCTTCCTTCACGTCGACGCGGAGCGGCTCAGCCACGTGGGGCCGCCGAATTGATGCCGGCCGGATCACGTCCGCGGCAGCTACGTCGTCTCTCGGGCATGACTTCGTCCAACTCCTCGATGCTCCTCTTCGTTCTCGGTGCGACGGGCGGCACCGGTCGCGCGCTCGTCGAGCAGGCTCGCCAGCGCGGCCACCGCGTGACCGCCTTCGTGCGCTCGCCCCAGAAGCTCGGCTCTTTCCGCGACGGGGTGACCGTGCTCCAGGGTGACCCGCGCAACGTCGACGAGCTGCGCGCCGCGCTGCCGGGCCACGACGCCGTGGTGTCGGCGCTCGGACCGCCGGGACTTGGGCCGACTACGCTCGTCGGCGACTGCGCGCGTAGCACCGTCACGGCCATGCAAGCGACGGGGGTGCGCAGGCTGCTGGTGGTCGGCGTGGCCGTGCTTTTTGAGGACGACGGGATCCTCAACGCGGTCGCGCGCCGGACGTTCCTGCGAAACGTGGCAAGAGACTCCGCCGAGATGGAACGCATCGTGCGGGCGAGTGGTCTCGACTGGACCATCGCTCGACCGCCACGGCTGACGAACGGGATCCTCACGCGGGCTTACGGCGTCGCGGACGGCCGGATGCCTCCCGCCGCCCGCCTCACGATCAGCCGCGCCGACGTGGCGGACTTCCTGCTCGACGAGGTCGAGCGCTCAGCGCACGTACGTCGGATCATCGGGCTGGCTTCGGTGAAGGCAGTTGCGAGGAGAGCGTCGTGAGAGCAGATGCGGCCGTCCAACCCGGCAATACGAGAAGGGACAAGATCGTTTATTGGATCAGCACCGGAATTGTGTGTGCGGTCATGGTCTTCAGCATCATCAACTTCATTTTCAACGACCATTTTCCATTTCCAAACGGAAAGGAAGGGGCCTGCGCGCATCTGGGATTGCCCCGCTACTTCAAGATCGAGCTCACGGTCGCCAAAATCCTCGGCGTCCTGGCGCTATCGATCCCCAACGTGCCTCGAAAGATAAAGGAGTTTGCCTATTTCGGCTTTGCCATCACCCTCGTCTCCGCGAGCATTGCGCACTTTTCCAGGGGTGACGCCAGGCTGAGCGTCCTCTTCGTGATTGACCCGTTGATTTTCCTGGTCATCTTGATCGTCTCGTATTCGTACTTCCAGAAGACCGATACTCGCATCGGGTCGGTGCCTCGGGCGCGCGCTTCGTAGCGGCCCGCACCTGGAAGAATGGAACATCGGCGCTTCCAGCGGCGTATTGGGGGCCTCAGCGCTCGAATCGAAGGGCGGTTCGGGTCTAGAGTGGTGGTGTGACCGACCCGGATCGTGCTGCCTTCGAAAAGGAGGCGCTCGGCATGCTCGATGCCACGTACCGGCTCGCACGCTGGCTCGTGCCCCGCGAGTCAGACGCGCGCGACCTCGTGCAGGAGACGTATCTCCACGCCCTCGAGGGGCGAAAGACGTTCCGTCCGGGAGCGAGCATGCGCGCGTGGCTTTGCAGCATCCTGCGCAACCGGTTCGTCGATCTCTGCCGTCGCCGCGGGCACGAGGTACTCTGGGCCGACGGGGCGGTCGAGTTCCGGACCCTCGAAACCACGGGCGATGCTCCAGCGAGCTTCTTCGGCGACGACGAGCTGGCGCGGCTGACGACGCTTGTGCGCGGCGACATCGGCCGCGCCTTGCAGGCGCTGCCCGAGAACCACCGCACCGTAGTGCTGCTCTGCGACGTGGAGCATTGGCGCTGGGAAGAGGCCGCAGCCGTCCTGGAAGTCCCCATCGGCACCGTGCAATCGCGACTCTTCCGTGCTCGCCGCGCTCTGCGCCGCCTGTTGTCCGAATATGCGCCCGAGGAGGCGAGCATTGAGCGCATGCGCTGACAACAGCTTCCGCATCGCGTTGCTCGTGCGCGGCGAGTTGGACTCCTCCGAGGAAGCCCTTCTCCGTGCCCATCTCGCCGGGTGCGCGACATGCGCCAGCGAGCTCGCCGCCGAAGAGCAGCTCTCGCGCAAACTGGAGAAACTGCCCAGGCTCATGGCACCTGCCGATTTGAAGGCGCAGGTGCAGGACAGGATGCGCGAGCGGGTTGGTCGCGCCCGCGTCCTGCGAATGACTCCTCGGCGGCTGTTCGTCGCCGGGATGATTGCGCTGGCGCTGGTCATCGGTGCAGCGGTGACCCTCCGCTCCCGGTCCGCCGGAGATCCGCTGGCGCTGGCCGCGCGTCAAGCAGTGGCCGAGCGCCGCGGTCTCGATCTCCAGCGCGATCTGTTCCCCAGCGAGACGGCGGGTGCGCCCGCGCTCCTGCGAGAGCTGGCGCAACGCTACGGTCTGCCCGCAACGACGGCGTTCCCCGGCGATGCCGAGTTGCGGCTCGTCTCCGTGCGTCCGGGCACCGCGCTGGGCAAGGTTTCCGCGATCCTCGTCTATCTGGACAAGGAGGCGCGCCTGGTCACGCTCGAGATCCTGCCCGGAAACGAGGTGCAGATCCCGCCGAACCGGACCCGCAAGGTACAGCAGTTCCGCCCGGTTCTCGCGCGCGTCGAGCAGTGCGGCGTGGTGCTCTGGAAGATGGGCGGGGCGCTTTATGTGCTTACGGCACCGCTGGACGACCAGGAGCTGGCACGACTATTCGTGAAGGTGCGGACGCACCCGAGCTGAGGCCAGAGCGTTGGAACATTTCGCCGGCCCCTTCCGTATCGGACCTTGCTGGTCTCACTCCGTGCGCGCTGCTCGTGCCGCAGTCGCACGCGGGAGCGTCCGATGAGCGTCGTGCGGTCCCCAGAGCGCGATTCCCCACTCGGACCTGACCTGTCCTTCCTCAACGGCGCCGTCATCACCCAGGTCTTTCTTCATGAGCACGCGGCCGGGTTGGTCTTCGAGTCGGACCAAGGCGTCTACGAATGGTACGTCGAGGAGCCCCTGCTCCTTCGATCGGGAGGCTCCATCAGCCGCCTGAATCCGAAGGTCCCGATTTCGATGGCGCCGCTGCTGTCGCTCCTGCGCCGGACCGTCGATGCAACCGCTCTCGAAAACGACGGTACCCTGAGGCTGAAGGTACAGCGCGGGATCGAGCTGGAGTGCTCGCCCCATCCCACGCACCAGGTCTGGCAGCTCACCGGCCCCCGAGGGTTTCTCCTCGTCTGCATGCCGGGCAACGGCCCCGCCTTGTGGATCGAAAGGTGATCCCCTTCTTTCATCCGCACCAGGCGGTAGTCATTTCGATATTTTGACCAAGGTCACGGCATTGACCAGGCTGTTGGCCAGCAGGAAGCTGCCGTCTCTCGTGACCGACGTGTTGCGCACGATGTTGCCGCCACCCGGGATGGCCCAACTCTGGAATCGGGTGCTTCTCGGATCGAAGCGCACGACCGTATTCGGGGTTGAGCCCGACTCGCTGTACCAGATGATATCCTCGATGGCCGAGATGCCGTAGGGCTCGGACTTCGGCCCGCTCGGAGATTGCCATTCGGTCACTGCGCCGGTCGAGGGATCGAGTCGCCCCAGATAACCGCGCGAGAAATCGGTATACCAGACGATGTCGTCGCTGGTAATCGCGATGCGCCGTGGGCGCGATGCCGGATCCGGCAACTGGTACTCGCGAATTGCCAGCGTCGCCGGATCGACGCTCCCCACCTGGTTGGTGCCGAACTCGACGAAGAACACGGTGCCCTTCGAATTGACTGCCATGCCATAGGGGCGCGATTTCGGCGAAGGCGGCGTGAGCAGCTGGATCTGACCGGTCTTCGGTTCGAGCCGCCCTATGCGGTTGGCATTCTGCACGGTAAACCACAGAATTCCGCTCCGGTCGAAGATGAGCGTGTGCGGGTCTTGAGCGTTCGGGTCCGGAAGGTTGTACTCGGTGACCGTGCCCGTGTTGGGGTCGAGCTTGCCAATCAAAGCTCCGGTGTTTCCGGTGAACCAGATGTTGCCGCGCTGGTCCTCGTCCAGTCCGTGAGGTCCGCAGTGCGGCGTCTTGAGTGGATATTCCCTGATCTTGCCGGACTTCGGATCGATCCTGCCGAGCACGTTGGCCATCTGGCCCGTGTACCAGAGCGATCCATCCCTCGCCGCCAGCGGATCGTGAGGCCGCGACCCCGGCGTGGGCACCTGCCATACCTTCATCGAGACCTTGGCCGGCCCCGGAACCTTCACACCGACAGGCTTCCGTTTTTCCGGGAAATTCTTGATCAGGTACTCCGTCATGGTGCCAAGCTGGTCGGGCGGGATTGGCACGCCATGATTGATCATCATTCGCATTACCGTATGCCAGCCCTTGGCCGTATATCCGCCGCCGACGCGGCTGGAAAAAGTGTGGCAGCTGGTACAACTCGCCGCGACCATTTCCTTGCCCTTCCCATCAGGTAACTCCTCGCCCCGGACAGGAATTGCTGAATACAGCAGGGCAGCCGCAATCACGGACAAACGCAGTTTCTCGGCCATCGCCATCTCCCCAATCTGAGTCCTGCTTGCTCGTCAGAATCCATATCCGGTCGAAAAGTAGAAGGCGGTGCCCTCGTCGGAGCGCACGAGCAGCGCATTGAACGAGGAGGTGAGCTGGAAGGTCTGCGTTGCCGCGGACACCGCGAGCCACACACCGCCGCCCACGCCGCTGTGCCAGCGAGACGATGTTTCTCCGGCCAGGAAGACACGCCCGACATCCGCGATCCCGGCAACCCCGTAGCGGAAGGGAAGGAGCGCGAGGAACCTTCCCAGTGCGAGCCGCAGCTCGAGGTTGCCCGCCACGGACGCGTCGCCCGCGAAGCGGTTCGCGTCGTACGCGCGGAGCGGGCTGCCGACGGACGCGCCGGTCAGGTTGAACGGCGACACCACCTGACTTCCACCCAGGAACGCGGACTCGAAGAACGGATACCGGCCCCAGTTCTTCTCCGCCGCGATCTGCAGGTCGAGAAAGAGGTCCGTGAGCAGCGTTCCCCCGAAGGCGCCGGCGGCGACGGCGCGGACCTTGCTGAAAGCGCTGGAGCTGTCGAAGACCGCGGGTGTGTGACGGCCGGTGATCCGAAGACTGAAGCCGCGGCGCGCAGCCAGCGCCCCGCTGACGGTGTCGAGCGTCAGTCCCGCTTCGCCGCTGCCGAGGGTCATCCCAGCCGATCCGTAGAGTCCATTCGCCGCCGTCGCGCCGTTCCCGACGCTCGAGACGTGCTTGAGGAGCGCTCCGACGTGGGCGCGCAGCGGTCCCACCACGGTAGCCTGGAGCGCCGGGAAGGCGATCAACTGCTCCTGACGGACATTGTAGAACCCGGCGGCCGCGAGACGGGGATCGCGCACGGATTCGTTCCCCGGTCCGAAAAAGCTCACCACGTCGATGCCCGTATAGGCCAGGTACACGAGCATACCCAGCGGGGAACGCGTGCGAAACTCCGCGCCGTACTCCAGCCGGGGGCGATTCACCATCGTCGCCCAGGCAGCAGCGAAGCTCTGTTGCGAGGAAAAGGGTTCGCGGCCGAAGCCATACCGCGTGAGCTGCGCGCGTGCCCCGGGGACGACGCCGCGGGTCGAATCGTACGAGAGCAGAGGGAACAAGAGCAGATCCTGTCCCCAGTCGCGGATCGGTTCATAGCGATCTCGAGTCGGCTGTGGATCGCGGGGGTCCGCGGGGACCGTCCGGATCGCGATCCCGCCGCCGCTTCCCTCCACGAGCACGCGACCGCCGCGCGGCGTGTACAGCCGCAGCTCACTGGTTTCGTCAGGCACGAAGCTCCGCCGGAACCGAGGCGTGCTGACCTCGACGGTTCCGCTGGCGTCCCGACGGGCGGTGACGGTCTCGCCTTCCGCCGCGCGGAGATCCACATCTCCTGCGAGCAGCCGGTAATAGTCGCGGGAAGCCTCCGCGAGTCCGTCGCGGCGCGCGTGCAGGAGGCGCTCGAGCTCCTTGCCGCTGCTCGCGTACATGGCAGCTGGGAGGCGGCGAACGGCATCCGAGATCACCGCATCGGTCAGTGTCGCGACGACGTCGGCCGTCACTGATTCCCAATCCTGCTTCCCCAACCACACCAGGAAACGACGATCCGTGAAGCGGCCGGAGAAGGTGAGCTTGTCGATGGCCGGATACTTCTGGTGAAAGCTGGCGAGCTGCTTCGTGTAGTACTCCGCGACCGCGGGAATGACGCCGCCGAACCGGCTGAACGCCTGATCGCGGTCGCGCGGAATCGGCCGCCAGAGATGCTTGCCTCCTTCCGCGAAGCCGACCCAGCGCCACTGGTCGAGGTGGCGGTCCCAGTCTCCGACCAGGACGTCGACGAGGCGCGCGCGCAGGTAGTTGCGGGAATCGACCTCCTCGTCCGTGCCCTTCTCCAGCCGGACGAACAGGTGCAGCGTATCCGCAATCTCGTCGGCGCCTTCCACGTCGTCTTCGATCCGCTGTTCGAGCAGTCCCAGCATGCCTGCAAACGTCTGGCGGAACTCACCGAGGGCCGGATCGTCGGGCATGACTGCGAGCTGCGGTGTGGCGTGGAGGACGCCGGCCGCCTCGAGCAGCGGTGCGACCACCAGCGCGGCGACGGGATGGACGGTGCTGGTGAGGTCCTGGACGATGTCCCCCAGGACCGAAGCTCGCGTCTCCGGATCGAGCAGTCCGGTCGCGTCCTTGTCGACGGAGCGAAACACCCAGGTGCGTTCGTTGCCGCTCTTCAGGTGAATGTTGGTCGTCTGGAGGCCGCCGCCGCGCCGCTGGGGCCGCAGCCCCCCGTCGAATGTCTTGAGATCCAGAACGGGGACATCGATCGGCGTGGTCCACAGGTCGCGCCATTGCGCGCCGAGAACCAGGCGTGACAGCCATCCTGCCTCGTAACGCGGCCCGGGCACCACCGTCCGGGTGTCGGACGGTTCGGTGGCCATTGCAGCTTCCGCGAGGCTTAGACAGAGCGTCGCGACGAGCGCAAACGGGGTGCGGCTGCGCTGCATCAGGGGGCGGACCGCTCTCGCGAAGATGTGCGGGGGACCCGTCATTCTTCTCTTTGCCGCGGGACGGCGATGGCGAGCTTCTGCGCGTCTTCGGCGCGATCCTCGAGATCCGCCAGCAGTCCCTCGTCGGACAGATCGAGGGGATGGGAGTGCTTCCAGTCGTGGTGAGCGATCGTCTGGAGCCGCTCGACGACCTCGTCGTCTCGCACCTCGATGGCCAGCTCGCGACGTCCGTCGAGACTCCCTGGAGCGAGGTTGATCGAGCCCACGATCGAGGCGACCCCGTCAGCGAGCAGCATCTTGCCGTGAAGCCTGAGCTGCTTGAGCTTGTGGATCTTGACCCCGACGTCCTCCAGGATGCGCAGGCCACCAACACCCTCGAGCAGCTTGTCCTTCTTCAGCGTGTGCGGCGGCCTCGCCATGACGTGGAGCTTCAGCCCACGGCGGGCGGCGCGGACCATGCGCTCGATGATGATGGGATCCTGGTATCGCTCGTTCTGCACGAACAGCGTACGCCTCGCCGCGTCGATGAAGCGCGAGATTCGCTCCCGTCCCCCAGGGCACCAGATCAGGTGGGCGTCCGCGCCTGGGCCGAAGCGCTGCCGGTGCCAATCGGCCTCGAAGCACTCGACGATCTCCCGGACCTCCCGCCCGTGCGAGGTGACGACCGCGTAGTCGCGAGTCCCCGTCAGGTTCCTGGTCGCCCAGTTGAGCGACTTCACGAACGCGGTCGCATCGTCCACCACCATGGACTTCTCGTGCGTGAGGTCGAATTCGGGGTTTCCCTCGGCGACCTCGATCCCGGCGCGGGCGAGCTTCTTGCGCGTGTCGTCGTTGTCCGCCGCGCCGCTGCGCCGCGCGGAGTTCAGCATGACGCGGACCTTCACTCCCCGTCGCTGGGCGGCGATCACCGCCTTGAGCAGCGCGGGATCGGAGAAGATGAACATCTTCACCCGGAGCGACTTCGACGCCGTTCCGATCGCGTCGAGGATGGGCTTGACCGAGTCCTCAGGGAGCACGACGAGGGATCGGGATGGCATCGAAGCTCCTTCTATGCGGTCGAGGTCTTCGGCCCCGGCGTAGCGGCAACCGGGTCGATCTGGATGCGGTGCAGCTCGGCATACACGCCGCCGAGCGCGAGCAACTCGCCGTGCGTGCCTTGCTCCGCGACCACGCCATCCTTGAAAACGACGATCTTGTCGACGTCGCGAATGGTGCTCAGGCGGTGAGCCACGGTGATGACCGTACGGCCCTTCATGAGCCGTTCGAGCGCCTCGATGACGAGCTTTTCCGAATGGGAGTCCAGCGCGGCAGTCGGTTCGTCGAGGATGAGGATGGGCGCGTTGCGGATGACGGCGCGGGCGATCCCGATGCGCTGCCGCTGCCCGCCGGAGAGCGTCAGGCCCTTTTCGCCCAGCTGCGCGTCATATCCGTCCGGCAGCCGCGCGATGAACTCGTGGGCGTTGGCGAGCTTCGCCGCCTCGACGATTTCGGCATCGGTGGCGGCAGGTCGCCCGTAGGCGATGTTCTCGCGCACCGTTCCGCGGAAGAGGACCGTGTCCTGGAGCACGAAGCCGATCTGGGCGCGCAAACCCTGGAGCTGGTACTCGCGCACGTCGACGCCGTCGATGAGAACGCTGCCGGCCGTGGCATCGTACAATCGGGGGATCAGGCTGAGCACCGTCGACTTCCCGGCCCCTGTCGTCCCCACCATGCCCACGAACTGGCCGGCGGCGATGGAGAAGCTCACGTCCTTCAGTACGGGAACCGCAGGGTCGTAGGCGAAGGCGACGTGATCGAACTCGACCGCGCCCTCGAGCTTTCCGGGGTCGCGGGCGTCCGGACGCTCGGGAATGCTCATGTCCATGTCGAGGATTGCGCGGACGCGCTCCACGCCAACCGCGGCCTGGGCGATCGTTCCGCTCATCTTCGCGAGGTCCTGTACCGGCTTGAAGAACTTGGCGAGGTACGAAAGGAAGACCGTGAGCGACCCGGCGGTCATCGTGGAGGCGAGGACCAGCGACGCTCCTCGCCAGAGGACGAACGCGGTGCAGAGCGACACGACGATGGTGACGATGGGTGAAAGGAGCGACTTCACGCGCCTGGCCTTCAGGGCGGCTTGCACGGCCGCCCGGCTCGCCTCGAGCAGGTGCTTCTCCTCGACGTCCTGCCGCCCGAAGGCGTTGACTACCCGCACGAACTCGAGGCCCTGCTGCACGACGCTCAGGACCTCGCTCTCCCGACTGCGGACCTCGCGCGCCGCTTTCTTCACGGCCTTCCTGAACCGCGCGACGAAAAACAGCAGGAATGGCGCCACGCCCACGGCCACCAGCGCGAAATCCCAGTTGAGCCAGAACATCAGCCCGAGCATCCCGACGATCGCGAGCAGGTCGACGAGGATGCTGAGCGTGGTGGACGAGGCGAACCCCTGGATGGTGTCGATGTCGTCCGTGATGGTGCTGAGCAGCGCCCCGGTCTGGTGAGTGTCGTAGTAGGCAAGCGAGAAGTGCTCGAGGTGGTCGTAGACGCGCACGCGGAGATCGTTGGCCACCCATTGTCCGACGCTCTCGGTGTAGTAGCTGTCGACATACGAGGCGAGCGCGCCTACGACCGCGATGATGACGGCGGCGATCGCAGCCACCGCAGCGATCCGGATGACGCTTTCGCCCGGCATCCAGCTGGCGACGTGGCGCAGCCAGCCGGGCGGCTCGCGTGCGCCGATCACGTTGTCGAGAATGATCTTCAGCGGCCAGGGTGCGGCGAGGCCCATCGCCGTCTCGACCGCGGTTGCGAAGAGGATCGTCGCGACGGAACCGCGGTACGGCCGGAGCAGCCCGGCAACGAGGCGGCCCATGCCGCTCGCCGCCGATTTTCCCTCCATCGCCGGACTCATCACCGATGCCCCGCGCAAGGTGGAGAAGGGTTGCTCCGCGAGGGTATCACCTCGGGCGCCGCCATTCCGGTACAAGGGGTTTCCCATGGACATCCTCCACGATGCACTCGGGTTCGCGGCCAGAGGTTTCATCGTCTTCGCGACGATTGCGCTCACCGTCCTGTTCTGCGTTGCCGTGCTCCGCCGGAGGCGACCCCCCCGCTCATGGCTGCGCGTCAAGCGGCTCAACCGGCAGATCGAAGTCCTCGGCGACGCTTTGCGTGGCAACGTGATGAAGAAGAACGAGCTCCGGAAGCTCCGCAAGAACCGGAAGAAGCTGGAGGCGGGCCGGCCCGCGGCGAAGCCGAGCGTGTTCGTCCTCGAGTTCAAAGGTGACCTGTTCGCCACTGCGGTGAGAAACCTGCGCGAGGAAGTGACGGCGATAACGGCCGTCGCCGGCAAGGCAGACGAAGTGGTAATCCGGCTCGAGAGCGCAGGCGGCGCGGTTCCACACTACGGTCTGGCGGCAGCCCAGTTGATGCGCCTGCGGGAGAAGGCGATCAAGCTCACCGTCTGCATCGACCGCATCGCGGCCAGCGGCGGATACATGATGGCCTGCGTGGCCGACACCATCGTCGCCGCTCCCTTCGCGATCATCGGATCGATCGGAGTCGTCGCGCAGGTGCCAAACTTCCACCGCCTGCTCGAGAAGCACGACGTCGACTTCCAGGAGATGACCGCCGGCGAGTTCAAGCGAACGGTCAGCGTGTTCGGCGAAATCACCGAGAAGGGCCGCAAGAAGTTCCAGGAGGAGCTCGAAGACACCCACTTGCTGTTCAAGGAATTCGTCAAGGTCCACCGCCCCAAGCTCGACCTCGAACGAGTGGCGACGGGCGAGCACTGGCTCGCGCGGCGCGGATTGGAGCTCGGCCTGGTCGATGAGCTCCGCACGAGCGACGAATATCTGGTCGATCGCGCGGCGGTCGCCAACGTCTACCAGGTGAGCTTCGAGAGAGCCCGTTCCTTGCGCGAACGGCTGGGCGCGCTGGCCGTGAAGTCGATCGATCGCCTCTTCGTGGCCCTCCTGGCCCGGTGATGGGTCTTGGGCTAGAAGGGTCCGGCGGGGGAGCCGCGAGAGGAGACGACATGGCGGTCAAGCCCATTCCAGAGGGGTACCGTACGTACACGCCGTACTACGTCGTCGACGGTGCAGCCGAGTTCATCGAGTTCCTCAAGAAGGCGTTCGGCGCGGAGGAGACTTTCCGGATGCCTGCGCCGGGCGGACGGATCGGCCACGCCGAGGTGCGCATCGGCAACTCCATGCTGATGCTGGCGGATGCGAGCCCTCCCGACCATCCGGTGCGGCAGCTCAACGGACTGCTCTACGTCAACGACGTCGACTCCGTGTTCAAGACCGCAGTCGCCGCCGGCGCCAAGGGCCGCCGCCAGCCCGAGAACATGTTCTACGGCGACCGGATGGGCGGCGTGACGGACAAGTGGGGCAACGAGTGGATGATCGGGACGCATGTCGAGGACGTCTCGCCCGAAGAGATGCGGCGCCGCGTGGCGGCACAGAAGAAGCCGTAACGATCGCCCGGGATCGGTGCCTAACGACGTACCGGGATCTCGAGCTTGACCTTGCCGAGCGTCGTCACCGATGGCACCCGGCTCGGCTCGATGTACGGACTGTCCACGTTGGTGATCTCGAGCCGGAGAACGTCGGCCGGATCGGCCTGCCAGACGTTGCCGTAGGAGGTGATCGTCAGCTTCTCATGCCCGATCGGCCGAAGCGGATCTCCCGTATCGAGAGTGTGTGTGCCGCGCGTCACCAGGTGCTCGGTACCGTCCGGCTTGACGTCGAAGAGCCGAACGTTGAGCTGTTCCCGAGACGCCGGCGTCGACAGATCGATGGTCACGGTGGGCTGCCCGGAGATGAGTAGCCCCGAGCCATTCGCCAGGTCCGCTACTCGCACCGAGTAGCGCGCCACGTCACCGGGCACGACGTCGGGGGGTGGCGGCTGCGGGCTCGGCTGCAGCGACTCGGCGCCCGCCATGACCAACGGATCGAAGAATACGCCGCTTGGGTTCGCCGGGTTGTAGGTCAGGATCTCCTCGCCTGGAAATGCCTGTGTGACGATGCCATTCGCGAGGTCATCGTAGGTCGCGACGCGGATGACGTCGGCGGGGCTGAACGGCTGATCGCGAGGGCGCGTGACGGCGGCCTGGACGTCCAAGGCGGGCGGAGCGCAGGTCGCCGAGGCGACACCCTTGCATTTCAAGTAGAAGTCGAACCAGCGGTGCAGCTGACCGGTGACGAAATCGACCTCGCCCTGCTTGTTCGTCGCTCGGGGATGCCCGAGGTCGCCAAGGTAGAGGGCGATCGGGTAGCTGCCGTCGATCGAGCGGAGCGTCCGGTACATCCGCAGGGCTTCGGGGACGGGGAACAGGTCGTCGGTCCAACCTTGGATCTGGAACACGGGGAGCTGGGGCTGCCGGTTCGGGTTTTTCGGATCCGCGTTCTGAAGCACCTGGTTCCAGAACCCTTGCTGCCACCAGATCGAGCGGTAACCCGCCACCCCATCCACGATCTGCGATCCGATGGGTGGATTGTTGTTGGGCTCGGTGACGACGAGGTAGGCGTTCCAGACGAACAGGTAATCCGGGTAGTTCGGATATGGCCGCGCGGCAGATCTGCGAATGCCCGAGAGGAACAGGCCTTCGGTGAAGCTCAGCTTGAAGCCGCCGGGGACGTCGATCGAATTCTCCGGGGTGCCGTTCGGCCTTAACGAGTAGAGCAGGTCCGTCCCCGGCACGATCGGGACGATGGTGCGGATGCGCACCTGCGCCCCGCCAGGATCCGCCGTGAACGCCGGCTCGACAGCGGCGAGCCACGATTGGATGCCGCCGTAGGAGGCGCCGAAGACTCCCACCGCGTCAGCGTCAGCCTGGAGCGTGGGATCGCTCGTCACCTGGCTGATCATGCTGCGCAGATCCCGCATCTCGGCGTTCAGATCCGCCAGATTCACCTGGCCCCACGAGTCTCCGAAGCCGCGCGCGGAATAGCGCAGCACCGTGAAGCCGGCGTCGGCGAGCCTGTCGACATCACCCACCGAGCTGTTCTTGCTCCCCCCGTAGCCGTGGAGCGAGACCACCAGGGGGTACGGCCCCGTCGCGCCCGTCATGCTCTGTGGCACCCTGACCGTCACATCGAGCTGAGTGCCGTCGAAGCTCGCCAGATATCCGCTGCACGTCTTCGGCGTCGGCGGAGGCGGCGCGTCGCAGGACAGGCCGCTCGGGCCCGTCGCGGGTCCGGTGAAGCTGCCAGTCCGGTACGTATCCGGGCCGAAAGACCGCGACGGCGGGCCCTTCTGGGCGCGGCCGGGTGCCGCCGCGAGAGCAACCACCATCACCATCCACTGTGTCAGCGCCAGTCCGGCGCAAGGCAGCTTCATGGAGACACTCCGTCGTCGGGACCGCCGACCAGCTCGCCCTGCTCCACGAGCCACGGCCTGTCGACCGACCGCCGCGGGCCGCCCGGTTCCTCCTGGGCGGCAAGAGTCTATGCACGCGCGAGCCTGGGGGAGCCCCGCCCGCCGAGCGGACATGGATCGCTCCTCCCGGGGATCACCGGCATCGAACCGAACCACAACCGCAGGAGGTAGCTCCGCATGGCGAGGACGATGCGAGCCGTCGAGGTCACGAAGCCGGGCACCCCCTTCAGGCTCGTCGAGAGGCCCCTCCCCGACCCGGCACGGGCTCAGGTGCGCATCGCCGTCGAGGCCTGCGGCGTCTGTCACTCCGATGCGTACCTGAAGGAGGGGCACTTTCCAGGCGTGGTCTACCCGCGAGTGCCCGGTCACGAGCTGATCGGACGCGTGGACTTCGTCGGCGAGGGCGTGACCGCCTGGAAGCCTGGCCAGCGCGTGGGTGTCGGCTGGCACGGCGGCCACTGTTTCGTGTGCGAGGCGTGCCGTTCGGGCGATTTCATCCTCTGCGAGAACGGGCTGATCTGCGGCTTCAGCTACGACGGCGGATACGCGGAATACATGATCGCTCCCCAGGAGGCGGTGGCTGCCGTTCCCGACTCCCTCGATTCCGTCGCCGCCGCGCCGCTCCTCTGCGCCGGCGTCACCACCTTCAACTCCTTGCGCAACAGTGGCGCCCGCTCCGGCGATCTCGTCGCCGTTCATGCCATCGGCGGTCTGGGCCACCTGGGCATCCAATATGCGCGCAAGCTCGGTTTCCGCACGATCGCCCTGTCGCGCGGCGCGGACAAGCGGGCGCTCGCGCTCGAGCTGGGCGCCCACGACTACATCGACACCGACAAGGGTGACCCGGCCGCGGCGCTGCAGAAGCTTGGCGGCGCCAGGGTCATCCTGGCCACTGCGCCGAGCGCCCAGCTGAGTGGCAAGCTCGTCGACGGGCTCGCGCGCAACGGTACGCTGCTCGTTCTCGGGGCCACGCCGGAGCCCATCCAGGTCAGTCCGTTCCAGCTCATCGGCAAGCGCCGGCGTATCCAGGGATGGCCGAGCGGCACCGCCAAGGACTCGGAGGAGACGCTCTCCTTCAGCGCGCTCTCGGGCGTGGCCTCGCGCAACGAGGTCTTCCCGCTGGACAAGGCAGAGGCCGCTTACGAGCGGATGATCAGCAACAAGGCGCGCTTCCGCGTCGTGATCCAAGTACGCAGATGAGCGATCAACGTCTCGCTGGCCGACCCGCCGGATCTTGGGTCCGGAGATCCGAGAGCAGCCGTCGCAATTCCGCGGCACGCTGCGGGAACCGTCGCGACGCCTTCGCCGCGGCCTCTTCGGCGTCCTGCATGCGTCCCATCCGCACGTAGGCAACGGTCAGGTAGAGGTAGCCGTCCATCAAGGCAGGGTCGGCGGCGAGGGCTTTTTCGAGCGCGTCGACGGCCACTTCGTTCTGGCCTGCGATGCGACCCAGCAGTCCCTGGTAAGCGAGCGCCTGCGGATTTCCCGGCGCGAGCTCCAGCATCCGTGCGGTCTGGGTCGCGACGGCCTTCCAGTCCCTGCGGGCGGCGTAGAGGCGGGCGAGCGCGAGGCGCGCGGCGACCTCGTCGGGGTTCCGCGCGAGCGCGGCCTGGATCTCCGCCTCTTTGCGTTCGGTGGCTTCGCCCGTGCCGCCGCGGCTGCTGATCGGCACCTCGCCCGTGACGGAGCCGCCGGGCTCGCGCGGCTTTGCCGACTGAACGACGAAGAAGCCGACGAGCAGCAGGGCCGTGACGCTGCCGGTGCCCCAGAGGTATCCGCGCACGCCCGCGCGGCGCGTGGCCGGCGTCGCGTTCGCCGACAGGCCGCGCTCGTCGAGCGCAAGCAGGACCCGGGCGGCGTCGAGCTCGAGGGCATAGCGCTCGCGCGCGAGCTGTTCGGGCGCGCTCTTGCTGGCCGTGTCCTCCATCTCCCGGAGCTGACGCAGGAGCGCGTCGCGCTTGCCCTCCAGGTCTCGCACCTGCACGGGAACGCCCGCACTGGTCCGCGCCGCATGGCGAGAAGCCGCGAACACACGCCAGACGAGCACAGCACCGAGGACGAGGCCCACCGCGAGGACGGCGAGGGCCGGGAACCAGTCGAGGCTGGCAGGCGCGTTCATGACGCCGCAGCCGGGGTCTTTGGAGGGACGCCGTCGGGCCAGCCGTAGGCGAGCGATCGCACGTGGCGTACGGCGGCAGCAAGATGCGGGTCGCCGGGCAGCGTGTCTCGCGCGGGCAAGGCGGAAGGCCCGGAAGCTGCGGGAGCGCGCTCTGCCGCGTCGCGTGGCGACCGTTTGAGGGCCAAGGCCACGAGGGCCACGCCAGCGAAAAGGGCGGCAAGAGGCCCGAGCCACACCAGCCAGTTCATCCCCCGCGCCGGCGGGTCGAGCCGTACGAACTCGCCGTACGCGCGCTCGAAGTGCGCGAGGATCTGCTCCTGGTCGTATCCCGCCGCCAGCTTCTGGCGCACCTCGGCCTTCATGTTGCGGGCCATGGTGGCGGGCGAGTCGGCCACGGAGAGCCCCTGGCAGACCGGGCAGCGCAGCAGCGCGCCGATCTCCTCCGTCCGCGCGCCGAGCTCGGCTCCGGAGAGCGGCACACCCCTGGGCACGCCGATTCCGGGAGCGGGTACGGCTGGCGCTCGAGCGCCTTGCGCGACGAGAGCAGGCGGCAGCGCGAACAGGCCGAGCAGCGCGAAAGTGATCCGCTTCACCGTGCACCGTCCCTCGCCCTGGCGACCAACGCGGCGATCGCGCGTGAGTCGAGGGGCCCTACGTGCTTTTCGACGATGCGTCCGCCGCGGTCGAGGAAGAACGTTTCGGGCACCCCGAACACACCGTAAGCGATGGCGGTCCTGCCCTCGGGATCCATGAGCGACGGGTAGGAGCTCGCGCGCTTTTGGAGGAACGCCTGCGTCCTGGCCTCTTCGTCCTCGTACACGATCCCGACGAACTGAACGTCGCGCTGGGTGCGCGCCGCCGCCGTGAGCGCAGCGTGCTCCTCGAAACAAGGCACGCACCAGGTCGCCCAGAAGTTGATGACGGCGGGACGGCCGCGGAGGGATTCGAGACTCAACGGGGCACCGCCTCCCACGGGCGCGAGCGAGAACGCAGGCGCGGGCCGGCCGACGAGGGGCGAGCGCACCGTGTGCGGGTCGCGGCGCAAGTTGAGGAGGAGGACGACGAGCAGGGGGAGGGCAATCGCCGCGCCGGCCGCGAGCACCCTCGGATTGAAGCGCGTTGCCCGCGCGGCCGCTGTGCCGGGAGTGGACGTGGCCGCCATCAGCGCGATCCCTCGGCAGAGGCGGAAGCAGACGGCACCGCTACCCGCACGGCCACCGTCTCGCCGCGCCAGGCCGGCACCAGGGCAACGAGCCCACCCAAGGCCATCACCGCGGTGGCGATCCAGATCCAGGCCACCATGGGATTGACCAGGACGAGAAGGCCGACGCTTCGCGAGGCGAGGTCGATGTTCTGGATCGATACGTAGAGATCCTCGGTGAGACTCGTGCGGACCGCTGGGGTTCCGATCGGCTCTCGCTGGCTCTCGTACCGACTCATGCGAGGGTAGAGCGTCCCGAGGCTGCGGCCGTTCTTGCTGACGTCCATCCGGGCGCGAACCGATTCGCGGTGGGGTTCGGCGACCCGGTCGGCGTTGACGAAGGTGAGAGCATAGGCGCCGAGGGCCATGGTCTCCCCCTCGCGCAATTGGATCTCCTTCGAACTGCCCATCGTGCTCGACACCGCGATGGCCACGATGACGAGCAGG
>VBKO01000266.1 GCA_005888115.1 Deltaproteobacteria bacterium
GCCCTTCGGAGAATCGGCACTCGGGGCAGACGAGCCCCTGCGTCCGGCCGGCGGTGACCGCCTCGACGACCTCGTACCAGAGCGATTCCAACTCGCTCAGGCGGTCCTCCGGGCTCTCCGGCATTTCGACGTACCCCCACTATCTCAGCCTGTGGCTGACTCTCGACGGTCACGCTCTCGGGAGGACCCGAGCTTAGTCCGTCTCCCGTCCCCCGATCAAGTGACCCCTCCCCCGCCCGCCGACCCGGCCCGCAAGCCTCTCTCGGCAAAAAGCAGTACAGGGAGCGCGGGAGATTGGGAGCGTGGGAGAATCCGAGCCATCTCCACACGTGATGAGGTGCGCGCTCTCCCGCGCTCCCCAACCTCCCGCGCTCCCTGTGAAGCTTTTAGGCTAGTTCGGGCGGTATTGGAGCTTCACGAGCATGCCGGATTCTTCGCCGGGTTTCTTCAGCTCGAGGAGGGTCTGGCGGGGCTCGAGCTTGACGCCGGAGACCGGGGCGCGGCCGCGGGAGGTGCCGTCCACCCAGACGATCGCCCACGGAGAGGTGCTCACCTTGACGTTCAGTGCGCTGCCCGAGCGCAGATATTCCAGCTGCACCTTGTACGGCGTCGACGAGTCGCCCACCTCGACGGTGCCGCTCTCGCCAGTGACCGGCAGGTTGTAGGCGCCGATCTGCCTCGGCTGCGCCGAGCCGGCGAAGGTGATCAGCGCGCCGCCCTGCGGATTGACGGTGAGGGTGCCGTACAGCTTGCCGGAGCCGATCTTGCGCGGCGCCGCCTCGATCTTCTCGGCGGGGGCCGGCTTGGGCGCGGGTTTCTTCTGCTCGCGCGGCTCGTCCGCGCGGCGTTTCCGCTCGATCGCCTGCGAAGGTTCCGAGGCCGCACCCTTCTCCGACGTGCTGCCGGGATCCTCCTTTTGCGCTTCGGAGACGACCGCCGCCGTTGCGCGGCGCGGATGCGGCACGACCGGCTCGTCCGAGAGCAGCCAGACGAGCAGCGCCGCAATCCCAGCCAGCGCGCCGAGAGCGCCGGCGCCAAGCGCGATCCACAGACCCCTGCCGCTGCGCTTGCGCGGCGGCTCCCCCTGCCCCTGCGGCCGCGTCCGCGTGCGCACCGCCTGCTGCTGGGACTGCTGCAGCTTTGCCATCGCCTCGCGCGCCGCCGCCTGCGCCTCTTCCGGCGTGAGGATGCTCGTCCCGCCGCCGTTGCCGGACACAGGCGGCGCCTTCCGCGCCGGGCGGGCAGGAGCGGTCCCGAGGAACGCCGTCTTTCCGTCGCCCTCCACCGCCAGCGCCGGCTCGGTCACCTCGGGAATGTCGGGCATGGTGTCCGTGGACCGCGGTCCCTTGCGCGCAGGCTGGACCGGCAAAGGCTGCCCCGGACGCAGCATCGCAGTGCCGCCCGGTACGTCGTCGTGCGGCGCGAGCGTCGAGACGCCCGCGTCCAGCAGCGTGTCCGCCGCGCCCACCGGACGCTGCGACGGAGGGCCGGCCGGAGGCTTCACCGGCGCGCGCACCGCGCCGGGCGGCGTCGTCGGCCTCTTCGTCCCGGCGGCGGCCGAGGGCTGCGGAGGCGTCGACGGCTTCTTCGCGCCGGACGCGGCCGCGGGATTCAAGATCAGGGTGCCGCCGTCCGACTCGGGCTTTGCGATCGGCGTCGGCGCCGGCCGCGCCGGCGTGCGCGCCGCCGAGGGCCGCGCGGAGCCGCCGGGCGCCGCCCGGCCGCCGTCGGTGTCGAGCAGGAGCCGGTGCTCCTCCTCGAGCTGCTGGCGGAAGAGCCGACCCATCAGCTGGGCCAGCCGCTCCGGCGAGCGCGGCACCACGATCCGGCGCAGGTCGTCCAGCATCTCCGCGGCGTCGGGATAGCGGCGGTCGCGATCCTTGGCCAGCGCCTTGGCGATGATGGGGTCGAACGGAGCGTACGCCGCGTCGTACTCGGAGGGCGGCGGCGGGTCGTAGCGCTGCACCGCCTCCAGCGTGAGCACGATGTTCGACTTGTGGAACGGGTTGGTGCTGGTGAGCATCTCGTAAAGCGTGATCCCGATGGCGAAGATGTCGGAGCGCTTGTCGAGCTTCTTCGCCAGCGACTGCTCCGGGCTCATGTAGACGAACTTGCCCTTGATCATCCCCGCTTCGGTCTTGACGGTGCTCATCTCGGACTTGGCGATGCCGAAGTCGATGATCTTCACGTCGCCCGTGTAGCTGAGGAGCACGTTCTGCGGATTCAGGTCGCGGTGGATGATGTTGAGCGAGCGGCCGGTCACGTCGGTCAGGTTGTGCGCGTAGCTCGCGCCGTCGCAGATCTGCTCGGCGATCGAGCGGCATACTTCCGCGGGGATCTTCTCCCTCTTCCTGGCGGCGGCGTCGATCAGGTCGCGCAGCGTGCGGCCCGAGACGTACTCCATGGCGATGAAGTAGCTGCCCTGGTGCTCGCCCAGCTCGAACAGTTGCACCACGTTGCGGTGGTTCATCCGCGCGGCGAGGCGCGCCTCGCTGAGGAAAAGCTCGACGAACTCCTTGTTCTCGGTGAGGTGCGGGAGAACCTTCTTGACCACCAGGATCTTCTCGAACCCCGCCGGGCCCTGTTGCTTGGCGAGGAAGATCTCCCCCATCCCGCCGGCGGCCAGCTTCTTGAGCAGGAAGTACTTGCCGTAATAGCTGCCGACCTCCAGCTGGGGCTGCGGTATAGGCATGAGTTCTGGGGCCCCCTCGCGGACCGCGCGCGCGTCGCTGGCACGCGCGACGAGGCTACCGTGCGCTCGCAGGACTGGTCAACCGAGCGGGCGCTGCCGGCCCATCCGCGTTTGCGGTGACGCCGCGCGGCAGATAGGATCGGCCCGTGGTTGCTCTTGTGGCCGCGTGCCTCGCCATGGCGCAAGCTGCGGAAGAATTCGTCGTCCGGCCGGGGTCGCCTCACGAGGCGTCGGGTGGCATCGTCTTCTCCCTCGAGGAGGGCGGGCACAAGCACGGCGAGGGAGGAGTCGCCACGGGGCGCTGGGCGCTCCGCTTCGAGCGGGGCCGCGACAAGGGCGAGCTCTCGTTCAGCGCCAGCGGTCCCGAGGACTTCTACGGCGAGGGTTACGCATTCGGCGCTCTCTTCCGCATGATGGGGGAGGCTGCCGGCGGCGGCGTGAAGATGGTCCTGCGCCCGCGGACCGCTTCGCCGTCGCGCGCCGCCCGCCACGCGCAAGGCTGCCGGGAGATCCTGCAGCACAAGGACAAGCTCGGGCTTCCCGCGGGAGTATCGCTCGCCGAAGGCGCCTCCGTTCGCGAGGGCGCCGGCTCGTGCATCTTCTCTCCCCTCGATGGGTCGGCGGTGGTGGTGGTCGGGATGTACTCGCTCGAGGTGCTCTTCGCGGCGAAGAAGGAACCGGGCTCGGCGACGGTGCCCTAGCCCGGGAACCGGCTCAGCAGCCGTGCTGCTCGACGAGCTTCTTGCGAGTGGCCTCGTCCGCTTCACCAGTCGCGTCGAGCCCGTGCACCTGCTGGAATCGCTGCAGTGCACCTCGCAGCTTCTCCGCACCATCGGCGTCGCCGGCGTCGAACCCGAGATTCTGCAGGCGCGACCGGACGCCCGACTCCGCCTCGATGGGATCGAGGTGGCCCGGGAGGAGGTCGATCTCCATGTCGTCGATCTCGAGCCTGGCCTCGCGCGCGTTCGGAGGCAGGTCGATGGTCACCACGCCGTCGCCGTCGGTCGTGCCTTTCAGGACCTTGCCGACCAGATGGACCTTGTAAGGTCGCGTCTTGAGCGGCTTGCCTTGCTCGTCGTGGACCTGGATGGAGATCTGCTGCGCGGGCCGCTTGGCGACGAACTTGTGCGTCGCGCCCGCCGCCACCTCGGCCGTCTTGCGCCGGCGGTCGGGAAGGAAGACGCTCTCGCCGGGGAGGAGCTGGTTGGGGTCGCGCTTGGCGTCCCGAAGCGGTTGGTTCTCGGGCAACTGGAAGATCGCCTCCCAATCGGTGAACCCGTGGTCGTTGGCGATCTGGCGCATCCACTCGCCGGGCTTGATGGTGTGCCAGGGCATCGATTCGCTCAGCGCAAGGGAAGGACGGCCGGGCCGCGTTCGTCGTCGTACACGACCAGCTCGGGCTGGACGCCGGGTCGGAGCGCCAGATCGGCGAAGCGCGCGTGCCGGGCGAGCCGCTCGTCGCTCCAGGTCGGCGTGGCCGAGCCGGGCGGCACGTACTGCAACTTTCCCGCGTGCGTCACGAGCAGGTGCATCTGACCCTGCGCATCGAGCCGCACCCGGCGCACTCGGGCGTCCGCGCCGAGGTCGACGGCCGCCAAGGACGGTTCTGCGTGCTTGCCCGGCTCGGGCGCGCGCAGGGTGAGCCGCGCCCATGCCCGGTGCCGCGCCGCCAGGACCCCCGCGAAGGTCTGCGCGCCATCGGCGCTCGCCCGGACGTCGCCGCCCAGGAACCGCCCGGCTACTTCGAGCCACTGGTCGGCCGCTCCCGGTGCGCCGCCGTACGGAGCGCGCACGGCCGCCAAGGCGACCGCATCGCCGCGCTGGAACGCGAACGCGAACACGCGACCGTGCTTCGAATGGTGCGTGGCCCAGGCACCCTCGGGCTGACCGGGCAGCGCCGCCTTGCCGCGCTCCGCCGCGGAACCGTCGGGCGCCAGCTCGATCAGGTGGAGCCCTTTGCCGTCGAGCACCCCGCAGGTACAGCGAGGTCTCGCGTTCGGGGAGAATTCGGCGAGCAGTGGCGCCACGACGCGGAGCGGCTGGACACCTTCGAGCCGGACCCTTTCGGCGGGCAGAGGGGCGAAGAGCCCCTGCCCGAAGTACGTCCGGTAGAGCTCGCGCCCCTGCACCCACGCCGCCCACGTCTCCGTCCAGCTCTTGCCCGGCTCGGTCGCAGACATCACCGGATCTGCATCTGGACTGCCCTGGGCCACCTGGACCGCGCCGCGCAGCTCCGGCTCGCCGCCCGCCCAGAGCAGGAAGCGACCAACCTCGCCGTCTCGCTCGACCCAGAGCACGCGCGGCGGCCCGAGGCCGCTCGCCTCCGACGGGGCGACGGCCAGGGCCGTCCCTGCCGGCGGCGAGATGGTGAGAGGCAGCGGCCGCGATTTCCAGCGGCCCTCCTCGCTCCACTCGTACTCCAGCGTCAGAGTGTACGCGGCGGGGCGGTCCAGCCGGAGATAGGCGGACGCGTCGATGTCCTCGACCCAGCCCCGCCCAGGCGGAAGCCCGGGGCTCACGCGCTGCGGAACCGTTCCCGGGGGCACCACGGAGCCGGGCGTCACCACCTG
>VBKO01000267.1 GCA_005888115.1 Deltaproteobacteria bacterium
GCTTCACCGTCTGGGGCAGCACGGCGCGGGCAGCGCTGGTCGCCAGCTCCTCGTCGGGGATGAACAGCGCGGCGCGGAGCGGCGCTCCCAGGGCCACGGGGCAGGAGACCACGCGGCCCGAGGCATCGAGCACCGCGACCTGTGCGCCGCCGCGCAGCGAGGGCACCACATTGTCCGGATGTCCCTCGAGGCGCACGGCCACGCCGAGCGCGCGCTCCTCGCCGATCGCGCCGTCCAGCAGCCGGTCCGCCAGCAGGGCCCCGGCGAGCGCGGCGGCGGCCGACGACCCCAAGCCGCGCCGGAGGGGAATCGACGAATGCACCTCGAGCTGCGCGCGCAGCTCGCCTGGGTCGCGCCCCGCCGCCTCCGCGGCGAGGTGCGCCGCCTGGATCAAGCGATTCGATGCATCGCGAGCCAGGCGTCCTTCGCCTTCGCCGGAGATGCGCGCGATGCGCAGCTCGGTGCCGCCGGGCGTGACCCGCACCAGCAGGTGCGGTCCGCCGAGCGCGATGCCCACTGCGTCGAAGCCGGATCCGAGGTTCGAGGTGGAGCAGGGCACGGCCACCGTGAATGCGCTCACCGCAGCGCCTCCTCGATGGACCCGGCGGGCACCGGCTCGGGCAGCGGCGGCGCCTGCGCGATGGCGGCCTGGGGATCCTTCAGGCCGTGCCCGGTGAGCACCGCGACCAGGCGCTGCCCTGCGAACCGCCCGGGGCGCTCCCGCGCAAGGCGCAACAGACCCGCCACCGGCGCCGCGCTCGCCGGCTCGCAGAACACGCCGGCCTCGGCGGCGAGCCGCTTGTACGCGGCGACGATCTCCTCGTCTGGCACGGCAGCGAATTGCCCGCCCGACTCGCGCTGTGCCTGCACCGCGAGCGTCCAGCTCGCCGGGTTGCCGATGCGGATGGCGGTCGCGAGCGTCTCCGGATGCTCGACCGGCGCGCCGGAGACGAGCGGCGCCGCGCCGGCGGCCTGGATCCCGTAGATGGGGAGCTGCATGCCGAGCTCGACGAACCCGCGCCAGTACGCGCTGATGTTTCCCGCGTTCCCCACCGGCAGCGCGAGCCCCGACGGCGGTCCGCCCAGGGACTCGACGATCTCGAACGCGGCCGTCTTCTGGCCCTCGAGGCGGTAGGGGTTGACGCTGTTGAGCAGCGCGATGCCGCCGCGAGCGGTGAGGGCGCGGACGGCGGAGAGCGCGGTGTCGAAATTGCCTCGCAGCACGACGATGCGCGCTCCGTGCGCGAGCGCCTGCGCCAGCTTTCCCAGGGCGACCTTCCCCTCCGGGACGACCACGCGGCAGGTGATCCCCGCGGCGGCGCAATAAGCGGCGGCGGAGGCAGAAGTGTTCCCGGTCGAGGCGCACACGGCGAGCTTCGCCCCCGCCTCCGAAGCCTTGGCGACGGCCACCACCATGCCGCGGTCCTTGAAGGATCCGGTCGGATTCTGCCCTTCCACCTTCAACCACAGCTCGGCGCAGCCGATGTCGCGCGCCAGGGTAGGCGCCGCGACGAGCGGCGTGTCTCCTTCGCCCAGGGTGAGCGCCGGAGTGCGGGGGGTGACCGGCAGCCGGTCGCGCCAGCGGAGGAGCACGCCGGCGCGGATCACGTGCGCGCCTCCTCGACCCGGATGCGGGCCCGCACCGCGCGCGTGCAGGGCAATCGCGACAGCTCCGCCTCGGCCTGCGCGAACGCCGCCTCGTGCGCGGCGTAGGTGAGCAGGACCACGTCCGCCGGTCCGGTCGCGGGCTCGCGCTGGATCACGCTCGCCAGGCCGATCTCGTGGTCGGCCAGGACGCGCGTGATCTGGGCGAAGACGCCGGGCACGTCGTCCACCGCCAGCCGCAGGTAGCACCGCGTGCGCACCTCGCCCATCGGCAACAGCTCCGCGTTCTCGACGGAGGACCGGGGCGGCTCCACCGGATCGCCCAGCGCCAGGCGCCGGGCGACGTGCGTCACGTCGGCCAGCACCGCGCTCGCCGTGGCGTCGCCCCCCGCGCCCAGGCCGCCGAAGAGGACCGGTCCGCTCAGGTCGCCGACCACGTGCACCGCGTTGCGGGGCCCGTCGACGCGCGCCAGCGGATGCTCGGCGGAGACGAAGGTGGGGTGGACGCGCGCCTCGACCTTGCCGTTGGTGCGACGCGCGGTGGCGAGCAACTTGAGCGCATAGCCCATCTCCCGGCCGTACGCGAGGTCCTGCGGATCGAGGCCGCGCACGCCTTGGCGGAAGATCTGCGCCGGCGTGCAGGAAAGCCCGAATGCAATGCGCACCAGGATGGCTAGCTTGTCCGCGGCGTCGACGGCGTCTACGTCGTCCCCCGGGTCCGCCTCGGCGTAACCCAGCTTCTGCGCCTGCGCGAGCGCGGACTCGAAGGTCTCCCCCGCGGCCATCCGGGTGAGGATGTAATTGGTGGTGCCGTTGATGATCGCGCGCAGCTCCAGCACCCGGTTTGCCGCCAGGTCGTCGGTGAGCGGCGCGATCAGCGGGATGCCGCCGCCGACTGCCGCCTCGAAGCGCAGCTCGACGCCGCGCTGGGCCGCGAGCTGCGCGAGCTGCGGCCCGTGCCAGGCGATCACCCGCTTGTTGGCGGTGACCACCGGTTTCTTGCGCTGCAGCGCCTCCGCGATCAGCGCCCGCGCCGGCTCCTCCCCTCCCATCACCTCGATCACCAGGTCGACGTCGTCGGCCTGGACGACGGAGCGGGGGTCGCCGGTCAAGACGCCCGGTTCGACGCCGCGCTCCCGTGACAGGTCGCGCACCGCGGCGCGCTGCAGGACGAGGGGAGCCCCGGCCGCTCGCGAGAGCACGTCGCGGCGCTCGACGAGCGCCCGCGCCACGGACCGCCCGACGGTCCCGACGCCCAACAGGCCGATACGGACGCGTTTCACCGGATCACTGTACCGCACCGGGCGCGGACAGGAGGGGCCACTTGCGGGTTTGCGCGTGCGGCTCTAGACCTGTGCCACCGGGATGGACCCCATCGACGAGACGCCGATTTCGCGCAAGCTCGGCATCAAGGAAGGCCGGCGTGTGCTCTTGATGGACCCGCCGGTTGGCTTCGCCCGGCGGTTGGATCCGCTGCCCCCGGGCGCCTCCGTGGCCACCAAGTCGGTGAGCCAGATGGACGTGGTGGTCCTCTTCGCCTCCTCGCGCGCCGTGCTGGGGGAGCTCTTTCCCCGCGCCAAGCACTTGCTCGCGCCGCGCGGGCACATCTGGGCGGCGTGGCCGCGCAAGTCGAGCGGGTTCTTCACCGACCTCTCCCAGGAGCTGGTGCGCTCGGTCGGCCTCGCGGCGGGCATGACCGACGACAAGATCCTCTCGCTCGACGAGATCTGGGCGGCCCTGCGGTTCGTGGAGAAGGACCGGGATCGACTGCCGCTGCCTCGCTCGGCGCAGATCTCCCTCCCCGAGATGTGATTCCCTATTCCCGCAGGTTGCCGTGGACGGCCGCCGAGAATGCGATCTCTTGCGCGCTGCGCGACCGGCGCGAGCCGTACCTGGATCTCACCGAGTCGAATCCCACCCGCGCCGGGCTGCTGCCGGCCGTACAACTCGGCGCGCTCGCGGATGTGCGAGCGCTGAGGTACGAGCCGCACCCCAAGGGGCTCCTCGCCGCGCGCGAGGCGGTGGCGGCGTACTACGCGGACTCGCGTGGAGCGGCGGTCGATCCCGAGCGCATCGTGCTCACCGCCAGCACCAGCGAGGCGTACGCGCTCTTGTTCAAGCTGCTCTGCGACCCCGGGGATTGCGTGCTGGTGCCGGAGCCCAGCTACCCCTTGTTCGGCCTGCTCACCGCGCTCGAAGGAGTGCAGGCCGTCCCGTACCCGCTGCGGTTCGACGGCGAGTGGCACCTCGACGCGGCGGCGGTACAGTTTCCGCCGCGCGTCCGCGCCGTGCTGGCGGTCAGCCCCGGGAACCCGACGGGGGCGTTCCTGAAGCAGGCTGAGCGCGCGGCGCTGGCGGAGCGATGTGCGAGCGCGGGGTGCGCGCTCATCTGCGACGAGGTATTCGCCGATTTCGCGCTGGTCGCCGACCCGTTGCGGGTGCCCACCGCCGTCGCGTACGACGACGTGCTCGCGTTCGCCCTCTCGGGCCTTTCCAAGGTGTGCGGCCTCCCGCAGCTGAAGCTGGCCTGGTGCGCGGTCTCGGGTCCGCCCGACGAGGCGTCGCGCGCGGTGCAGCGGCTTGAGCTGATTGCCGATACATATCTGTCGGTCGGGACACCGGTGCAGCTCGCCGCGGGACAGTTGCTGCGAGGACGCCACGACTTCCAGCGCCGCGTCATCGACCGCGTCCGCTCCAACCGCGCCGCCCTGCTGCGCGCCCGCTCCGCCGCGGCCCCGTGGGACGTGCTGCCCGCCGAAGGAGGGTGGTCGGCGGTACTGTCGGTTCCGCGATCGCGCAGCGAGGACGCGTGGGTCCTCGCGCTGCTCGAGGAGGGGGTGCTCGTCCAGCCGGGATATTTCTTCGACTTCCCCTCCGAAGCGCATCTGGTGGTGAGCCTGCTCGCTCCGGAGGGCGACTTCTCGCGGGCCGCGGCAGCGCTGGCCGAGGTGATTCGCTCGCCGTGAAAACGCGCCGCTGAGCGGTCTTTTCTACTCCGGGCGGCGCATTTCGTTCTAGACTCCGGGCTCCGCCAACCCGAGGACGAACGATGCCCAGAACCGGACTCCGTCTGCTACTCGCTGCCCTGGCCTGCGCAGGCTGCGTGACCACTTCGTCGCGCGACCAGACGGTCGCCGATCTCAACAAGCAGCACCAGGAGGAGATGGACAAGACCAAGGCGCAGGACGAAACCCGCGCGGCGGACCTGGCGAAGCAGGCGGCGGATGCGGAAGCGGCGCGCAAGTCCCTGGAAGGGACGCTTGCGGAGTCGCAGAAGCGCGCGGACGAGCTGAACAAGCTGCTCGAGGGAACCAGCGCCGACCGGGCGAATCTCGACCGCCTGCTGAAAGCGTCGAGCGCCCAGCTCGAAGAGCTACGGAAGCAGAAAGCCGCCGCCGACGCGCGGGCCGCTACTTACAAGGGCCTCACCGAGCGTCTGCGGTCGATGATCGATGCCGGGAAGCTGTCGGTAAAGATCCGCAAGGGCCGGATGCTCATCTCGATGCCCAACGACGTGCTCTTCGATTCCGGCAGCGCCGTCCTGAAAAAGGCGGGCCAGGACGCCGTGGGTCAGGTGGCGCAGGCGCTCTCCGGGTTCGCCGATCGCCAGTTCCTGGTCGCCGGGAACACGGACGACAAGCCGATCCGCACCGCGCGCTTTCCCTCGAACTGGGAGCTGTCCACCGAGCGCGCCGTGGTCGTGACGCGCTTCCTCATC
>VBKO01000268.1 GCA_005888115.1 Deltaproteobacteria bacterium
CGATGTTCGTGCGCTCATGCCCGAGCAGGAACTTGGCGTAGGTCCACCCCTGGTTCTCCTTGCCAACCAGGTTTTCGGCGGGAACCCGCACGTCCTCGAACCAGACCTCGTTCACCTCGTGCTCCCCGTCCATCAGGATGATCGGGCGCACGGTGATGCCGGGCGTCTTCATGTCGATGAGCAGGAACGAGATGCCCTGCTGCGCCTTGGCGGCGGGGTCGGTGCGCACCAGGCAGAAGATCCAGTCCGCGTGGTGGGC
This sequence comes from Deltaproteobacteria bacterium, assembly GCA_005888115.1. GTDB lineage: Bacteria > Myxococcota > Myxococcia > Myxococcales > 40CM-4-68-19 > VBKO01. The sequence goes on from VBKO01000268.1 coordinate 260, forward strand.
GAGGGTGATCCACGTCTTCTGCCCGTTGACGACGTAGTGGTCGCCGCGCCGTTCGGCGCGCGTCTTCAGCGACGCCAGGTCCGAGCCCGAGCCCGGCTCCGAATAGCCCTGGCACCACCACTGTTCCCCCGACGGGATGCGCGGCAGGAACCGGCGCTGCTGCTCCGCATTGCCGAAGGCCATGATTACCGGCCCTACCATCTTGAGCCCGAACGGCGAGAGGCCGGGAGCGCCGGCGTTGGCTGCTTCTTCTTCGAAGATGAACTGCTCCACCGGGCCCCACCCGGGGCCGCCGAACTCCTTCGGCCAGTTCGGAGCGCCCCAGCCGTGCGCGTGCAGGATGTGCTGCCAGTGGGAGAACTCCTTCCAGGGCACGCGAACTCCGCCCAGCGTCTTCTCGCGCGTGTCCGGGGGAACGCTCGCCCGCAGGAATGCCCGGGCTTCCTCGCGAAACGCCTGCTCCGCCGCGGTGAAGTTGAGGTCCATTGACTCTCCGTCAGGGCCGCCCATCCTGACACGTCCGGCGCCGCCGTTGTACCGCCGGCCGATCCGTGATTGGTAGACCTAGCTCACCCGCGCAGGAGGCGGCGATGGATTTCGCCTACTCGGACCGGACCAAGGCTCTGCAGGCGAAGGTCAGCCGGTTCATGGACGAGAACGTCTATCCGGCCGAGGAGAGGTTCTTCGCCGAGGTGCAGGAGAACCGGCGGCGCGGGAATCCCTGGGTGCCGACCCGCGTCGTCGAGGAGCTGAAGCAGAAGGCGCGGGGACAGGAGCTTTGGAACCTGTTCCTGCCCGAATCGGAGTACGGCGCCTCGCTCACCAATCTCGAGTACGCACCGCTCTGCGAGATCATGGGCCGCTCGCCCATCGGCCCCGAGGCGTTCAACTGCAGCGCGCCGGATACCGGCAACATGGAGGTGCTGGTGCGTTACGGATCGCCCGAGATCCGCAAGCGCTGGCTGGAGCCGCTCTTGCGGGGCGAGATCCGCTCGGCGTTCGCGATGACCGAGCCGGCGGTCGCCTCGTCCGACGCCACCAACATCCAGGCGCGCATCGAGAAGCACGGCGACGAGTATGTGATCAGCGGGCGCAAGTGGTGGACCTCGGGCGCGAACGACCCGCGCTGCAAGGTGCTCATCTTCATGGGCAAGACGGACCCGAACAACCCGGACCGCCACCGGCAGCAGTCGATGATCGTGGTGCCGATGGACGCGCCAGGGATCCAGGTGCTGCGCCACTTGCCGGTATTCGGCTACGACGACGCGCCCCACGGCCACGCGGAGATCGTCTTCGATCACGTGCGGGTGCCCGCCTCGAATCTGTTGTTGGGCGAGGGCCGCGGGTTCGAGATTGCCCAGGGCCGCCTCGGCCCCGGCCGCATCCACCACTGCATGCGCCTCATCGGGGTGGCGGAGCGCGCGCTGGAGAAGATGTGCCGGCGGACGACCAGGCGCGTCGCCTTCGGCAAGCCGATCGCCGAGCAGACCGTCACGCTGGAGCGCATCGCTGACGCACGCATCCTCATCGACCAGGCGCGCCTGCTGGTGCTGAACGCCGCGTACATGATGGACACCGTCGGCAACAAGGCGGCCGCCAAGGAGATCGCGATGATCAAGGTGGCGGCCCCGCTCATGGCCTGCCAGGTGCTGGACTGGGCGATCCAGGCGCACGGCGGCGGCGGCGTCTCCGACGATTTCGGCCTGGCCTACGCCTACGCGCACGCGCGCACACTGCGACTGGCCGACGGCCCCGACGAGGTGCACCGCAACCACATCGGGAAGCTGGAATTGGGTCGGTACCGGGAGTCGCCCGGCGCATGACCTGGTTCCTGGCGCTCAGGCAGGGCCGAGCGCGCGGCCGGCGTCTATCGTGAGCAGCTGCCCGGTGATCTTGCGGGCGTGCAGCAGCGCGACGATCGCCTCGGCCACGTCCTCGGGGGCGAGCGTCGACTGCAGCGCGCTCTGCTTGCGGTACGCCTCGCGCGCGGGCTCGTAGGCGTCGCCCAGGCCTTGCTTGAGCCAGCGCGTCTCGGTGAACCCGGGAAGGACGGCGTTGACACGGATGTCAGGTCCCAGCGCGCGCGCGAGCGCGATGGTGAGCGCGTTCAGCGCACCCTTCGAGCATGCGTACGCGACCGACGAGCCGAGCCCCATCGTGCTGGAGATGGAGGAGACGTTGACGACCGCGCCGCGCGCCGTCCGCAGCGGTGCCTCGCAGGCGCGGACCATCTGGTACGCACCGATGGTGTTGACCGCGTAGATGCGCTGGAAGTCGGCGGCATCCAGCGCATCGAGCTTGCGCATCGGCGCGAACTTCGTCGTCCCGGCGTTGTTCACCAGGCCGTCGATGCGTCCCCACCGATCCAGCGCGGCGGCCGCGATGCGCCGGCAGTCGGCGTCCTGCGCCACGTCGCCCCGGGCCACCAGCGCCTCACCGCCGGCCGACACGCACCGCTGCGCCGTCTCCTCCGCCTCGGCCGCGCTCTTCGTGCAATTGACCACCACGGCCGAGCCGCGGCGCGCGAGCAGCAGGACCGTGGCGGCTCCCACGCCCGCCGAGGACCCGGTCACCACGAACACGGCCCTGTCGCCCGGCATCAGCCTCTCTGGTCCGCGCTGTGAAAAGCGTAGCGGCGCCCTATCGGCCCCGGCTAGGTCCCGGGCCGCTGCATCTGGCACACGGTCGGCAGGGCCGTGGCCGGTCCGTCGACCTTGTGATCGACGCGGAAGCCGAACTCCGTACTGCCGTCGCCGGGGAACTTCACCGTCTTGCCATCCACCTTGGCGAACGTGCCGATGAAGAGCGGCTGGATGAGCTGGTGGTCGTCCTTGCGCATCTCGACGGGTCCGAAGTAGCCGTCGACCTTCAGGCCCTCGAGCGCTTGCGCGACCTTCACGGGGTCGGTGCTCTTCGCCTGGGCGGCGGCCCTCTCCAGCATCTCGAGGATGGTCGGCATGTCGATGGTGTAGGGATCTTCGCCGGGGCCGAACTTCTTCTTGAAGTCCTGGATGTACTTGGTGGTCTTCGCCGGGACGTCCTTCGCGTTCGGGCCCCAGAAGGACACCACCTTGACGCGTCCGACGCCCGCCGGACCGATGGCGTTGGTCGCGCCCACGACGCCTGCGTAGAAGGTATAGAAGTTCGCCTTGAGGCCGCCGTCGTTCGCCGCCTTGATCAAGAGCGCCAGGTCGCTGCCCCAGTTGCCGGTGATCACCGTGTCCGCGCCCGAGGCCTGGATCTTGGTCACGTACGGAGCGAAGTCCTTCACCTTCGCGAGCGGGTGCAGCTCGTCGCCGACCAGCTCGACGTCCGGGCGCTTCTGCTTGAGCAGCTCCTTCGCCGTCTTCGAGACCTGGTGCCCGAACTGGTAGTCCTGGTTGATCATGTAGACCTTCTTGATGCTCTTCTCGTTGACGATCGAGCTCATGATGGCCTGCAGCTTCATGTCGCTATTTGCGTCGAAGCGGAAGTGCCAGAAGCTGCATTTCGGCCCGGTGAAATCGGGATCGACCGCCGCATAGTTGAGGAACACCACGCTCTTGTCCGGATTGCGGGCGTTGTTCTTGTTGACGCCGTCGATCAGCGCGGCGGCGACGCTCGAGCCGTTCCCTTGCATCACGTACCGGATGCCCTCGTCGATGGCCTTGTTGAGCAGCACCAGGCTCTCTTGCGGCGAAAGCTTGTTGTCCATCGGGACGACCTCGATCTTCTGTCCCTGGATGCCGCCGCGGGCGTTGATCCGCTCGGCGTTGTATTGCAGCTCGCGCAGCCCGTGCTCGCCGGTGGCGGCCATCAACCCGGAGAGCGGATCGATGTAGGCGATCTTGAGCTGCGCCCGCGCTCCGCCTGCCCAGACTGCGAGCAGCAAGGCCGGGGCCCATCGGTTCATCGCAGTTGCGTTCATGTCGACCTCGTCGCGAGGAAGCGCTTCGTCGCCGGTTGTGCGAACTTCAGCGGCGGCGCAGGGTAGCAAAGACCAACGTCCGTTGCACGCGAGGCATCCTTGGCCACGTTTGCGGAATACGATCGCTACGATGCGCTCGGTCTTGCCCGGTTGGTGAACGCGGGCGAAGTCACTCCGGCGGAGGTGCTGGAGGCCGCGGTGGAGCGGGTCGAGGCGCGGAATCCGGCGGTGAACGCGGTGGTCTCCCGCCTCTACGACCGAGCGCGCGCGACGATTGCGGCCGGGCTGCCGCGCGGTCCGTTCACCGGCGTCCCCTACCTGCTCAAGGACCTGGGCGCCCAGTACGCCGGCACGGTCACCACCTGGGGTTCCGCGTTTTTTCGAGATGCCGTGG
>VBKO01000269.1 GCA_005888115.1 Deltaproteobacteria bacterium
AGGATTCCGAGGGCGGTGAGCACGTACGCCCACTCCTCGGCCTGCGCACGGCTCCCGGTCCTGCGCAGGACGCGCGGCAGATCGCGGGGCGCGCTCATGCAACCGTCACTTCACCGGCAGTCCGTCGTGTGGCTTCTTCTCGCCCGGCTCGAGCCACCAGCGTGCTTCGGCCTTGCGCGCCTTCGGATCGACGCCGTCGAACCGGATGATCGCGCCTTTGGGAAAATCGATGCGAGCCGGCTCGACGTTGCCCAGTGCGGCCGCGACGCCGCTGAGCTGCGGATCGTGCCCCGCCAGCGCCACGCGCTTGGCGTCCAGCTCGGCCACGCGCTCGAGCAAGCGCTGGACCGGCACGTCGGGACGGAGCTCCTCGAGCACGTACACTTCGTCGAGGTCGGTCGCGTCGGCGAGGATCTCCGCGGTCTGGACGGCGCGCACCAGCGGGCTCGTGCAGAGCAGGTCGACGCGGTCCCCCAGCTTCGCGAACGCGCGCGCCGTCTCGCGGAACCTGCGCCTCCCCTTGCCAGTCAGCGGCCTCGAGTCGTCCGGGCCCTTCCACGCGTCTGGATCTCCGGCGATACCGTGCCGCACCAGGTAGATCTTTTGCACGAGCGCACCCTAGCGCGGCCCGCCCGGTCGGGCCAGTCGCGACTGATGGGCCCGCGCTGCGCTGTTCACAGCGCGAACGTCACGGCGTGCGCTCCGGCGAGGCGCGGCGCTCGCGCCAGAACCGCCGTAGCGCGTCCTCGACGTCCAGAGGCGCGAGCGTGGTGGGGGGTCCCGTCACGGTCGCCGCGTTGGTGCGGGCGATGCGCGCATTCAGGTCGAGCAGGAGCGCGCGCGCTTCCTGCTCAGTGGGTATGCGTGCCAGGCGTTCGAGGAGCGCCTCGGCCTCGCGCCGGATGGAGATCGCGTCGGGAACGAACGAGAGCTGCTCGCGGCGGAGCTTGCGCTTGACCCACCAGAACTCGTCATAGGGCTCGTCCAGGTCGGTCAACGGGCGGCCGGCCCCTTCGAGCGCATCGAATTCCCCGGCCTCCTGCGCCTCGCGGATCTGCCGCTCGGTGAAGGATTCCCAGCTCTCGGCGGGCGGCTTGCGGGCCACGGCGGAGATGTAACACGCGGCGGTCGGGCGCCATCGCGCGGATCGTGCTGCCGTCCTGCCCCTCGATCCCTGATCAGGAGCCCGGGCCGTCTTCGCCCTCGCCGTCCTCGGGCACCGCTCGGGCGCCGCCATCCTCCTCGTCATCGTTCGCTGCCGGCGCCGTCCGGGCCTTGCCGGGGACCGGCGTGGAGCGCAGCTCCGCCACCTGGGCGGCCGTGAGCTCCACTGGCGCAGACTCCTGCGACGGGGCGATCGCGATTCCAACCGCCAAAGCGATGGCCGCCGCCGCGGCCGTCAATCCCAGCACCACCATTCCCAAGCGCGTCATGTGTTCCTCCGGGTTCTGATCCCGGAGACTTGCCTTTCACGTCGCGTGCCGGTTCGCGTGCCCCGCTGGGACGGCGCTGGCTGCCCTTGGAAGCGGCGGAGCCGGCGGCCGGCAAGCTGCAATCTATAGATCGTAGAGTCCCGTTGACGCCGCGCCCACGCCGTGGTTTCGGAAGGCCATCCCGGGGGAGGACTCCATGGCAAAGAAGAAGACTTCGAAGAAGCCCGCACGCCGCAAGGCACCCGCCCGCAAGTCCGCCGCTCGCGGCGCCGGCGCGCGGCGATCGGCGGCGCGCCCGAGCCGCTCCGCAGCTCGGACCGGCGCGCCGGGCGCACCGGCAGGGATGCACACCGTGACCCCGCAGCTCACGCTTCGCGAGTCGGCTCGCGCCATCGAGTTCTACAAGCAGGCGTTCGGCGCGCAGGAGCTGATGCGCATGCCAGGACCCGACGGGAGGGGCATCTGGCACGCGGAGATCCGTATCGGCGATTCCGTCCTGTACCTGAGCGACGAGATGCCCCAGAGCCCCACTTCCGCGCCCTCTCCCACCCACAAGCCGACCGGCATCGTCCAGCTCTACGTGGCGGATTGCGACGCGGTCTTCCAGGCGGCCGTGCAGGCCGGCGCCCGCGTGACCATGCCGCTCGCCGACATGTTCTGGGGGGATCGCTACGGGGTGGTCACCGATCCGTTCGGGCAGGTGTGGGGCATCGCCACCCACGTGAAGGACCTCAGTCCCGAGGAGATGGCGAAAGGCGCGCAGGATTGGGCGGCGAAGAACATGCCGCCGGGCGGGCAGCGGCCTTCGCAGACCCAGTTCAGTTGATCAGGCCTTCTGGACTGCCGGCGCGCCGAAGCCGGACCAGGCGCGCCGGTAGACGCGATCCATCGCCCAGGTCAGCACGAAGGTGCAGGCCACGAGCAACACGGTGAGCAGGGCGTACTGCGCCCAGTCGCACCGCTTCCCCCACAGCGCGTCGAAGGAAAACCCTGCGATCTGCTTGTAGAGCAGCGCTTGGTGGAAGAAGTACCCGGCCAGAGACGAGGTGCCGAACACCTCGATGAAGCGCACCGGGGCCGAGGTGCGCCAGCGCCCGTGCGACCGTTCCGCGGCCATCAGCACCAGGACGAACGCGCACACCTGCGTCCAACGGCGCGCGTGGTTCGCGGGGTTCGTCACCCAGAACTCGTGGGGTGGGTAGATCGCCGTCAGCTGCGGCGTGAGGAGCCAGAGCGCGATGCCGAGCGCCAGCAGTCCGGCGATCCAGCGCGCCAGTGCCCGCGCATCCCCCGTCGCGGCCGTCGCGCCCGCCGAGGCGCCGAGGTAGACGTAGCCCGCCCAGGGCAGCAGCGGGAACACCGAGCCGGTGCTCCCGTTGGCGAGCGCGGCGAGCGGGCCGTGAACGCGCTCGGCGAACGGCGAGGCGCCGAAGGCGATGGCGGCGAGACCGAGAGCGACCCAGCGCAACACCAGAGGCCGGGGCGCCAGCGCCGCCAGGATGGGCAGCGCGAGCAGGAGCGAAAGCCCGATGCAGTGCAGGATGTCGACGCGGAAGATCCAGCGCGGCTCGCGAAGCAGCGGGAACCACATCCAGTTGACCAGGGTCGCGACGAGCAGCACCTCGCCGAGGCGGCGCAGCGTCTTGCGCATCCGGGGCCACCGCGCTCCGGCGGCGGCGCCCCGCACCTGGACGAGCGCGAGGGAGAACCCCGCGGAGAAGATGAACGCCGGCGCCACCAGCCCGTCGATCCACTGCAGGCGCGTCCAGAGCGGACCGGTGCGCAGCTCGGGCCGCAGGAGCGACAACGCGTGGGTCTGGATCATGACCAGCACGGCGATGCCGCGCAGCCAGTCGAAGGAAACGATGCGGGAGCTCTGCGCCACTTCGGAAAGGCTACCCCAGCGGGCGGGACAGCGCGAAAACCCGGCTGGGGCCGATCCCGAGACACCGTCGCCCGCGCGCGGCCATCTCAGCGCCGCCGCCGCGAGGGCTGGACGCGCGCAGGTTCTCCCTCCTGCTTCGCGTAGTGGGGGGGCCACGGCGCATCCCCCTGCCCCGCCGCGCGCTGCCGCTCGGACAACTGGAGCAGCCCGTCCAGCGAGCCGGCCTGATCGTCGATCGCCGCCGCCGGGTCGCCGCGCTCGGCGAATAGTTTCGGAACGGTCGCGACGGTGAAGTCGGCGGGATCGACGTCCGGCACCTCGCTCCATTCGAGAGGGGTGGACACGCGCGCGTCGGCGGTCGGGCGGACGGAGTAGGCGGAAGCGACGGTGCGGTCCTTGGCGTTCTGGTTGTAGTCGAGGAAGACGCCGTGCCGCTCCTCCTTCCACCACTTGCTGGTCGCGATGGCCGGGGCGCGGCGCTCCACCTCACGCGCCAGCGCGAGCGCGGCGGCGCGCACTTGCGGGAAGGTCCAGCGCCGCTCGATGCGCACGTTGACGTGCATCCCCCGCGAGCCCGAGGTCTTGGGGAAGCCGCGCAACCCGTGCTCCTCGAGCACTTCGCGCGCGAGCATCGCGACCTGGCGCACCTGCGGCCAGGGGACGCCCGGGACTGGATCGAGGTCGACGCGCAGCTCGTCGGGGTGCTCGAGATCGTCGGCGCGCACCGGATGCGGATTCAGGTCGATGCAGCCCAGGTTCACGACCCAGGCGAGCTGCGCGGCGTCGTTCACCACCACCTCGAGGGCGCTGCGCCCGGAAGGGAAGCGCAGCTCGACGGTGTCGACCCACACCGGACGCTGCGCCGGTGCGCGCTTCTGGAAGAAGAACTCGCCTTCCGCTCCGTCGACGAATCGCTTCAACGCCATCGGGCGGCCGCGCACTCCGCGCACGGCGCCGTCCGCGACTGCCAGGTAGTAGTGGACCAGCTCCCGCTTGGTGTACCCGGCGCGCGGGAAGTACACCTTGTCGGGATTGGAGATGGCCACCTCTCGTCCGGCGACCTGCAGTAGTTCCTTGCGAGCGGGCACGCGGCGCCCATGTTAGATCACGCCGCCGGGTGGGGCGAGGACGCCATGCCGACTTTCCATTACGCAAACCCGGAAGTGATCCATTGGGGCGCCGGATGCGTGCGCGAAAAGCTCGATTCCGAGCTGCGCCGCGTCGGCGGCCGGCGCGTGTTCGTCGTCACCACGAAGAGCGCGGTGCGGGAGCCGGCGCTCGCGCCGGCAGTCGAGGCGCTCCTCGGCGACCGGTTCGCCGGCCGTTTCGCGGACATCGGCCAGCACGCGCCGGCGCGGTCGGTGATGGACGCCACGCGCGCGGCGCGCGAGTCCCGGGCCGACGTCCTGCTCTCGCTGGGCGGCGGCTCTCCGATCGACGCGGCCAAGACGGTCGCCTTCTCCCTCGCAACCGGGCTCGACGTCACGCTCCCCGACGCGCCGGCGCGCGCGCGCGGCGCCAAGCTCGAGCGCGTGCTCCCGCACCTGGCAGTGCCGACCACCCTTTCCGTCGCCGAGCTCGCCGGCAGCGCAGGGTTCAGCGCCGAGGGCACCAAGGAGAAGGTCGGCGTGGCTGCGCCCGAGCTGCGCCCCACGGCCGTGTTCTACGACGCGGACCTGGCGGTGAGGACGCCTCTGGACCTGTGGCTGACCACCGGGATCCGGGCGGTGGACCACGCCGTCGAAACGCTGCTCGCGCCGGGCGAGCACCCGCTGCCCGACGTTGCCGCCCTCGACGGGCTGCGGCGTCTGCGCAAAGGGCTGCTCGCCACCAAGGCGAGTCCCGCCGACAAGGCGGCGCGCACCGAATGCCAGCTCGGCGCGTGGCATTCGTACCTGCTCCCCGGCCCCGCCGCGAAGGGGCTGAGCCACACGCTGGGGAAGCGCCTCGGCTCCCGGCACGACATCCCGCACGGCGTGAGCTCCTGCCTGCTGCTCCCCCACGTGCTGCGGTACCTGGCGCCGGAAGCGCCGGAGACGATGAAGCGCATTGCGGAGGCTCTCGAGGCGCCGACCGCCGCGGAAGGAGTTGCACGGTTGGTCTCGCAGCTCGGCCTCCCGAACCACCTCGCCGCGTACAAGCTGTCTGAGGACGACCTGCGCGAGGCGGTGCGCCCGGTGGCCAGCGCGGACCATTCGGAGAACGACCTGCTCGGCAT
>VBKO01000270.1 GCA_005888115.1 Deltaproteobacteria bacterium
CTACGAGCGCGAGACGCAGTCGGTGCGCGCCGCGTTCCTCCGCGTGCTGGAGGCGGCGTAGATGCGCCCCTCACCATGACGCTCCTCGCCGAGCGCTTCGCGGAGGTCCGCCCCCTGCTGGAGATGGAGGTGCAGCTCGCCCGCGCCGCGCTGGAAGCGCGCGGCCGCTTGCACCCGGACGACGAGGGCGCCCTCCGCTACGCGCTCTCGCTCGCGCGCTGCTGGCACGTGCGTGCGCCCGACGGCCGCGACGTCGCCGTATCCGCGTTCGTCCGGCCGCTCCGCGAGCGCCTGCAGCACCTGCTCTGGCCGCTGCTCGATCCGCAGCGCGATCAGCTGGCCGCGCCGCACGAGCTGCTCCCCGCCGCGCGCGAGGCCGCCCGCGCCGCGCGGGACACGCGCGACGACCTCGCGCGCCGGCTCGCGCACCGGCTGCCGGCCGAGTCCCTCGATCGCGAGGTCCGCGAGCGCCACCTGGTCCTGGTGTGCGGGGGCGGCGGCGGGACGGGCTACGTCCACCTCGCCGCCTTCGCCCTCCTCGAAGCCGCCGGACTCCAGCCCGCCCTCATCGCGGGCAGCTCGATGGGCGCGATCCTCGGCCTCTTCCGCGCGCGGGAGAAGCGATTCGACCTGGCGCGGATCCCGGAGATCCTGGCGGACCTCACCTACCGGAAGATCTTCCGCATCGTCCCGCAGCCGAGCGTCTACGGCCTGCCCGGCCCGCTGCGGCTGCACCTGCGCGCGGCGATCGGCCACTGGTTCCGCCACCCCGACGGGACCATGCTGCGGATCGCCGAGCTACCGATCCCTCTGCTGGTGACCGTCACGGGCATCCGCCGCGGCAAGCTGCCGCGTCCGCTCGAGGACTACGAGACGCTCTTCTCCATCACCGAACCCGACCCGGAGCGATGGGGAGTGCACGCCCTGCACCGCAACGTGCAGCGGCTCACGCAGGCGATCCAGGAGCTCGCGCGCATCCCGCGCCTGACGCAGAAGCTGGTCTTCGGCGCATCCGAAGAGACGCGGCAGGCGGACGCGATCGACGCCGCCGGGTTTTCCGCTTCGGTGCCCGGCGTGATCCACTACGACGTGCTCCGCGACGACGCACGCATGAAGGAGCTGCTCGATACGCTGCTGCGCCGGCACAACCTGCTGCGCCTGTGCGACGGCGGCGTGTCCGACAACGTGCCGGTGCGATCGGCGTGGCAGCACGTCCAGCGCGCGGGGCTGCCCGGCACCGGCAGCCGGAACACGGTGGTCCTCGCGCTGGACAGCTTCGCCCCGCGCCTGCTCACGCCGCTTTGGTACCCGTTGCAGAGCATCGCCGCGCCCGCCGTGGTGCGGAACCGTCCCTACGCGCACGTCTACAAGGCCTTCCGGAAGACGCTCTCGCCGCTGGCGCTCCTGCCGTCGCAGCGGTCGCTGCAAGGAGTGGTGGACACCGCGAAGGACGAGCTGCTCAGCGAGGTGCCCGTCCTCCAGCGGCTGCTCGCCCCGATTCCGGCGATGTGCTAAGAGCGCGCGTCCGAGCGGAGGCATACCGTGGCCGCGAAGAAGGTGGAAAAGATCCGGGGCGTGGACTTCATCTGGATGGACGGCCAGCTCGTGCCCTGGGCCGAGGCCAAGGTCCACGTCCTGACGCACTCGCTGCACTACGGAGTCGCCGTCTTCGAGGGCATCCGCTGCTACCCGCAGCCCGACGGGCGCGGCGCGATCTTCCGCCTGCGCGAGCACATCCGCCGGCTGTTCGAGTCGGCGCACATCTGCCTGATGGAGATGCCGTATTCCAAGGAGCAGGTGGCCGAGGCTTGCAAGGAGACGCTGCGCGGCAACAAGCTGAACGAGGCGTACCTGCGCCCGATCGCGTACCACTCCGACGGGCTGATGGGCGTCGGCGCGGTGAACCCGGTGAAGCTGACGGTGGCCGCCTGGTACTGGGGCGCCTACCTGGGCGACGAGGGCCTGAAGAAGGGCATCCGCGTCAAGATCAGCTCGTACACGCGCATGCACATGAATTCCGACCCCACCCGCGCGAAGGTGACCGGGCACTACCTGAACAGCGTACTCGCCAAGCGCGAGGCGCTCGTCGCCGGATACGACGAGGCCATCCTTCTCGATCAGCAGGGGTACGTGGCCGAGGCCACCGGCGAAAACGTGTTCCTGGTACGGGACGGAATCCTCTACACGCCCCCCGTCGCCGGCGGCATCCTCGAGGGGATCACGCGCGAGACGATCCTGCGCATCGCCAAGGACAAGGGGATCCCGGTCGAGGAGCGCCGCTTCTCCCGCGACTACCTGTACTGCGCCGACGAGGCCTTCATGTGCGGCACGGCCGCGGAGATCACGCCCGTGCGCGAGGTGGACGACCGCCGCATCGGCATCGGCGAAATGGGTCCCCTCACCAAGGAGATCCAGGCCACCTTCTTCCGCGCCGTCCGCGGCCTGGAGCCCCGCTACATCGAGTGGCTCACGCCGGTGTAGCTCTCACCGGCCAAGAGCAGGCAACCGACCGCGTGCGGAAGCGCGCGCGGCGGAATGTCACGTGACCCTCGGACGTTGCGAATAACGGGCGCTCCGTGGCGGCAGGTGGCCATGCCTCCGACACGGAGCTCCTGGTAATGACGCAGTGAGCCGTGATTTCCGGACAGCAATGCTGTTGATTGACAGGAGTCGCTCGCCTGCCCGTCTGCACTTCGTGCAGGCATTTCAAGGGGTTGCAAAGGAGCAGCACCGTGAGCCGCACCCGGTACATGGACCTGGACGATCGCACCGAGGACGTTCGGCAGCTGATGCGCGAACGACCGCGCGAAGCTCGCGACTTCATGGAGAAGTACGAGCTGTCCTGGGTCTATCACGAGAACGCTCTCGAGGGGATGGTCCTCACCCACGCCGAGCTGCGGCAGGCGTTCGAGCCGACCGGGATCACCGATAGCTCGATGGTCCACACCTACTCGGAGATCCGCAACCAGAAGACGGCCATCGAGTACGTGAAGCACGAGGCCCGATCGAAGCAGACCCGGTACACCCAGACGCTGGTCAAGAAGCTCTACGAGATCCTCTACCAGGGTCTGCCGAACCGGATGCCCGTCGCGCTGCGGCGCGACATGCCGCTTCACCGCACCTACTTCCACGACATCGTCCAGCCCGTGCAGATCCAGCCGGGGCTCGAGCAGCTGTTCGACTTCATGAACAGCGAGGAGTTCCACCGGCTGCACCCCATCCGCCAGGCCACGCACTCGCACCACCGCTTCATGGAGATCTTCCCATTCAGCGACCTGTCCGGGAAGGTGGGGCGGATGATGATGAACCTCATCCTCATCCGGCACGGCTACATGCCGGTCATCGTCCACGTCATGGACCGGCAGAAGTACTATGACGGGCTGCGCCTCCCGGCGACGCAGTTCGGGCACGTGGTCATGGACGCCATGGACAACTCGCTCGACAACGCGTTCCGGTACTTCATCCCCGGCTGGAACGAGATGTCGCGCAAGCGGGCCGCCAGCGAGTAGCGTCGCCGCCCGCAGCTGGCGCTGGTCCCCCGAATCGATACACTGCGCCGCCCATGCTGCTGGGAGCCCACGAGAGCACTGCCGGTGGCCTGCACGAGGCCTTCGCGCGCGCCCTGGCCGACGGCGCCGAGGCCGTGCAGATCTTCACGAAATCCAGCCGCATGTGGCGGGCCAAGGAGATCACGGCCGCGGACGCGGCGCAGTTCCGCGCCGCGGCTACGCTCCCGGTGTCCGTCCACTCCAGCTATCTGGTGAACCTCGGGGCCGACGCCGGCGACCTGCGGGAAAAGTCCATCGCCGCCTTCGTGGACGAGCTGCAGCGCTGCGACCTGCTGGGAATCCCGCACCTGGTCGTTCACCCGGGCGCCAACCCCGACAAGCCGCGCGGGCTCGCCAACGTGGCCGAGGCACTGGACCGGGTGTTCGCGGCGCACCGCGGACGATGCCGCGTGCTGCTGGAGACCGCCGCCGGGCAGGGGTCCGCCCTGGGCAGCCGGTTCGAGGAGCTGCGCGAGATCCGCGACGGGTGCAAGAGCCCCGATCGGGTGGCCATCTGCGTCGATACCTGCCACGTCTTCGCCGCGGGGTACGACATCGCTTCCGAACGGGGCTACGCGTCGACCTTCGAACAGTTCGACCGCGCGCTGGGAATCGGCGAAATCCAGGCCTTCCACCTCAACGACAGCGTGAAGCCGCTGGGATGCCGGGTCGATCGCCACGAGCACGTCTGCAAGGGCGCGATCGGCCCGCTCGCCTTCCGCACCCTGGTGAACGACGAGCGATTCCGCGAGGTTCCGGGGTACCTGGAGATCCCGCCCGAAGGGAACCGGACCTGCCTGCTCCGCCTCAAGAAGCTCCGCGCCACGGCGGCCCCGTCCCCGCGGGCGCGGCGCGTTGCGCGGACCCCCCGAGCCCAGTAAGGTGCGCACCTTCATGTCCCCACCCTCGCCGCCGGCCCAGCGGCTTGAGACCGCCGAATCGGACCATCAGTTGCGCTTCCGGCTGCGGAAGCTCCTCTCCGTCGCCCGATCGCACAAGCGGGCGATCGTGCTCACGCACGACAACCCGGACCCCGACGCGGTGGCGAGCGCTTGCGGGCTCGCGTTCCTGCTCGAGCACGGCGCGCACGTGCACGCCCAGGCGGCCTACGGCGGCATCATCGGGCGGGCCGAGAACAAGGCGTTGCTGAAGGTGCTGCACCTGCCCATCCAGCCCGTCGGGCGCGTGGAAGCTTCCCAGTTCGACCTGGTCTGCCTGGTCGATACCCAGCCGGAGGTCGGCAATTATTCGCTTGCCGCCCGGTCCGCGCCGGAGTTGGTCATCGACCATCACCCCGCCCGGCCCGCCTCGCTGCTCTCTGCGTTCCACGACGTCGGCGGACCGGCGGGCGCGACCTCGACGCTGGTCACGCAGTATCTGCGCGCGGCGCGCCTGGTCCCGGGGCCCACCCTGGCGACGGCGCTCTTCTACGGCATCAAGAGCGATACGCGGGACCTCGGCCGCGAGGTCGAGGGGGCGGACGTGGATTGCTACAACTGGCTGTTCCCTCACGTCGACAAGCAGGCGCTGTCGCGCATCGAGCACCCGCAGGTGCCGGCGCGCTACTTCGCCGCCTATCACACGGCCTACGAGCGCGCCCGGCTGCACGGCAACGGGCAGGCATGCGTGGTCGACCTGGGCGAGGTCTACGTTCCCGAGATCGTGCCGGAAGTCGCGGAGCGGCTGGTCAGCCTGGAAGGCCTGCGCTGGTCGCTCGCCACCGGCGCGTACAAGGGCGAGCTGTACCTCTCGCTGCGGCTCAACGACCGGCGCGTCAACGCCGGCAAGGTCGTGCGCGAGGTGTGCAGCGCTTTCGGCGGCAGCGCGGGCGGACACGGCGCGATGGCCGGCGCGCGAATCCCGCTCGATGACCGCACCCAGGAGCAGCTGGCGCAGGAGCTGGCGCGCTCGACCCCGCCGTGATGGCCGCCATGAAGCCGGCCCTCGCGGAGGTGTTCGCGAACCCCTCCTCCGTCCACAAGCCGGGCCAGGATGCCCGCGCGCTGGTCGACCGGGGCCGCGAGCAGTGCGGCGCCGCTCTCGACTGCGACGCGCGCGAGATCGTCTTCACCTCCGGCGGCACGGAGGCCGACGCGCTGGCCGTGCGCGGCCTGGGCCGGCGCAAGGTAGTCACCACGTCGGTGGAGCACCCCGCGCTGCTCGGCGCCTGCGCCGAGCTCGAGCGGGGCGGAGTCGAGGTGGTCCGTGTTCCCGTGGACCGGTCAGGGCAGCTCGACCTTGGCGCCCTCGAGGCGGCGCTTCCCGGCGCGGATCTGTGCTCGGCGATGGCGGCGAACAACGAGACGGGCATCGCCTTCCCGCTCGAGCGGATCGGCGAGCTGTGCCGGCGCCACGCAGTCCCCTTCCACACCGACGCCGTGCAAGCGGTCGGGAAGATGCCCCTCCGCATCCGCGAGCTCCCCATCGATCTGCTGTCGTGCTCGGCTCACAAGCTGGGCGGGCCCAAGGGCGCGGGGTTGCTCTGGGCGCGGCGGGGGATCCCGCTCGCCCCGGTGCAAGTCGGCGGCCACCAGGAACGCGGCCGGCGGGCGGGCACCGAAAACGTGGCGGCCATCGTCGGCCTGGGCGAGGCGCTCTCGCGCGCGGTGGCGGCGATCCCTTCCCAGGCTCCACGCCTGGCCGCGCTGCGCGACCGGTTGGAGGTTGCCGCCCGCGAGATCCGGGGAGCGCACGTCGCTGGCGCGGGCACCCCTCGCGTCTGCAATACACTGAATGTCGCCTTCGAGGGGTGCGACGGCGAGACGCTGCTCGTCGCCCTCGACCTCGCGGGCGTGGCGGTCTCGACCGGGTCCGCCTGCAGCTCCGGATCGCTGGAGCCGTCTCCCGTGCTGCTGGCGATGGGCTATCCGCCCGCGCTGGCCCGCGGCGCGATCCGCTTCTCGCTCTGGAGCGGCACGACCGCCGCCGACATCGACGCCGTGGCCGCCCTCCTTCCGGACGTGGTCGCGCGGACTCGCGTGCGTCCGGACCGCCGGGCGCGCTGAGCGCTCGCGCTCACTGCTTGAAGAGGCCGCGGACCACGCTGGCGATGCCGAGGGCCTCGCCGACCATCTCGTCGTGGAACGGCTTGAGCGCGTCGCTGAACTCCGCGGCGGTCTGGTAGCGCTTGTCGGGGTCGCGGTTGAGCGCCCTGCGCAGGACGTGGGCGAGCCCCGACGGCAGGTCCTTGCGCAGCTCCTCGAGCGGCTGGATCTGTCCGTGCCGGACCGCTTGCTGGAGCTGCTCGGTATTGCTGCCCTGGAACGTGCGCTGGTTGCCGAGGATCTCGTAGAGGGCCAGCGCCGAGCCCCACAGATCCACGCGCGGCGTCAGCGGCCCGCGGTCGAGCTGCTCCGGGGCGAGGTACGCCAGCTTGCCCCACAGCGTCTCGTTGCTGTCGCCGCCCATCGAGCGGACCTTGGCGATGCCGAAGTCGCCCAGCTTGATCTCGCCGAGGCGCGAAATGAAGAGGTTCGAGGGTGACACGTCGCAGTGGATGATGTTGAGGTGCAGGCCGGTCGGGCCCCTGGCCTCGTGCGCGTAAGCGAGCGCATCGAGGACGCGGCGCACGATGTACAGCGCGAACGGAACCGGCAGGAAGATCTTCCGTTCGCGGCAGCGGGCCAGCACCATGCCGAGGTCGCGGCCGTCGACGTATTCCATGGCCAGGTAGTACATCTCGCCCACCACACCCGCCTCGAGCACCTCGACGATGTTGGGGTGCTTGAGCAGGCGCGAGACGTCCGCCTCCACGGTGAACAGATCGACTGCCTCGGGGTCGGCGGCGAGCTTCGGCGCGAGCCGCTTGAGCGCGATCACCTGGCCGGCGCGCGTTCCTTCCACGATGCGCGCTTTGTAGACCTCCGCCATGCCGCCGCGCCCGAGCAGTTGCAGGATCTCGAACCGGCCGAACCGCGGAGGCGCCTTGGCCACACTCACGGCGCCCGCCCCAGGTTGGGCGCACCCGGCACACCCTCCCTCAGAGCCACCTTCGCCACGCGCCCGGAGTCGGTCGCCAGCGCGGGCAGCAGGGTGGCGAGCAGGCTGTGCACCGGCGGCGACTGTACCGGAGGGGTGCATAAGCGGCAAATGTTCGCGTTGACTTCACCGGGCCCACGCTCCACACTTCTCGGCAGAGGAGGAATCCGAGGGGAACTCCGCTCAATTTCGAGCCGCTTCGAGGCGGCGATTTTTCCCCTGCCTGGATTGCGTGATGGGCGGCCAACCTCGTGCCCGATAGCTGTCCAACGGGGTCCTGTCCGCGCCTGCGGTGTGCAAGCCCCCGGCTTGAAAAGGCCGACTGGGGAAGCCTGAAGCAGGCCAACCGGGGTCCCACCTGCCATAGCGCAGGGCACCACCGATGCTGCCCACACGGCCGAGGCGGGGGGATTTCCGGGAGCGGCGGCGCGCGCTGTCGCTCCCTTCGTTTTTTCCAGGTGGCGCGTGACCCTCGAGACCCGGAAGAACGCGCTGCGCGACGAAGTGCGCCGCCGGCCGCGCGGGACGCCCGAGGCGTCGCGGGCGGCGCAGGAGCGGCTGCTCGCGAGCGGCCTGATCGCAGGGAACGTGGGACTCTACCGCGCGCTCCCTTCCGAATGCGGGACCGATCTGCTGGCGTCGGCGCTCGGCGAGCGGGCCTGCTTTCCTTGCGTCGTTCCCGGACAGGCGGAGCTGCAGTTCCGCCGCGAGGGCGGCGCCTGGTCGCGGGGCCCGCTTGGCGTGCTCGAGCCGGGCGGCGAGCTGGTGCCTCTGCACGACATCGAGGTCCTGGTCGTCCCGGCGGTCGCGGTCGACCTGCAGGGACGCAGGCTGGGACGCGGGCGCGGTCACTACGACGCCACGCTGGCGGCGTTCGCCGGGCGGAGCGTGGCCCTGGTCTTCGAATCTCAACTTGTGCCCGAGGTCCCGGTGGGCGAGCATGACCATCCGGTCGGGGCCGTCTGCACCGAGGCGCGGCTCGTGCTGGCGAGGAGCGCGCGTTGAAGGTCCTGTTCCTGGGGGACATCGTGGGCAAGCCGGGCAGGGCCGCGGTACGCCACTTCGTGCCAGTCCTCCGCGAGCGCCACGGACTCGACCTGTGCGTGGGCAACTCGGAGAACTCGGCGGGCGGCGCGGGCATCACGCCAGAGAGCGCGGACGACCTGCTCGAGGCGGGACTCGACCTGCTCACGGGCGGGAACCACACCTGGAGCAAACGCGAGATCCTGCCGTACCTCGACCGGGACGGCTCGCGGCAGCTGCGTCCGGCCAACTACCCGGACGGAGCGCCCGGCCGCGGCCACGCGGTCCTCACCTCGCCGGGCGGGCGCAAGCTCGGCGTGGTGAACCTCGAGGGCCGCCTCTTCATGAAGCCGCTCGACTGCCCTTTTCGCGCCGCGGAACGCCTCGTCGCGGAGCTGCACCAACAGACCCCGTGCATCCTGGTCGACATGCACTGCGAGGCGACCAGCGAGAAGAACGCGATGGGCCACTTCCTCGACGGCCGCGTGTCCGCCGTGCTGGGGACGCACACCCACGTGCAGACCGCCGACGAGCGCGTGCTGCGCGCCGGAACCGCGTACCAGACGGACGTGGGTATGTGCGGACCTTGGGACAGCGTGATCGGCTTGCGCAAGGAATCCGCCATCGAGCGGTTCCTCACCGCCCGGCACACTCCTTTCGAGACCGCGCAAGGCGAGACGGTTCTGCAGGGGGCGATCGTCGAGATCGACGATCAGACGGGGCGCGCGCGCAGCATCCTGCGCATCCGGGAGACGCTGCCCGAATGAGCAAGGAGCTCCTCCGGCGCGCGACGCCTGCCGAGCAGCTCGCGGAGGTGACCCGCGGGGCGGTCGATGTGCACACGCGCGAGGACCTGCTTCGCAAGCTGACCGGAGCGGTGGACCGTTCCGTCCCGCTGCGCGTGAAAATGGGATTCGACCCCACCGCCCCCGACCTTCACCTCGGGCACACCGTGCCGCTCGAGCGGATGCGCAGGT
>VBKO01000062.1 GCA_005888115.1 Deltaproteobacteria bacterium
AGCGTCGCGCGTCGGCCGAGAGCCCATTCCAGCGCGGGATCGCACAGCGCGCGCCCCAATCCCTGCCGGCGCAGGTCCGGCGCGACCGCCGCGTACAAGTCCGCGGTCGCGCTCTCCCCGCGTTCGCCCAGCGGCTCGCGCAAGGCAACGAAGGCGATCCCCTGCAGAGCGCCGTGCTCGTCTTGGGCGACCCGCCACAGGGCGAGCAGCGCGCGTGGTCCCTCCGCGATGATCGGCAGCCGCTGCGCGAACGGCTCGACGAGCGGGTCCGCGGCCCGTGCCCGATCGCAGAACCGGCCGGCGAGGTCCAGATCGCCCCGAGCGAGCTCCCGCACGCTGACCGCTGCCGACGTCACCGATCGAAATAGAACCCGATTCCAGCTTGCATGCCGAGACCCCCGGTGTTGTTGGCACAGGTCCCATTGCAGGAGGTCTCCACGATGGTGGCGAGGTTCACCTCCGGCATCACGAGCAGATTGCCCGCCCGGAACGCCACTCCGAACACGCCGCCGAGCAGGAACGCGTGATCGCCGGTCCCCGGGGACGGCTCGACGTGGGTGAACAGGAGCTTCGGCCCGAAGACCACTTCGGTCGTCCCGGACCGGACGCCGAAGAGCAGGGGCAAGAACAGGTTGAGAGTCGTGAGCGAGCTGCTCGGGTTCCCGCCGTTGTTCACGTACAAGACTCCGCCGCCCGGCGCGATCGACACGACGAATCCCGGGTTGTTGGCCAATGCGTATTTCAAGTCGAGCGAGGCGCCGGCGGGACCGGCTTTGACCCCGACGTCCGCATCGTCGGACAGACCGAATCGCGCCGCGAGCTCCAGGTTGGGAACGACGACCGCGGTGCTGGCATTCGGACCGCCCCCGAACGGGCCTCCGGTCGGCGGCGTGAAGGTGGTGACCTGGGGCGCGATGGCGATCCGGGTCTTTCCCGCGCCCACCGGACTCGCCGTCTGGACGGTCGAAAGCGAAGTGCACGCGAGGCCGGCTGCGGCCGCGGCCACCACGACCAAACGCTTCATGCTCCCCTCCCCCGGGCGGCGCGTCAGGCGCCTCGTCCGGCGATCGCTTCCGCCACCAGCTCGGCAATGTCCTTCGCCTGCATCGACTCGGCCCGGCCGGTCTCGCTGATGCCGTCCTTGATCATCGTCAGGCAGAACGGGCAGCTCGTCGCCACCAGCCCCTTCTCGCCCAGCGTCTTCGCGGCCTCCTCGACCCGATTCTGATTGATGCGCTGGCCGATCGTCTCCTCCAGCCACATGCGGCCGCCGCCCGCGCCGCAGCAGAACGTCTCCGTGCGGTTGCGGTCCATCTCCTTCACCTTGACCCCGATCGAGATCAGCGCCTGCCGGGGCGCCTCGCTGATGCCGTTGTGGCGCGCCAGGTAGCACGAGTCGTGGTAGGTGACCGGCTCCTCCAGCTGCACCTCGCCCGGCTTGAGCCTGCCGTCGTCGACCAGCTGCGCGATCACCTCGCTGTGGTGCAGCACCTTGAAGTGCCCGCCGAACTGCGGATATTCGTTCGCGAGCGTATTGAAGCAGTGCGGGCACTGGGTGATGATCTTCTTCACTCCGTAGCGGTTCAGCGTCTCGACGTTCTGCTGCGCGAGCGATTGGAAGAGGTACTCGTTCCCCAGCCGCCGGGCGGAGTCGCCATTGCAGGTCTCCTCGTCGCCGAGGATGACGAAGTCCACGTTTGCCGCCTGCAGGATGCTCACGATGGCGCGCGAGACCTTCTTCTGCCTTTCGTCGAAGCTGCCCGCGCAGCCGACGAAGAAGAGCCACTCGAAGTTCTCGGCAGCCTCCTTCACGCTCGCCGCCGTGCGCACGCCCAGGTCGGCGCACCATTCCGCACGGCGGTTGGAGCCCATCCCCCAGGGGTTCCCCTGGCCCTCCATTCCCTTGAAGACCCGCGCGGCTTCGTCGGGAAAGCGCGACTCCATCAGGACCAGGTGGCGGCGCATGTCGACGATGCGCGGGAGCTGCTCGATGAAAACGGGGCACGCCTGCTCGCACCAGCCGCAGGTGGTGCACGCCCAGATGGTCTCGTCGGGCAGCACGCCGTTCTCGTTCCCCACCAGCGGCGGCAGCTTCTCCGCCAGCTCGGCTGGAAGCTGCAGGCTGGACCCGGCGGTCGCGCCGTCGTGGCCGTCGTGGGCGACCGGGGTTGCAGGGATCCGGTTCGTCCGCGAGAGCAGCGCCGCGAGGGGAAGCGGCATTCCCGCCGCGACCTGTTGCGCGTGATGGCGGATGGCGCGGTTCATTTCCTTGTGGGTGAGCGGCTTCCCCGTGTCGTAGGTCGGGCAGTAGGTCTGGCAGCGGCCGCACTCGGTGCACGAGTACGTGTCGAGGATTTCCTTCCAGGAGAGGTCGCTGAGCTTCGAAATGCCGAAGCTGGTCGCGTTCTCCAGGTCGAGCTTTCCCAGCTGGCCCATCGGCTCCAAACGCTGGAAGTAGACGGTCGGCAGTCCCGTGATGATGTGGAAGTGCTTCCCCATCGGCAGGAAGTTGAGGAAGGACATCACGATGGCGATGTGGAGCAGCACGCCGAAGGTCATCGCGTTGGCCGCGGCGCGCGGCGACATGCCGTAGAGGAACCACTGCGCGACCTTGCCGGACACCGGCAGGTACCAGGGAACCTCGCCGGCGCTCTTCGCCAACGCGGCGGCGTCGATGAGCACGTCGGTCCAGAGGACGCCGATGATCATGCAGAGGATGAACACGCCCTCCCACGAGAGCGTCATCCGCTCCTTCTTGGCGACCACGCGGTAGTAGAGGAAGACCGCGCACCCCAGCGTTCCCAGGATGTCGATCACGTCCTTGCTGAACAGGTACGCCTGCCCGAGCCGCGTCTCGTGCGCCAGGAACGGCAGGTGGAAGGTGGGATCGTACGCCAGGCCGAAGGAGGTCAGCGTGCCCAGCTGCGCCACGATGAAGGCGACGAAGATCCAGATATGCGCCATGCCGGCGGCGCGCTCCGGCTTCGCCGGCATGCGCTTCTGCCCGAAGCCGTATTCGATCAGCTTCTCGGTGCGCGTGAGAGGATCGTCCCAGCGCACGTCCTTGCGCGCGAAGAGCAGCGGCCGGATGCGGTAGGACATCGTCCACAAGAACAGGGCGAGCCCGGCCGCGATGATCACCGTGGCGACGATGGGAGCCATTGAGCCGGGCAGCATATCCGCACCCCGCGGCCAGGGCCATTGCGGAGCCGTCGATTGAAGTGACCGCGATCTCTT
The DNA here is from genome assembly GCA_005888115.1 of Deltaproteobacteria bacterium. GTDB lineage: Bacteria > Myxococcota > Myxococcia > Myxococcales > 40CM-4-68-19 > VBKO01. The sequence continues at coordinate 3,238 of VBKO01000062.1, forward strand.
GGGGGGTCGAGGGGGGAGCGAGCTCCCCCCTCGTTAGAGGCGCCGAAAGGCGCCGGATCGAAGAGCGTGATGTGTACGGCAGAGCGGTCGACCCGAGCCAGCGGGCACGATCTAATGAATCATTCGTAAATGCGGCGGGCTCGCCCGCTCGCGGAGGAACTTGTCGATCACCTGCCGGTACTCCGACAAGTCGCGGCACCCCTGCATGAGCCACTCGCCGCCGATCACCAGCGCCGGGACACCCTTGATCCCCAGCGCCTCGGCTTCCTCGCCTGCGATGGTGACCGACTGCTCGGTGTCCGGATCGTCGAGGCGCTCAGCTCGTGCTGCTTCTCGTACCCTTGCGGCAGCGCGGCCTCGAGCGCCACCAGCGGCGGCAGGCTGGAGGAAGGCGGATCGTCCCCCGTCCACAGGTCCGCCTTGACGCCCCGACCCTCGCGCTCCTTCGAGATGCGGCGGAAGTGACGGGCGAGAAGCGAGCGCTGCTTCTTGTCCGGCAGCTGGTTCTCCGGCCGCAGCGCGTACGGCTTGAAGGTCCAGCGCACTGACGGCCCGTACTCCTCGCGGAGCACCTCCAGGCGCGCGTCGGCCAGATAGCACCACGAGCAGAGCACGTCGTGGAACAGCACGAGCTCGACCTGTGCCGGGGCGTTGCTGTCCTGCAGGCGGGACTGGAAGGCGACGTCCCGGCCGATGCGGATCGCCATGCAGGCAGTCTCGCCAAAGAAGGCCGCCCGCTGCAAGCGATTTGCGTGTCGGCGAGCAGCCCCGCGGCGGAAGTGGGAGCGTGACGTACAGCACCGCTCGTCCAGGCCGCCGGGCGAGCAGGCGGGCGATTCAACCGCCGGCGCGGGCCACGCGTGCGGCCAGACGGGCCGCGTGATCGACGATTGCGCCGGCGATGTCCAGGCCGGTGGCTCGTTCGAGCCCCTCGAACCCCGGCGAAGAGTTCACCTCCATCACCTTGGGCCCTTTCTCGGCCTCGAGGAGGTCCACCCCCGCCACGTCGAGGCCCAGCACGCGCGCGGCACGCACCGCCGCCTGCGCATACCCGGCCGACAGCTCCAGCGCGCTCCCCTCGCCGCCGCGGTGCAGGTTGCTGCGGAAATCCCCTGAGCGCGCCTCGCGCCGCATGGCCCCGACGACGCGATCGCCGACCACCAGGGCACGCACGTCGCGTCCCCTCGATTCGGCGATGAACTCCTGGAGCAGGATCTCCTGCCCGAGGTCCCAGAGCGTCGAGAGGATGCTCTCCACCTCCGCCTCGCTGTGGGCAATCATCACGCCGACGCCTTGTGTCCCCTGGATGAGCTTCAAGATGGCGGGCAACCCGCCGACGTGCGCGACCAGCTCCTTGATGTCGCCGCCGCCGCGCGCCAGCACGGTGCGCGGCATGTCGACGCCGGCCGCCGCGAGCAGCTGCAAGGCGCGCAGCTTGTCGCGGCTGTTCGCAATCCCCGCCGCGCAGTTCACGACGGGCACTCCTTCCGCCTCGAGCTGGCGCACCACGGCGAGCCCCGCCGCAGTGACCGACGCGCCGATCCGGGGGACGGCGACCGCCACATCGCGCAGCTCCTCGCCCGCGAGGAACACGCGCGGGCGGCCCTGCTCCAGCACCAGGTTGCAGGCGAGCACGTCCACCACGCGCGTGCGCATGCCGCGCGCCCGCGCCGACTCGACCAGCCGCCGGGTCGAGTAGAGCCTCTTCTTGCGCGAGAGGACGGCCAGGAGCGGGCGCGGGCTCTTGCGCGTCGTCTTGCGCGCCATTCCCGAGAGCGTATCAGGCTTGCGCGGGAGCGCGCCCGCGGTCGGGCGCCGCGTGGGCCGGGGAAAGCGGCAAAGTGAAGCTGAACACTGCCCCCTTGCCGCTCTCGCTGGCCACCAGGAACCGCCCGCCGTGGCGCTGGACGATCTCGTGGCTCACGAACAGGCCGATGCCCAGGCCGCCGAAGTGCCGCGTCGCTGCGTTGCGGGCGCGGAAGAAGCGCTGGAAGAGCTTGGCCTGCTCCTCGGCGGGCACGCCGATGCCCTGGTCCGCCACCGAGACGACCGCGTCGCCGCCCTCCCGGCCGACGGTCACCACGATCTGCCCGCCCTGCGGGCTGTACTTGATCGCGTTCTGCAGCAGGTTCACCATCACCTGCTCGAGCCGCTGGTGGTCGCCGAGGACCACCGTCTGCTCGGGCGGCCGGACCACCACGATCTCGTGGCTGTGCGCCGCCGAGCGGAAATCGTCCACCACCTCGCCGATGAGCTGCTCGAGCTCGACCGGCTCGCGATGGATCTCCAGCCGCCCGGACTCGATCCGGGAGATGTCCAGCAAGTCCTCGACGAGCCTCGCCAGCCGGGTCACCTGGCGCCTCGCCTTGTTCGCGAGCTCCGGCTCGATGCGCATCCCGCGCGCGAGGCGCTTCTCGATGTTCTGCAGGTACATCGAGAGCGGTGTGAGCGGCGTGCGCAGCTCGTGCGCCGCTACGGTGAGGAACTCGGACCGCTGCTCTTCCAGCACCTTCCGGGGCGTGATGTCCGTGTAGATGAACAGCCGGCCGAGGTACTCGCCGCGCGGCCCGCGGACCGGGACGCTGGTGCGCGCCACCCAAGCGCCGGAGCGAGCGATCTGGAATTCGTCGAACGACCGCTCGTCGCGCCGCGAGAAGATCTCCCGGGTGCGCGCTTCCATCTCGGCAATCCGGCCGTCGCCACGGGCGTCCTGCCCGAACAACTCCTCGTAATGCCTGCCGACGAACTCGTGGACCGGCATCCACTCGAACATCTCCGCCAGCCGCGGGCCGACGTAGCGGACCCGGTCGTACTGATCGAACAGCACCAGCCCGTTCGGGTCCGCCTCGAAGGTCGCGAGCAGCTCGGCCGCACGGCGCTCGGCGCCCTCCCGGGCGAGCTGCTCCCGGTCGCGCTCTTCGGCCAGCTCGCGGACCAGCCGGGCATTCCGGACCGCCAGCGAGGCGCGGTCGGCGAGCGCGACGACGAAGTCGACGTCGTTCGGCGTGTACTTGCGCCCGCCCGCTCCGGCCGAAGCGAGGATCAAGGTCCCTAGCGGCTCGGCGCCGGTCACGAGCGGTGCGACGATTGCGGAGGCGAGGCCGATGTCCTTCAGGAGCCGGTACTCGTCCTCGCCCTGCACGCCGGCACGCAGCATCTCGTCCGTGATCTCCTCGAAGACCAAGGGGCGCTTCTGCACGAGCGCGTTCGTCTGCGCAGGGCCCGCATCCCATCGCCGCGGGTGCTGGATCCGGTTCAGCTTCTCGGCCAGGTCGCGCTGGCGCGGATCGGGGTGATACGCGGCGGATTGCCGCAACAGACCGTCCGGCCCGATGAGCGAGAACGCGCACCAGTCGCCCATCCCCTGGACGACCTTGTCGACGATGCGGCGCAGCGGCTCGGCCTCGTCGCCGCCGACGTAGTCGAGAAGGATCGCGGAGATTTCCGAGAGGATGCGCTGTCTCCGCTCGGCTTCGTGGAGGCGCAGCCGCTCCGCTTCCAGTTGGGTCTGGTCGGTCAACCGCTCCTCCATGGCTCAAGTTGCCGTGCGACCGGTCGGCTGCCGACGGGTGCGACGCTGGCGCGTCGGACAGTGCTCACGCCCGGCTGCGGCGGCAGGCCGCCTTTGGTACAGTGCGCGGCCCCATGGACGCGCGAATCACTCCCGAGATCGTCCGGCAGCATGGCCTGACGGAGGACGAGTACCGGCGTATCGTCGGCCACATCGGCCGCGATCCGAACCTGGTCGAGCTGGGCATCTTCTCCGCGATGTGGTCCGAGCACTGCTCGTACAAGTCCTCCCGCCGCTTCCTCAAGCACCTGCCGACCAAGGGGCCGCGCGTCCTGCAGGGGCCCGGCGAGAACGCGGGCGTCGTCGACGTGGGCGGCGGATTGGCCGTGGCGTTCAAGATGGAGAGCCACAATCACCCGAGCTACATCGAACCGTACCAGGGCGCGGCGACCGGCGTGGGCGGCATCCTGCGGGACGTGTTTACCATGGGCGCGCGCCCGATCGCCTCGCTGAACTCGCTGCGGTTCGGCAAGCCGTCGCACCCCAGGACCGCGCGTCTGCTCGAAGGCGTGGTCGCGGGCATCGCCGGCTACGGAAACTGCATCGGCGTTCCCACCGTCGGCGGCGAGGTGGCGTTCGACGAGAGCTACGACGGAAATTGCCTGGTGAACGCCTTCACCCTCGGCCTGCTCAAGTCGAACCGCATCTTCCGTGGAACGGCGTCGGGCGTCGGAAACCCCGTCATCTACATCGGCGCGCGCACCGGGCGGGACGGCATCCACGGCGCGACGATGGCCTCCGCCGAGTTCGACGAGGAAAGCGAATCGAAGCGCCCCACGGTCCAGGTCGGCGACCCCTTCCTGGAGAAGCTCCTCCTCGAAGCGTGCCTGGAGCTGTTCAAGACGGACTGCCTGGTGGGCATCCAGGACATGGGCGCCGCGGGGCTCACCTCCAGCTCGGTGGAGATGGCGTCGCGCGCGGGGAGCGGCCTGGAGCTGGACGTCGACGCGGTGCCGCGCCGCGAGACCGGGATGACGCCGTACGAGGTCATGCTCAGCGAGTCGCAGGAGCGCATGCTGCTCGTCGCGAAGAAAGGGCGCGAGCGCGAGGTGTTCGAGATCTGCGACAAGTGGGACCTGGCGCACGCGGTCATCGGGCGCGTCACGGATACCGGGAAGCTGGTGGTGAAGTCGGAAGGAAGGACGGTCGCGAAGCTGCCCATCGCGCCGCTCACGGACGAGGCGCCCTCGTATGACCGCCCGCGCCGCCGCCCCGACTGGCTGGACGAGGCGCAGAAGCTGGACCTCCCTTCGATCCCCGAGCCGGGCAACCTGGCCAGGGCGCTCGCGCAGGTGCTCGGATCGCCGACGATCGCCTCCAAGGAATGGGTGTATCGGCAGTACGACCACATGGTCCGCATCGGCACCGCGGTCCGGCCCGGGGCGGGCGACGCGGCCGTGGTCCGGTTCACGGGCCAGCGTGACGGCGGGGTGGCGCTGAGCGTCGACTGCAACTCGCGCTATTGCTACCTCGAGCCGCGCCTCGGCGCCGCGCACGCCGTCGCCGAGGCGGCGCGCAACGTGAGCTGCGTCGGAGGCGAGCCGCTGGCCGTCACCGACTGCCTCAACTTCGGCAATCCGGAGCGCCCCGAGATCATGTGGCAGTTCGAGCAGGCCTGCCTCGGCATCGCCGACGCCTGCAACGCGCTCGGCACGCCGGTGGTGTCCGGCAACGTGTCGCTCTACAACGAGACCGAGGGCAAGGGGATCTTCCCGACGCCGACGATCGGAATGGTCGGCCTGATGGAGGATTGCGCGAAAAATGCCGGCTCCGCCTTCCTCGCCGCCGGCGAACGCATCGCGCTGCTCGGCCGGCTCGCGGGACCTGCTGGCGGACACCTCGGCGGGAGCGAGTACCTCCAGGTGGTCCACGGCCGCACCGCAGGGACGCCTCCTCCGCTCGATCTCGATCTAGAGAAGAAGGTGCAAGGAGCGGTGCGCGCGCTGGTCCGCGCCGGGCTCGTCCGCACCGCGCACGACACCAGCGAGGGCGGTCTCGCGGTGGCGCTCGCGGAGATGTGCTTCGGCCGGGAGCTCGGGTGCAAGGTGTCGCTGCCGGCGCAGCCGGGGCGCGCCGACGCGCTGCTCTTCGGCGAGGACGCGGGACGCATCCTCATCGCCTATCCGGCTGCGGCAGCCGACCGCGTCGCGGCGGTGGTGCGCGAGCACGGCGCCCCCTTCGCCGACATCGGCGAGGTGGGCGGGCCGTCGCTCGTCATCGAGTCGGGCCGACGGACGCTGGTCGATGCGCGCGTCGCCGATCTCAAGAACCCGTGGTCCAGCTCGATCCCGGGGGTCGTCGGCGAGGGAATCCACCAGGTCGCTCTCGAAGGGCGGTAGGTGGACACCCAGCTGCTCAGCGCGCGCAGCCCCGCCGACCTCGACGCGGCGGCGGGGTTGCTCCTGCGAGGCGGCCTGGTCGCCTTTCCCACCGAGACCGTGTACGGGCTCGGCGCGCTGGCGCTCGAGCCGCTGGCCGTGCGCGCCATCTACGCGGCCAAGGGGCGCGCGGCGACCAACCCGCTCATCGTGCACGTGCTCGGCGAGGACGAGGCGCGGCCGTTGTGCGCGCGCTGGCCGATCGAGGCGCAGGAGCTGGTGACGCGCTTCTGGCCCGGGCCGCTCACGCTGGTCTTGCCGCGCACCGATCGCGTGCCCGACGAGGTGACCGGCGGCGGCCCGACCGTCGCCGTGCGGGCCCCGTCGCATCCGGCGGCGCGCCAGCTGCTCGCGCGCGTCCGCGTACCGCTCGCCGCGCCGAGCGCCAACCGGAGCGAGCACGTGTCCCCGACCACGGCGCGCCACGTGCTGCGCGACCTGAATGGCCGCATCGACGCCGTGCTGGACGGCGGCCGTTGCCCGGTGGGGATCGAATCGACGGTGGTCGGGCTCACCTCCGCCGGTCCGCGCCTGTTGCGCGCCGGCGCGGTGCCCCGTTCCGCTCTCGAAGAGCTGCTCGGGGAGGTGCCCGACGCCGCGCCGGCCGGGTCCATCGCCGCTTCTCCCGGCCAGCAGAAGCGGCACTACGCACCGGCCGCGCTGGTGCGGCTGGCGGACGCCACCGCACTGCCGCGCATCGCCGCCGATCTGCCCGGCCCGGTGGGCGCCGTGATCCGCGGCGACATCGCCCTTCCACAGGAGGTCGTCTCCGTGCGACTCCCCGAAAACCCTGCCGGTTACGCGCGCGATCTCTATGCCGCGCTGCGCGAGCTGGAGGATCGCGGCTGCACTTCCATCTGCATCGAGAGCGTCCCCGCCTCACCGGAGTGGGACGCCATTCGCGACCGCCTGACCCGCGCGGCCGCCTGATTCAACGGAGCGCGCCGAGCGCCACGGCGACGTCGCCGGCCACGCGGGCATTGTTCTCCAGCAACTCGAGGTTCGACTGGACGGTCCGGCCGCCACTTGCCTCCGCGAGGCGCGCCAGGAGGAACGGAGTGAGCTCCTTTCCCGCGAGCTTGCGCCGGGCCGCCTCGCCCGTCGCAGCGGAAATGGCGCGCTCCACCTCGGCGCGCGAAAGCGGCGCGGGAGGCGGAACGCAGACCAGCACGCCGGAGCCGTGGCCAAGCTCGTCCCAGTGGATCCGCAGCGCGCGGGCGACCGAGGCGACGTCGTCGAACCGGTGCTCCAGGCGGATGCCGCTCGAGTCGGTGAAGAAGGCAGGGAGCTCGGAACTCCCGAACCCGAGCACTGGCACGCCCAGCGCTTCGAGCGCTTCCACCGTGGCCGGAAGATCCAGGATCACTTTGGGGCCGGCGCAGACGACGCACACCTGCCGGCGCGACAGCTCGAGCAGATCGGACGAGACGTCCAGCGGCTCGGTTGGCGCTCCGCGGCGGTGCACTCCTCCGATCCCACCCGTCGCGAAGACGCGGATGCCGGCCCGGGCCGCGACGGCGCAGGTGGCGGAGACGGTCGTCCCGGCGTCGCGGCCCGCAGCGCAGAGAGCGGCCAGGTCCCGGACCCCGGCCTTGGCCGCGCCGAGCGCCGGATCGGCGAGGCGCTGCAGCTCCGCGTCCGTCGCTCCGACCACGATCCGGCCACCGATCACGGCTACCGCCGCGGGGACCGCTCCCGCGTCGCGGATGGCGCGCGCGCAGCGCCGCGCTGCATCGAGATTGTGCGGCGGCGGCAGGCCCTGCGCGACCACGCTCGTCTCCAGCGCGACCGCCGTGCCTCCCTCGATCGCGCGACGCACCTCCTCGGAGATCGCGATCATCGCTCCTCCAGCAGGTCGAGCGATCGGGAGAGGCCCGGTCCATGATACGTGCGCAACGATTCTCCTTCGCCGTGCTCCGCCCGGAGGGGATCCTCCACGTAACCGACGTAGCCGTCTGCGAGACCGATGAAGCGCTCTTGCGCCCCCGCTAGAGCCAGGCTGCCGACCGGCTCTCCGGGGACGCCGCCGAGCCGCAGGGGACCGATCGTCAGCCGCGTCCTCACCGCGAAAGGCTCCGCCCAGAGAGCGAGGAAGTTGCTCGCCGCCCGCCGCAGCGGCCAGGGAATGCGGGCGCTGGCCTGCGCCGGCGGCAACGAGTGCAGGGTGGCCGCGCAGCCGAGCGGAGCGCCGCCGGTCCATGCGGCAGTCTCGAGCAAATCCAGCGCCCGGCGCGCGACCCGGTTTCCGAGCGCCTGCGCGGCGCCCGCTCCGTCCGCGGGCAGGCCCTCCCGGGACCAGGTCGCGTCGCCGCCGGCTCCCTGCAGCACCAGCGCGGGGGCTTGGGTGTCTTGCTCGAGCGCGCGCGCCGCGGCGCCCGGCCAGTCGCCGGACGGGACATGCGAGGAGGAGGGCAACACGGTACCACCGCCGGGCCGTCGCCCCATTCGACCTGCGCGATGGCGAAGCGTCCCGTCCGCAGGTACCCGAGCGCGCCCCGGATCGCGTCGGCCACCGCTTGCGCCACCGCGTCGCGCATGCCTCGATCGAATCGTCCGTTGCCGGCGAGCTCGGCGAGCGCGTTGTCCCAGGTGCCGCCCGGCCCCGAATGGGTGTGCGTCGCGGCGAGGAGCAGGCAGGTGCGCGGCGGCAGCTGCGTGCGGCGCAAGACCTCCTCTTCCAGATCGCTCGAGACGAGCAGCGCGTCGAGCGCGACGATCACGGCGCGCACCTCGCCGGAGCGAAGCACCAGGGCGCGCGCGTAGACCCGGCCTTCGCTCTCGGCGCGCCGCCGCCCGGCGTAGCCGCCGAGCGGCGCTCCCCGGGGGACCTCGATCGGCACCTTCTGGGCGCCGACCTCGACGGGCGCCTCGGACCTCACCTGCAGGGTCGCGCGCCCGTGCACCACCATCGGCGGCGGCAGCGCGGATCTGCGTCCCAGCGGCACGGCGAGCAGGATCAACGCAGCCACGCAGAGCGCCGCCGCGGCGATGCGGACGGCGAGCCTCAATTGGCGACGCGCCGCGCGCCCAGGTACCGCGACTGGAACCACGGGTCGTCCATGTCGGCTTCCACCACTCCGTGGGACGAGGAGGCGTGGATGATGCGGCGGGTCCGCGGGTCGATCACCATGCCGACGTGCGAGACCCCCGAGCCGTTCGTGTCGAAGAACACCAGATCGCCCTCGCGCAGCGCCTCCTTCTTCACCGGCGCGCCGCTCTTCCATTGCAGTTTGGAGACGCGGGGCAGCGGGACGGAGATGGCGCGGTACGAGTTCCGGGTCAGACCGGAGCAGTCGATGCCGGCGCGCGTCTCGCCGCCCCACACGTAAGGCGTGCCCAGATACGACAGGGCCGTGCGCTCCACCCGGGACCACGAGCTGAACGGCCCCTCGCCTCCTTGGGCACGCGGAGGCGCGGGCGGCGCCGTGTCCACCTCGAAGACGCCCCGATAGCCAGGGTCCGGGGGGAGGGTCTTCTTGCGCACGGAATCCTCGAAGCGCGCGCGCGTCGTGCCCAGGAGCGCGCCCGGGTGCTCCCGGTCCTTCTCCATGCCGGTGAAGACATACGCGGCGTACAGCTTCACGTCGTACTTGCGCCGGGCCGCGTCGACCAGGCCCCATTTCACGGTGTCGAAGGTGCGGACGTCCCATCCGCCCTCCATGGCGTTGCGCACCAGGTCGGCGGCGACCTCGTCCGGGACGCCGCCTTTCACCGCCACGCGATAGCCGTTTGCCCAGGCGGCGAGCTTCTCGGGCGACACGGGCTTGCGGAACCCGTACAGCGCGATCCCGTCGACCACCTCGGCCGGCGCCCCGCGCCACACTGCCTGGTAGGCGGCGAACGCGACTTCGGCGATGCGGTCCATCGGGGCGCGATCGAACATGCCCTCGGCGACCACGTGCATGAGGGTCTGCACGTCCTGCGGCTTTCCTGGCCGCACGACGTTGAGCCCGTAGTTGGCGAATCGGGCGCGCAGGGCCTCGAGCAGCTCCGTCCGCTGCGCGGGCGTGAACCCGCGGTCGCGCGCGAGCTCACCGCGCACGTACTCCAGCACATTCTGGCGCGGAGACGCAGACGCCGGCAACGCCAGCGCGAGCGCTACGAGTAGCGATCGTCTCGCCACGGATGCGCCGTATTGCTGTAGCCGCGCAGCTCCCAGAACCCGAGTCGGTCGTGCGTCAGCACCTCGATGCGACGGACCCACTTCGCCCCCTTCCAGGCGTAGAGCTGTGGAGTGATGACGCGGACCGGGCCGCCGTGCTCGACTGGCAGCGGCTGCCCTTCCGCCGTGTGGACGAGGAGGACGTCGTCCTTGAGCGCCTCTTCCAGGGGCAGGTTGGTGGTATAGCCATCGTACCCGTGCGTCGTGACGTGGGTCGCCTCGGGCAGCGGCCGCGCGAGCGCGAGCACCGTCGAGAGCTGCACTCCCTCCCACGGCACGTCGAGCTTCGACCAGGTGGTGACGCAGTGGAAGTCGCTCACGTCCTTCGTCTGCGGCAAGGCGATGAAGTCCTTCCAGGCAAGCCGGACGGGCTCCTCGACCGCGCCGTCCACGACGAGCTCCCACTTCGAGAGGGGCACGTCGGGCATACGGCCCAGGTCGAGCACCGGCCATCCCCTGGTGACGGTCTGGCCGACGGGCAGCTTCGGCATGCCGTGCCGGTTCGCCGGACCAGACCCCTGCGGCCTCGCGTCCGCGGCGGAGGGGGTTTTCTGCATGCGCTGCTGGAACCGCTGGCGCAGCTTCATGCGCGCGTCGACGATGCGCCCCTCCTTGTCCTCCGGCATGCGCCGATGCTAACCGGACGGCCGCCTCCGCAAAAGCCTGCCTGTCGGGCAGGCGGGCGGGCGGGTCGCAAATGTTCGCAGCCCGGAAGTCCGCATCGACGCGGCTTGTTTTGGCATCATTGCAGGGCAAGTGCCAGCCCTGTACGCTTCGTTCCCCGCGCTCTCCCGGAGAGGCCGTGCAGCTGAAGGTCCTGAGAGACCCGATCGACGACGACAAGTTCCACGACGAGTGCGGCGTGTTCGGCGTCTTGGGCCACGCCGAGGCGGCGAACATCACCTACCTCGGCATCCACGCGCTGCAGCACCGTGGGCAGGAGTCGGCCGGCATCGCCGCGCTCGACGCCGGGCAGATCCAGGTCCACAAGACCATGGGGCTGGTCGCCGACAACTTCGACGCGGCGACGCTCGCCCGGCTGCCGGGCAGCGCGGCGATCGGTCACACCCGCTACTCGACGGCGGGGCAGTCGCGCATCGAGAACGCGCAGCCGTTCGTCTTCAAGGGCTCTGTCGGGCCCATCGCGGTGGCGCACAACGGCAACCTGGTCAACGCGGAGGAGCTGCGGGCATCCCTCGAGGAGCAGGGCGCGATCTTCACCGGCTCCTCCGACACCGAGCTGCTCCTCCACCTCATCGCCCGCGAGCGCGAGGGGACCGCGGTCGAGCGCATCCAGCGCGCGCTGGCGCAGGTGCGCGGCGCGTACTCGCTCCTCTTCCTCACCCAGGACTCGATCATCGCCGTGCGGGACCCGCTCGGCTTCCGCCCCCTCGTCCTGGGAAAGCTGCGCGGGGCGCCGGTGTTCGCCAGCGAGACCTGCGCGTTCGACCTCATCGAGGCGAAGCTCGAGCGCGAGGTGGAGCCGGGCGAGATGGTAGTCGCCGACGCGTCCGGCGTGCGCACCGTGCAGAAGCTGCCTCCGCAGCGAAGCGGCAAGTGCATCTTCGAGCTGATCTATTTCGCCCGTCCCGACTCCCAGGTCTTCGGGCGCAGCGTGTACCGGACCCGCAAGGAGCTTGGCCGGCGCCTCGCCATCGAGCAGCCGGCGGAGGCGGACGTGGTGGTGCCGGTGCCGGACTCGGGCGTGGCGGCCGCGCTCGGCTACTCCGAGGAGAGTGGCATCCCGTACGACATGGGCCTCATCCGCAGCCACTACGTGGGGCGCACCTTCATCGAGCCGTCGCAATCGATCCGGCACTTCGGCGTGAAGCTGAAGCTGAACCCGGTGCAGCACGTGGTGAAGGGCAAGCGCGTGGTGGTCGTCGACGACTCGATCGTGCGCGGCACTACCAGCCGCAAGATCGTCAAGATGCTGCGGGACGCGGGCGCCAAGGAAGTGCACGTGCGCATCAGCGCGCCGCCGACCAAGTGGCCCTGCTACTACGGCATCGACACCCCGGTCCGGAAGGAGCTGATCGGCGCCACGCACACGGTGGAGGAGATCGCCAAGTACGTCACGGCGGACTCGCTCGGGTATCTGTCCGAGAAGGGCATGCACGAGGCGGTGCGCGCGGAGCCCCGGACCTTCTGCGACGCGTGCTTCACCGGCGAGTACCTCGTCCAGCTCACACCGCCGGTGGAATCCGACCGCCGCGATTCGAGCGCTCGGTAGGGCGACTGCGATCTGTTGGGGGGTCGAGGGGGGAGCGAGCCTCCCCCCCCCTCGTAGAGGCGCCCAAGGCGCCGGATCGAGAGCGTGTTGGGCAGCAGAGCCGTCAACTTGTGGACAGCGCCGGGCGGGGTGTCGATCGCGCGCGCCATCTCGGTAGAGCTGGGGCTGCCGCGCATCGATCTGCAGATGACTCCGCCCGAGGCGGCGGCGCTGAACCTCCTCGACGCGCGCATCTGCGCCGACCGTTTCGTGCTGCCCGTCGCCCTGCGCGAGAACGGCGAGCTGCTCTGGCTGGCGATGGCGGACCCCACCGACCAGGACTCGATCAGCGTCGTCGGGCGCAGGACGCACAAGCGCGTGCGCCCCGCCGTCGCGGGCCCGAGCGAGATCCTCCGCGCGGTGCGGCAGTGCTACGCGTCACCCGGAGCCGGGGCGCAGCAGCAGCCCGAGGAGCCCCCCGCCGACAAGCTCGCGGCCATCGAGTTGGACGACACCTCGGTGGAAGAGGTGGAGCTGGTGGGCCTGCAGGACGAATCGGCCTCGCCGCTGGCGAAGATCGCGTCGGAGCTGGGCGTGACCCTCCCCGAGGACCTGCCGTCGCGGCGGGGGCGCAACCCGCCACCGGTGGACGTGCCGGGCGACGACGCGGACCGGCCCCCGGTGTCGCACGCAACGCCACCGCGCTCGACGCCGCGCATCCCGCCGCCGACGCCCGCTCCGCCGACCCGGAAGGACACGCCAGCGCACGGCACGGGACCGGTCTCCGCGGCCGGGGTGGATCTCTTCGCCACCACCTCGGGCGGTCCGATCGATTCCGACGATCTCACGGACGACGACCTGGCGAGCCTGGATGCGCTGCACCAGAGCCTGGAGAAGGGCGCGGTGGTGATGCGCGCCATCGCCGAGCTGTGCGTGGAGAAGGGCGTGATCACCGTCAAGGAGATGCGTCGCAAGCGCAATTGAGGCGCCCGCCGGGCGGCGTCACGCCTTGTCCACGTCGCGGTGCGTGACCTTGACGCGCGCGCGGTGCTTCTCGGTGAGCCGTTTCGAGAGCTCCTCGGCGAGCGCGACGCTGCGGTGCCGTCCCCCGGTGCAACCGATCGACACCGTGAGATAGCTCTTCCCTTCGCCCTTGTATTGCGGCAGGAGGAAGGCCAGCAGCGACTCGAGCCGCTCGAGGAACTCCTCCGTCTGCGGCCGCCCCAGCACCCACTCGGACACCCTCGGGTCGGTGCCCGGATGCGGCTTGAGACCTTCGACGAAGTACGGGTTCGGGAGGAAGCGGACGTCGAGCACGAGGTCGCTGTTGGCCGGAATCCCGTTGCGGTAGCCGAACGACACCAGCGTTACGTTGAGGGCGTCCGCATCGCCCGCGGCGCCGAACCGGGCGGTGATGATGTCGCGCAGCTCGTGCACGTTCATGCGCGTGGTGTCGATGACGACGTCGGCGATCGCGCGCAGCGCGGTGAGCAGCTTCCGCTCCAGCGCGATGCCGTCGGCGACCGTGCCGTCCGGGGAGAGCGGATGCCTGCGCCGCGTCTCGCTGAACCTTCGCGTCAGCGTCTCGTCGGCCGAGTCGAGGAAGACCACCTCCAGCCGGTGCCCGATGCGCCGCACTTCGTCCACCGCCTGCGGCGTCTGATCGAGGAACCGGCCTTCGCGCGCGTCGATCACCAGCGCCAGCCGGTGCACCTCGTCGGACGCCCCGTGCACCACCAGCTCGAGCAGCTTGGGCACGAGGAGCACCGGCAGGTTGTCGATGCAGAACCAGCCGGCATCCTCCAGCGCCCGGATAGCGGTCGATTTCCCGCCACCCGACATGCCCGTGAGCAGCACGATGCGGAGCGGTGGCGCCAACTCACTCCACCTCGTCGCCGATGCCCCGCGTCACCGTCGCCTGGGCGATCTCGCGCGAGAGCTTCTCCTGGAAGTCCTTCGCCGAGTGGTGGCCCTGCAGCTTGAGCAGGTGATTCCGGGCGGCGACCTCGACGATGGTGGTCAGGTTGCGGCCGGGGCGCACCGGAACGACGAGCAGCGGCACCTCGGTATCGAGCATGCTGTACTTCTGCTCCTCGACGCCCAGGCGGTCGTACTCGACGCGGTCGTCCCACTCGACCAGCTCCACCACCATCTCGACCTTCTTGCGGTCGCGCACCGCCGACACGCCGAACAGGTCCTTGATGTTGATGATGCCGATCCCGCGGATCTCCATGTGGTGCTTGATGATGTCGGATCCGCTTCCGTACACCGAGCCGCCCTGCCTCTTCTTCAAGTCGACGATGTCGTCGGCGACCAGGCGGTGGCCGCGCGTGACCAGGTCGAGCGCGAGCTCGCTCTTGCCGATGCCGCTCTTCCCCAGGATGAGGACGCCGACGCCGATGACGTCGATGAGCACGCCGTGAACCGAGGTGCTGGCGGTGAGCGCCTCCTGCAGGAAGCGCTCGATGTTGTCGATGAAGGTGCTGGAGAGGTGGCTGGTGCGCATGAGTGGCACGCGGGCGTCGTTTGCCTCGCGTTTGATCATGTCGTCCACCGGCAGGTTCTTGGTCACCACCAGGCACGCGACGGGCAGCCGGAACAGGCCGCGCATGCGCGCCTGCGCCTCGCTGGGCTTGAGCGTCGCCAGGTAGCTCATCTCGGTGTTGCCGAAGACCTGGAGGCGGTCCTTGTGGATGTGCTCTGTGAAGCCGCTGAGCGCCAGTCCGGGCTTCTGGATCCGCGAGCTGACGACTCGGCGGTCGAGGCCGCCTTCGCCGGCGAGGAGCTCGAGGCGGAGGTCGAAATCCTGATCCTTGAGCAGTGTTTCGACCTTGATGGAGTCCATCGAGATTCAGACTATAACAGCGCCTCCTTCCAGACGAGGAAACGCCCGTGTCGAATTACCGCCCCGTTCTGCTCGCCTCGGCGCTCGCCGCCTGCATCTCGGCGCCCCAGCGCCCCACCGCTGACCAGGCGCAAGCGGCGCCGCCGCAGCCGCCGGTCGCGCGCAAGGAGCTGCACGTCACCCGGATCAACGGCGATGCGCTCCAGGACGACTACTTCTGGTTGCGCAACAAGGGGACGCCGGAAGTGGAGTCCTACCTGCGCGCCGAAGCCGCGTACGCGGACGCGCTGATGAAGCCGACCGAGGCGCTGCAGAAGACGCTCTATGCCGAGATGCTCTCCCGCATCCAGGAGGACGACTCGACGGCGCCGGTGCGGATCGGATCGCACTGGTACTACCAGCGGACCGCCTGGGCGGGTGGGAAGTGAGCGACGACGGCACCCGCCTGGCGTACACGACCGACGAGACGGGCTTCCGGCAGTACGACCTGCACGTGCGCGACCTGCGCAACGGCAAAGACGGGCCGGAGAAGATCGCGCGGGTGGACTCGGTTGCCTGGAGCCGCGACGGCAAGGTGCTCTTCTACGTCGTCGAGGACGAGCAGGAGAAGCGTCCGTACCAGCTCTTCCGGCACGTGGTCGGGTCGAGCGGCAAGGACGAGCTGGTCTACGAGGAGAAGGACCACGCCTTCAACCTCGAGGTGGACCGGTCGCGGTCGAAGGACTTCGTCTTCCTCACTTCGGCGAGCCACACGACCAGCGAGGTGCGCTTCTTCGGGGCGAGCGATCCGAACGCGGCGCTGGTGCTCTTGCAGCCGCGCGAGCCGGGGCACGAGTACTACGCCGACGCCCGCGGCGGGACGCTCTACATCCGCACCAACTCGGGCGGCCGGAACTTCCGCCTGGTCACCGCGCCGGCGTGGGCTCCCCGCAAGGAGAACTGGACCGAGCTGGTGCCGCACCGGGACGACGTGATGCTGGACGACGTGGAGGTCTTCCGCGACTTCGTCGCGCTGCACGAGCGGGAGGGCGGGCTGCCGCAGATCACGTTCCTCGATCCCGCGACGGGCGCGCGCCGCCGCGTGCGGTTTGCCGAGGCGGATTACGACGTCTCGCCGGAGAAGAACCCGGAGTACGACCAGAAGGCGTTCCGCGTCGTCTACCAGAGCCCGGTGACGCCACGGAGCTGGCTCGACGTCGATGCAGGCTCGCTCGCGCAACAGGTCGTGAAGCGCCTGCCGGTCCCGAGCTACGATCCCTCACGCTACGAGGTCGAGCGCATCTGGGCGCCCGCCGCCGACGGTACGAAGGTGCCCGTCGCCGTCCTGCACAAGAAGGGCGTTCTGCGCGACGGCAAGGCCCCGCTGCTTCTCTACGCCTACGGCTCCTACGGCTACGGGATCCCCGACGGCTTCAACTCGAACGTCTTCTCGCTCGTGGATCGCGGCATCACCTACGCGGTAGCGCACATCCGCGGCGGCGGCGAGCTGGGCAAGAAGTGGCACGACCAGGGCCGCATGATGAACAAGATGAACACCTTCACGGATTTCATCTCGTCCGCGGAGCACCTGATCGGGCAGGGCTACACCTCGAAGGACCGCCTGGCGATCATGGGCGGCAGCGCCGGCGGTCTCCTCATGGGCGCCGTCACCAACCTGCGCCCGGATCTCTTCCATGCGGTCGTGACCTACGTTCCCTTCGTCGACGTGCTGAACACGATGCTCGACGAATCCCTCCCCCTGACCGTGGGGGAGTTCGAGGAATGGGGCAATCCGAAGAACCCGGACCAGTACCGTTACATGAAGCAGTACAGCCCGTACGACAACGTCGGGGCGAAGGCATACCCCACCATGCTGGTCCGCTCCTCCTACAACGACTCGCAGGTGATGTACTGGGAGCCCGCCAAGTACGTGGCGAAGCTCCGATCGCTCAAGACCGACTCGAACCCGCTGCTCTTCAAGATCAACATGGACCCCGCCGGCCACGGCGGCGCCTCGGGCCGCTACGACCGCCTCAAGGACGTCGCCTACGACTACGCGTTCGTCGTCCGCGAGCTCACCACGGCTGGATGAGGATCAGTATTTGGAATCCTCGCCGGTGATCAACGCGGCGATCTCGGAACCGGACTGCGCCGACGCTATCGATTGACGAAACGGCGGCGATTTGAACAGCCGCGAGATCCGCGCCAGCGCCTTGAGGTGGATCCCCGCGGAGTTCTCCGGGGCGAAGAGCACGAAGAAGAGGTACGTGGGTTTCCCGTCGATCGCGGCGAAGTCCACGCCGCGCTTCGAGCGGCCGAACGCGGCGAGAAGATTGGGTACGCCCGGCAGCTTGCCGTGAGGGATGGCCACGCCTTCGCCGACGCCGGTGGAGCCGAGCTTCTCCCGTTCCAGCAGGACTTCCGTCAGCCGTCCCGCCTCGAAACCATGCGCGCGCGCCAGCGGGGCGCACAGCTCGCGCAGCACGCCGGCCTTGTCGGTCGCTTGCAGGTCGGGGAGGATCAGATCCTCGCGCAGGAACTCGGCGATCTTCATCGCGGGTCGAGCCTACACCCGGACGCGTGCGCGCGGCCAGAACGGCGCGCACGGTGGGTGAAGCTGGCGCGCCGTCCTACTTGGCGGCCGCGACCTGCGGCTGAGCCGCGGCTGGTGCGCCGCCTGCGGACGCCGGAGCCGCGACCGTGGTCATCTCGCCGTTCGCCTGGATGAGCCCGAAGTTCCCGTCGCGGCGCCGGTACACGACGTTCACGTCCCGCGAGTCGGGCCGGGTGAAGACGAGGAAATCGTTGTTCAAGAGGTCCATCTGCATGAGCGCCTCTTCCACGCTCATGGGCTTGGCGAGAAACTCGTTGGACCGGACCACCTCGGGCGGCAGGCCGTCGGTCGGAGAGGGCGCGAAGATCTCGTAGCGCACCCGCACCGGCTCGCGCGCGTGGACATGGGCGGGGCGGTGGCTCTTCAGCCGATCCTTGTACTTCTTGAGCTGCCTCTCGATCTTGTCGCACGCCAGGTCGATCGAGGCGTACATGTCCTCCGACTTCTCCTTGCCGCGCACGTGGAAGTGCCCCGCGTGCAGGTTGATGTCGGCGTGATGCAGGTACCTCTCCAGCGAGAGCGTGACGTGGGCCTCGGTCACCTTGTCCAGGTACTTGTCGACCACCTTGCTCAGCTTGTCGGTGACGTGGTTCCGCAGGGCGTCGGTGGCGAACATGTTCCTGAAGGTGATGTTGACCTGCATGCGGAGTACCTCCGGCGGGCGTCGCCCGTTCCGGGTTCGAGGGAAGCAGGACCCTGGATGGATGCTCAGAAGAACTTCTTGCGCTTGCTGCTCGGCAGGATGCCGAGCACCTCCCTGTATTTGGCGACGGTGCGCCGCGCGATGTCCACGTTCTGCGTGCGCAGGATCTCGACGATCTTCTGGTCGCTGTACGGCTTGTCGCCCGGCTCGGCCGCGACGATCTGCTTGATCTGGTTCTTCACCGCCTCGGAGGCGATGTCCTCGCCGCCCACCCGCGAGATCGACGAGTTGAAGAAGAACTTGAGCTCGTAGATGCCCTGCGGCGTGTGCACGTACTTGTTGGTGGTGACGCGCGAGACGGTGCTCTCGTGCATGCCGATGTCCTCGGCCACGTCGCGCAGGATGAGCGGCCTCAGGTGGGCGATTCCCTTGTCGAGGAATTCGCGCTGGAACTTGATGATCGAGTCCGCCACCTTCACGATCGTCCGCTGGCGCTGGTGGATGGAGCGGATGAGCCACACCGCCGAGCGCAGCTTGTCCTGGATGTACTCCTTGGCCTTGCCGTTGCCGGCCCCGTTCTTGAGCGCCTGCCGATAGTGCGCCGAGATGCGCAGCTTGCTCAAGCCGTCGTCGTTCAGGACCGTCACGTACTGATCACCGACCTTGTGGATGTAGACGTCGGGGGTGATGTACTGCGGCTCGTCGGAAGCGTAGCGCCGCCCGGGCTTGGGGTCCAGCCGCGAGAGCAGCTTGATCGCCGCCACCACCTCGTCGAGCGCGACGTGCAGGTCCTTGGCGATCGCCTGGTACTTCTTCGTCTCCACGTTCTTGAGGTGCGCGGTGATGATGGCCGGGAGCAGGTCGGCGTCCGGGTCGTCCTTTCCCTCCCCCTCGGAGAGGAACCAGCGCGCCTGGATCAGCAGGCATTCGCGCAGGTCGCGCGCGGCGCAGCCGATCGGCTCGAAACGCTGGATGACGTGGAGCACCTTCTCCGCGCAGGGCCCCGAGACGCCCGCCTCGAGGGCGAGCGAGACCAGCGGGTCGGCCTCGCCGCGCGCGGCGCGCGCCGCCGCTGCCGCCTTCGCGGCCGCCTTGAGCGCCTTCTCCGCCGTGTGCGCCGCGTCCTCGTCCATGCTCGTCGGCAGGACGGCCGGGACCTCCACGTCCTCGCGCAGCGCCGGCACGGTGGGCTCCGCGTCCGGATCCATCACCAGGTATCCGTCCCGGTTCAGGTTGCCGATGATCAGGGCGCCGAGCTGCTCCTCCTCCCGGGTCAGTCCCGCCATTCGGAGCTGCTCCATCAGGTGCTCGGTCAGACCCTCCGCCCGCGTCAGCGTGTCCTGGTAGTTGGGCAGGTCCTCGGCGGACATGCCGCCGCCGGAAGGCGCGGTGTGCTGGGTCTGGTAGTTGTCGAGGTACTGCTCCCAGTCGATGTCCGCGCGCTGCACTTCGCCGTCGGCCTGCTGCTTGGCGTCGTTCTCCCGCTCCGGCGGCTTGTCGGGGAGCAGCTCGCTGGCCTCGATCGACTCGTTCAAGGTCGACGTCAGCTCGGCCGGCGCCTCGTCCAGCTCCGCCTCGGCGCCCTCGGCGGGCTCCTCCAGGAGCGGGTTCTGCTCCATCTCGGTGCGGATGAGGTCGACCAGCTCCAGCCGCGAGAGCTGCAGCAGCTTGATCGCCTGCTGCAGCTGCGGCGTCATCACCAGCTGCTGGCTGAGGCGAAGACTCTGCTTGAGCTCCAAAGCCATCTCTACGCTCTCCCTTTCATTCCAGCTTGAACCGCTCGCCCAGGTACACGGCGCGGGCGCGCTCCGAAGCGGCGATCTGGGGTGGGGTGCCCGCCTCCAGAAGACGGCCCTCGACGAGCAGGACGGCGCGGTCGCAGATGCCCAGGGTCTCGCGGACGGCGTGATCGCTGATGAGCACGCCCAGCCCGCGCTCGCGCAATTTCCCGATCAGGCGTTGCAGCTCGTGCACCGCGATCGGGTCGATGCCGGCGAAGGGCTCGTCGAAGAGGAGGAACCGCGGCTCGGCGAGCAGCGCCCGCGCGATCTCCGTCCGACGCCGCTCCCCTCCCGAGAGCTGCTCGCCCAGCGAGTCGGCCACGCGGAGCAGGTCGAACTCTTGCAGCACGTCGTCGGTCCGGCCGCGCGCTTCGTCGCCGTGCACGCCGTGGCCCTCGAGGACGAGGAGCAGGTTCTGCCGGACGGTCAGCTTGCGGAAGATGCTCGGTTCCTGCGGCAGGTAGCCCAGCCCCATCCGGGCGCGGCGGTGGAGCGGCAGGCCGGACAGGTCCTGGCCGCCCAGGTGCACCTCGCCCTCGTCGGGGTGGAGCAGCCCCACCACGCAGTGGAAGCTGGTCGTCTTCCCGGCGCCATTGGGACCCAGGAGGCCCACCACCTCGCCGGCGTTCACGTCGAAGGAGACCCCGTCCACGACCTTGCGGCCCCGGAAGCTCTTCGACAAACCGCGGGCGTGCAGGGCGCTCACCGCTTCACCCCCGCGCCCGCCTCGTCCTGGTGCGCCTCCGGCCGGAGCCGGCCGTGCGCGCGCTCGACGCGCACCTCGTGCGAGTCCAGCGTCATTGCGATCTTCTCTCCGACCAGGACGTCGCCCCGGTCGAACAGGCGCGGCTCGCCCGTCAACACCACCTCGCGAGTGAGAGCGTCGTAGTCGGCGTTCTCCGCCACCGCGCGGCGGTCGCCCTGCCGCAGCTCGACGCCGCCGCGCAGGTAGAGATGGGTGAGCTGGCCCGCGGAATCGTAGTGCGCGTCCATGCGCGGGCCGCGGACGACCACGTCGCCCCGCCGCACCACCACGTCGTCGGTGAAGCGGGCCAGGCGCTCCGAGCGATCGAGCGACAGGCGCGCGGCCTCGACGCGCGTCGGCAGCTGCGGCTCCTCCTCCGCCTCCGGGACGGACCGGCGCAGGACCAGCCGTGGCTTCTGCACGTCCACGTCTTCGGTATCGAGGCGCATGACGATCCGGTCGCCGCGCAGCGTCTCCGAGCCGTCGCGCAGCACCGGATCGTCCTTGCCGTCGCCGGTGAGAACCAGCGTCTGCGCCTTGGAGTCGAAAACGCCGTGGGCGCCGTCCGCCGTGCGGTCGCCGCGCTGCACGTGGACGTTCCCATCCACCGTGAACCTCTCCAGCTTCTGCCCGAGCAGCGCCGGCTCGTCGCGCCCGCGCCGCCGCGCCTTCCGCTGCGGCTGCGCCGGGGGCTGCTCGTCGGGCGCGAACTCGACCACGGCGCGATCGCCGGTCACCACCATTCCCCCGCGCGAGAGGCGGACCGCTCCGTCCAGCAGCGTACGCCGCTCCCGCGGCTCCATCCGCATCGTCTGCGCGGTGAAGTCCACCGGACCTGGCGGCGCCACGGCCGCCGCGAGTGCCGCTGCGAGGGCGATCATCGGGGCTCCGCCGGCTTGCGCCTCGCGGCCTGCGGCTTGCGGCTTGTGGGCTGCGCGTTCGCGGTGGGGTGCTCGTCGGTGGTCTTCGCTTGCAGCGTTCCGGCGACCCCGCCCGTCAAGGTCACGTCGCTGCCGTCGGCGCGGGCGGAGAACCCTTGCGAGCGGACCTGATAGCCAGGACCCTGCGCCTCGACGGGTCGGTCGCCGCTCAGCCGGTCCGCAGGTCCATCCCAGCGCAAGCGATCGGTGGTGCCATGGTCGCCTCGTGAGGCGCGGAACGTCACGCCGCCCGATGCGGCTCCCCGCCGGGTGCCCAGGTCGCCTTCGACCCTGGGCGCCGTGAGCAGCGTCTCTCCGAACATCGCGTATCCGGTGCCCGGCCCGGGCTGGAGCGCGGCGACGACCGCCTGTCCCTCCAGCCGCCCACCGGTCGTCCGGTGGTACGCCAGCTCCCGCGCTGTCCCTCGCGCGACCACCCGCCCGTCGGACAGGCGGGCGAACGCCACCTGATGCAAAGTCAGGTCCGGAGTCTCGGCGGGTGGGGAACGATCCGACACGTCCTGGGAAGGAGCCGTGCGTGCACCGCAGCCGAGGAGGAGCGCCGCAGCAGCACCAGGGATGGCGAACTGGCTCCACATTTGCAAGGAACACTAGCACCCGCCCCCGCCCCTGTCGAGGTCCGAGGCACTCGCCATGCCCCAGAAAATCCGTCAATAGTTCAACGGATTGTACCCCGTCGTGTGCGCCACCGCCGATGCATCCACACCCACTGATCGGGTCGCGCGCGGACGTCGTTTTCGATGGCCTCGGTCGCCGTTGCGGTGAGCGCGCGCGAGTCCGCTTCCCGGTCTCCCGACGAAGGCACCGCGAGGCGCGAAATTGTGATCCGATGCACGGCCGGGGCCACCCGGCGGATCCGCGCGAATACCACGGCCGCGCCCAGCCGCAGCGCGAGGTCCGCCGGGGCCCGTGGAGTGAATGCTTCCCTTCCGAAGAAAGGAACGAAATGGCCGGCGACATCCGTGTCCTGATCGATCAGCGCCGCGGCGACGCCTCCCGCGCGCAGATGCCGGATGAACGCGCGGGCGGCGACGGGATCGTTTCGCCACAGGCTGAGGATCCCGGTCGACGCGCGCGCCCTCTCGAGCAAGGCGGTGAGCCTTCTGTCCTGCGCCTCGCGCGCTACCGTCGCGACGGGCAGACCGGCGGCGGCCACGCTCCGGGCAAGCAGCTCCCAGTTGTCCAGATGGCAGGAGATGGCCACCACGCCGCGCCCCTCTGCGTGCGCGGCGACCATCGTCTCGAGCGAACCCGGATCGAACTGCACGGTCCGGGCCAGATCGAGGCGCTCCATGGCAAGGAGCTCGAGCGCGGACCGACCGAGGTTGGCGAACGAGGCGCGCCCCACCCGCGCGCGCCAGTGCGGATCGCGATCCGGAAAGGCGATGGCGAGGTGCTCGAGCGCGGCGCGGCGGTGCCGCGGAGCGAGAAACCACGCGAGCCATCCGGCGGCGGCGCCGAGCGCGACGCCGGCCCGGTGGGGCAGGCGCGAGAGGAGCGGCAGGAGCAGGAGCAGTGCGCGCACCCGCAGCTCGCGGCGGACACGCTTGGCGAACGGTGCCGCGCGCCGCGCCGGCGGAGCTCCGGTCTGGGGCGCCGCGGCGCTCATCCCTGCGGAGCCGGCGTGTCCTCGGGCGGCGGCCAGCCCACATTGGCGCCGAGGAGCAGCTCGCACAGGTCGCGCACGGCGCCCCGCCCGGCGCGGTGCGGGGCGACCCAGCGCACCTCGCGCAGCACCTCGGGCGCCGCGTCCGCGGGCGCGCAGGAGAACGCCGCCAGGCGGAGCGCGGGCAGATCGTTCACGTCGTCTCCCATGTACGCCGTGGCCGCGCGGGGAATCCCGACCTCTTCGCAAATCTGCTGCAGCGCGGACCCCTTGGCCCGCGACGACCCCACCACTGGCTCGATGGAGAGCTCGCGGCAACGCTGCTGGACCAGGTCGGCGCGCCTGCCGGTGAGCACCGCCACCTTGATGCCAGCGTGGTGCTGCAAGAGGCGCAGCCCGTGCCCGTCGCGGACGTCGAATGCCTTGAGGGCCTCGCCTTCCTTTCCGTAGAAGAGGCGCCCGTCGGTGAGCGTGCCGTCCACGTCGAGCACGACCAGCCGGATGCGGCGCAAGAGCTCGCGCGGCGGCTTCCTGGATCGCGGCGCCACGCTCGTGGCTTGTATCAGAACCGGAAGGCCATGCCGCCCGAGCCCACCGCCCGGGCGCCGCGGGCCCCCTGCAGCACGCCCGCGGAGGCGAGCAGCGAGAGCGGCCCTGGCGGAGCGAACGCGAGCCCGCCCTGCACCTGCGTGAATCCGGCCGTGTGCTCCCGGGTGAAATCGGTGGCCCCGAGCACCGACACTTCCGCGAAGGCGCCCAGAGGCGCAAACGGCGCGAACCCGAGCTGCAGCGCCAGCTCCCCGTCGGTGGTGCGAACGAGGCCCCCGATCGATCCGAGGACCCGGCCCAGGGTGCCGCGTACGGTGAGCTGGGCGGGTCCTGCCCGGAACGCGCGCACGCGCACCTGCGCCGTCGGGCGGTAGAAGCCCTCCGGCCACACGTCGAGCCCCAACCCGAGGTCGATCCCGTCCCAGAAGCCGTGATCGAGCCGGATGCCATGGAACGGTCGCCCTGCCCGCGCGGTCAGCGCGGTCGCGCCCGCGGGCTGTGGCCCCAGCGCGGCGAGCGCCGGCGATGGATCGTCGACGGCGGGCGGCTCGAAAGACGCGGACACCGCGGCGGCCGCGGCGAGCAGGGCCGCGATCATCCGCCCTCCGTGTAGGACGTCTCCCACGATTCCGAGAGCATCGAGCGCAGATCGGCGGCGGAGATGCCCCGATGCATGGTCAGGCGCTGGAGCGTGAAGGGATCGGTGTTCCCGTGGGCGCCCACCACCGCGCCGCGGTAGCCGGCCTTCTCCACGGCGCGGCGGACCCACTGCCTCTGGTCGTTGAACGGGTAGGCGAAGAAGTCGATGCGCTGGTCCACGTAAGCCTGGAGCGCGGCCCGGCTTTGCTCGATCTCGGCGCGCAACTCCGCCTTGTGCAACCCGGCGAGCTGGCGATGAGAGACCGTGTGCGACCCGATCTCCATCCCCGCGTCGGCCAGGGCGCGTACCTCCGCCCAGGTGAGATAGCCATGGGGACCGTGGGTCACCCGGCTCGCCTCGTCGCGGGCGCAAAACCCCGACACGATGAAGAAGCTCGCCTTCTGCCCGCGCGCGAGGAGGCGCGGCAGCACCTGCGTGGCGGCGTCCTGGTAGCCGTCGTCGAAGGTGAGCACCACCGGGTGCCGCGGGAGCTTCCCCGCGCCGTCGTGCGCGTCGAGGACCTCGCGAAGCGTGATGGTCTCGAACCCTTGCGAACGGAGGAAGTCGAGATGGGCGTCCAGCTCGTCCGGGGTGACCGTCAGCGGCTCTCCCCCGTCGCTCACCGAGTGGTACATGAGGATGGGTACGCCCTCGCCGCACGCGGCGCAGAGGGCCGCGCAGAGGAGCAGCGCTGTCTGCGGACGCGGCACTCGACGCGAACCTATCATTTTCCACCTGCGGATGCGCTCAGCGGCCCGCGATCGCGGCGCGGATCCGCTGCACGTCGGCTACCGTCTGCTCCCAGAGCGCGAAGGTGAGCGAGTTCGGTCCGTCGGAAAGCGCGCGCTCGGGGTCCTCGTGGACCTCGCAGAAAAGCGCGTCGATGCCTACCGCCGCCGCAGCGCGCGCGAGAGGAGGAGCGAGCGTCCGGTCGCCTCCGCTGCGATCGCCCTGTCCGGCCGGCTGCTGCACGGAATGGGTCGCGTCGAAGCAGACCGGCGCCAGCTTCCGCATGGCGAGGAGCCCGCGGTAATCGACCACCAGGTCGTGATAGCCGAAGGTCGTGCCTCGCTCGGTGAGGAGCACGTCGCGGCAGCCGGCCTCGAGCAGCTTCGCGACGACGTTCTTCATGTCCCCGGGTGCGAGGAACTGACCCTTCTTCACGTTCACGGCGCGGCCAGTCGCCCCTGCCGCAAATATCAGGTCTGTCTGGCGGCAGAGAAAGGCAGGGATCTGCAGCACGTCCGCGACCTCGGCCGCGGGCACGCATTGCGCGACCTCGTGCACGTCGGTGAGGACGGGCAGGCCGGTCTCCTGCTTCACCTTCGCGAGGACCCGCAGCCCCTGGGTAAGGCCCGGGCCACGGAAGCTCTTTCCGCTGGTGCGGTTCGCCTTGTCGAACGAGCACTTGAAGACGGCCGGCAGGCCCTGCCGCTGGGCGACGTCCGCCACCTTCCGCGCCGCGGCGAGCGTCTGCGACTCGCCCTCGATCACGCACGGTCCCGCGATGAGCAGCAGCGGGTGGCCGGGCCCGACGTCGGCGCGGCCGACCTTCATGCCTGCGCCTTGGGCGCGCCGGGCGGGAACTGGATCTCCGGCGTGGGCCGCGGCGGCTCGGGCGGCTTCTCCCCGCGCCCCTGCCGGGCGCGCTGCTCGAGCGCGGCGCGCACGAACCCGGAGAAGAGCGGATGCGGCTGGAAGGGCTTGGACTGGAACTCGGGGTGGTACTGGCAGCCGAGGAAGTACGGATGCCCTTCCAGCTCGATCACCTCCACCAGCCCGAGCTGCTCGTTGACGCCGGAGGCGACGAACCCGCGCTCCTCGAACCGGGGCCGGTAGGCGTTGTTCACCTCGTAGCGGTGCCGGTGCCGCTCGGAGATCGCCGACCGGCCGTACAGCTTCTGCGCCAGGCTGCCCGCCTTGAGCGTGCAGTCGTAGGCGCCCAGGCGCATGGTGCCGCCCTTGGCCACCACCGACTTCTGGTCGGCCATGAGGTTGACCACCGGATGCGCCGTGGCCTCGTCGAACTCGTGCGAGTTGGCGCCGGAGAGGCCCAGCACGTTGCGCGCGAACTCGATCGCGGCCATCTGCAGGCCCAGGCAGATGCCGAAGAACGGCACCCTCTTCTCGCGCGCATAGCGCACCGCCGCGATCTTGCCCTCGGTGCCGCGCAGGCCGAATCCGCCGGGCACCAGGATGGCGTCGGCGTGCCCGAGCAGCGTCTCGGCGCCGAGCTTCTCCACGTCGGAGGAGTCGACGTACTCCAGGCTGACCCGGCAGTCGTTGGCGATCCCGCCGTGCACCAGCGCCTCGTTGAGCGACTTGTAGCTCTCGGTCTGATCGACGTACTTGCCGACGATGGCGATGCGCACCTCGCGCGAAGGCTCCTTGACCGCCTTGACGATCTTCTCCCACTTGTCGAGCCGCGGCGCGCGGCTCCAGATGTTCAAGAGCTCGGCGACGCGGTCGTCGAGCCCCTCCTCGTGCAGCGCCAGGGGCAGCTCGTAGATGGTGGACACGTCGGCGGCGGTGAAGACGCTCCCCGGCTCCACCGAGCAGAAGAGCGCGATCTTGTCCTTGATCTCCTTGGACAGCGCGCGGTCGGTGCGGCAGAGCAGGATGTCCGGCTGGATGCCGATCTCGCGCAGCTTCATGACGCTGTGCTGGGTGGGCTTGGTCTTCACCTCGTGCGCGGTCTGGATGTAGGGCACCAGCGTGAGGTGGATGTAGATCGCGTTCTCGCTGCCCACGTCGTACTTCATCTGCCGGATGGCCTCGAGGAACGGCAGGCCCTCGATGTCGCCGACCGTCCCGCCCACCTCGACGATGACGATGTCGTTGCCGTCGGCGGCGTTCAAGATGAAGCGCTTGATCTCGTCGGTGATGTGGGGAATCACCTGCACGGTCTTCCCCAGGTACTCGCCGTGCCGTTCCTTGTTGATCACGTTCTGGTAGATGCGCCCGGTGGTCGCGTTGTTGTGTCGCGACATCTTCGCCGAGCTGAAGCGCTCGTAGTGGCCGAGGTCGAGGTCGGTCTCCCCGCCGTCGTCGGTGACGTACACCTCGCCGTGCTGGAAGGGGCTCATCGTGCCCGGGTCGACGTTGATGTAGGGGTCGAGCTTCAAGTGGGTGATCTTGAGGCCGCGGTTCTCCAGCAGCGCGCCGAGGGAGGCGCTGGAGAGGCCCTTGCCCAACGACGACACCACGCCGCCGGTCACGAAGATGAACTTGGTGCGCTTGCCGCGCGGTGCATCCATGCGGCCGCCTCGCAGTGCGCTCATCCGTGCCTCCTTTGATCGTCCGAGTACAACGCCCTGACGCGCTCCAGATCTTCCGGCGTGTCGACCGCGGCCGACTGCCACGGGCCGACCGCAACCTCGACGGCGTGGCCGTGGTACAGCGCGCGGAGCTGCTCGAGACCCTCGGCGCGCTCGAGGGCGGTCTCGGGCAGCTTGGCGAACCGGTACAGGAACACGGCCGAGAAGCCGTAGATGCCCAGGTGGGCCAGCGGCGCGACCTCGCCCGCGTTGCGCGGAAAGGGAATGGCGCTGCGCGAGAAGTACAGGGCCCGTCCGCGGTGGTCGAGCACCACCTTGACCACGCTCGGCTCGTCCGCCTCGTTCGCCTCGAGCGGGCGCGCGGCAGTGGCCATCTCCGTGCCCTGCCGCACCAGTTTCGCCACCGCGGTAATGGCGCGTGGATCGATGAGCGGCTCGTCGCCCTGGACGTTGAGGTACGCGTCGGCGACGACCACCTGCGCGGCTTGCGCGATCCGCTCGGTGCCGTTGCGCGCCTCTCCGGTCATGACCGCGCGAAAACCCGCGGAGGTGACCGCGTGCGCGACGCGCGCATCGTCGGTCGCCACGGCGATTTCATCGAGCCCGTCGGCGCGCGCCACCCGCTGGCACACGCGCACGACCATCGGCGCGCCGCACAGGTCGGCGAGGGGTTTTCCAGGCAGGCGCTGGGCTGAGTAGCGCGCGGGGATGAGTGCTGCGAGGCGCACGTCGCGTTGTAATCCGCGGCGGCCGAATCTGCAACCCTGGGCAGGGACCCCGCAACGGCATAGAGAAAGAGGCGATGTCCCACATCGACCCCCAGGTCGATCCCGAGGTGCTGGCGGACATCCGCCGCGCCGCGTTCGAGCTCCGCCAGACCGACCCGCAGGAGGCTGTCCGGCTGCTGCGCCGGGCGGCGGCCACGGGCGGCGGAGCCGAAGTCCTGGCGCGAGGCGCGCTGGGCGAGATCTACCTGGAGGAGTTCGGCGATCTCGACGGCGCCGAGCACGAGTTCCGCACCGTGCTGCACGCCGTTCCGGGCCTTCCCGCCGCCGAGCTGGGGCTTGCGCGCGTGCTCCATGAAGCGGGCGACCGGGGCGGCGAGTTGCAGGCTCTCGGGCGGGCCGTGGAAGGGCTGTCGCACGACGTGGCCGGCTTCCGCGAGCGGAAGGCGGCCGGCGAGCCGCTGCCGGCGGGCGTCGAGGAAGTGGTGCTGACCTTGCTGGAAGTCGCGCTCGAGCGCGCGCGGCTCGATCCCGACCAGCGCATCGACGAGGACCTCCTCCGCTGGGCCGAGCAGGAGCGGCTCTTCGATGCGCTGCGCGAGGAGGACGAGGACCCGCAGCAAGATTGGGTGCGCTTCCACTCGCTGTGGACGCAGCTGCGGCAGCTCTCGGGACGCCCGGAGGAAGCGGCGCGGGCGCTCGCCGAGGCGGAAGAGTCGGGGCAGCTGCCGGCGCGGGAGGCAGCAGCCTTGCGCCGCGACGCGCTGGAGGAAGCAGGCGAGGTGGAAGACGCGGCCGCCCAGGCCCGCCGCGTGGTCGAGCTCGATTCGCGGAGTGACGAAGCCGCGGGCTGGCCTGCCGCGATCGACGTGCTACGCGCGGCCGCGCTGACCGCGGTCGCGGGAGACGAGAGCGCGGCGGCGGAGATGCTCAAGCGGGCCCTGGCGCGGGCCGAGGCGGAGCTGCCGGTGGCGCCGGCGAATCGGCGCGCGGGGCTCGAGGACGCGGTCCGGCGCTACCGGGACGCGCTGGCTTCCGACCCCGGAGCGCTCATTTCCCTGCGGGTGAAGAAGTAGCCCAGGCGAGGGCGTCGCCGATCCGGTCCTGCCCGAAGAACAGCTCCGATCCGACCAGGCAATTCGGCGCGCCGAAGATCCCCGATGCGCGCGCCCGCTCGGTATTCGCGCGCAGCGCCGCCTTGGCTTCGGGCGAGGACGCGCGGGCTAGCACCGCTTCCGCGTCGGCTCCGCAGGCGCGCAGCGCGGCGGCCACCACCGACGGCTCGTCGATGTCGCGATCCTCCGCGAAGTTCGCTCGGAACAGCGCGCGGATGCAGTCGCCCTGGCGAGGATCCGCCTCGAGCGCGCAGGCAACGCGGGCGGCGAGGATGCTCCTGCGCGGGAACGTGCTCGGCTTCCGCCATTCGAGCCCGTGCTTTCTGCAGAGGCGCTCCAGGTCGCGCCACATGTACCTGCCCCGCACCGGCTGCACGTTGAAGGGCGAATCCTGGATGCCGAGCTGCTCGGTGAAGATGGGCCCCAGCAGGAACGGCCTCCAGCGCAGCGCAACGCCGGCCCGCGCGCATTCGTCCTCGATCCGCATCGCCCCCACGTAGGAGTACGTGCTGGCGAACTCGAACCAGAACTCGATCCCGGGTTGCACCGCGGTCATTCCGCACCGTTCCTTCCGCGCCGCGTTTCGGTCGTCGCCGGCCGGCGGAGCTCCGAGGTCATGCCGTGGCGCGGGAGCGGGGCGCCGCAGCGAGGACACGCGGCCGCCTTCAAGTTGCGGACCATGAAGCCACAGCGAGGGCAGAAGCGCGTCGTGTAGAGGTAGCCCAGCTCCACGGCGACGAGCGCGAGCAGCAGCGCGATCTGGAAGCCCCCCGAGGTCCGCGCGAACACCCCGCGCGCCGAGGCCAGCACCAGAAGGCCGGCGAGCACCGCGAGCAACGTGGCGCGGAACGCCAGTCGCTTCACCGCGCCCGGCGCCTTGCCGCGCGCGAGGAACCATAGCCAGGCGACGGCGAGGGCCGCCGCGGGTGCCACCCACAGGGACACGCGCAGCCTTGTAGCGCGCGGCTAGAATAATTTCGCGCGCAAGCGCCGCAGGCGCAGCAGGCGCCGGCGCGACTTCCTTCTCATCTCCCCCGCTCCTCGCAGGACCGCACCAGGATGCGCGCGATCCGCTCCGCTGCGCGCCCGTCCCAGAGGTCCGGCACGCGGCCCTTCTTGCCACGTCCTTCCAGCACCGCCACGGCCGCGGGCACCACCTGCGCGGGGTCCGTCCCCACCAGCGTGTTGGTGCCTACCTCGACCGTCACCGGCCGCTCGGTGTTGTGACGCACGGTCAGGCAGGGCACGCCCAACGCCGTGGTCTCCTCCTGGATTCCTCCCGAGTCCGTCATCACCAGGCGAGCATTCGCCGTGAGTGCGAGGAAGTCCAGATAACCGATCGGCTCGACCAGCCTGAGCCCGCGCGCGCCTTCGGCCTTGGCCCGCAGCGAAGGATCCCCATCCAGCCGCGACCGCGTCCGCGGGTGGATGGGAAAGACCACCGGGATGCGCCCCGACACTTCCGCCAGCGCGACCAGCAGCCTCTCCAGGGCAGCCGGCTCGTCCACGTTGCTCGGCCGGTGCAGCGTCGCCAGCGCGTACTCCCCCTTGCGCACGCCAAGCTGCTCGTGGACGCGGCTCTCGCGCGCCCTGGGCAGGGCGGCGTGGAGGCTGTCGATCATCACGTTTCCGACGAAGTGCACCCGGCCGCGGTCGATGCCTTCCTTGGCGAGGTTCTCGTCGGCGTCCCGCGAGGGAGTGAAGAGAAGCTCGGAGATCCGATCGGTCAGGACGCGGTTGACCTCCTCGGGCATCCGCCAGTCCCACGACCGCAATCCCGCCTCGATGTGCGCGACCGCGACGCCCAACTTCGCGGCGACCAGCGCCACGGCCAGCGTCGAATTGACGTCGCCCGCAACCACCACCACGTCGGGGTTTTCCCGCAGGATCACCGGCTCGACCTCGACCATGATCTTCGCGGTCTGCTGTGCGTGCGACCCGCTCCCCGCGCCGAGGTGCGCATCGGGCGCCGGCATCCCCAGGTCCTGGAAGAAGACGTCCGACATCTTGGGGTCGTAGTGCTGCCCGGTATGCACCAACACCTGCCGTACCCGCGGGTCCTTGCGGAGCTGCGCGAGGACCGGCGCCACCTTCATGAAGTTGGGCCGGGCGCCGACTACGTGGAGGAATTTCATGACTCCCGTCAGGTGGGCACGCCGGGCCACACCTGCAAAGTTGTGTCCGGTATCCGACGGTGCCGGGGGCGGCCAGCCAGGTTACGTTGTGAGCGGGATGATCGAAGACGCGGCCCGGGCGCTGGTCCATTTCGAGGTGGAGCCGAACTACGCCGGCTGGACCCTCCTGCAGTACGTCGCGGAGAAGCTCAAGCGACCGCTGGCGCCGGCGCGCCTGGACCGGCTGCTGCGGGGACGAGCCCTGGTGCACGGCGAGCCGGAGCTGCTCCCGGAGACGCGCGTCTGGCCGGGGCTGCGGTTCTCCTTGCGCAAGCGCTCGCCCGGCGACGAAGGCGAGCCTCCACCCATCCCGGTGATCTATGAGGACGACGCGCTGCTCGTGGTCGACAAGCCCGCGGGCCTCGCGCTGCACCCGACCGCCCGCTACCACGTCTCGACGCTGACGCGGGCGCTGGATACGCGTCACCGGAACGCCGCGGGCGAGAAGCCCGATCCCGCGCACCGGCTCGACCGCGAGACGAGCGGTCTGGTCGCTTGCGGGCGCGGTCCTTTGCACACCCGCGCGCTCAAGGCTGCGTTCGCGGCCCGGCAAGTGGACAAGGCATACCTGGCGCTGTGCGAGGGAGAGCCGCGCGCGGACGAGTTCCAGGTCGACGTGCCGCTCTCGGTCGGCACCGTACGCATCAAGGTCAAGGTGAAGCCGGACCCGCAGGGCATGCCGGCGGTGACCGCCTTCCGCGTGCTCGCGCGCTACCGCGACTCCGACGCCCGTCCCCTGGCGCTCTTGCGCTGCGAGCCCCGGACGGGGCGCCAGCACCAGATCCGCGCGCACCTGCTCGCCGCCGGCTCTCCGCTGGTCGGTGACAAGCTGTACGGTCCCGACGAGGGCATCTTCTTCAAGCTCGCCGAGAGCGGCGGCGCGCCCGCCCCGCGCGGTCAGTTCGACGACCTGATCATGCCCGCCGAACGCCGAGCGCTGCGCCACCACCGGCAGGCGCTGCACGCCTCCGAGCTGGCGCTCCCTCACCCCGTCACCGGCGATCGCATGCGCTTCGAGTCTCCGCTGCCCGACGATCTGCAACAACTCATCTCGTCCCTGACGCGCAGCTGACGCTAAGCGGCGCGAGCCAGCGCGTCGCGCCAGGAGTCGACCAGCGTGGCGAGGCCGTCCGCCAATGCGACTCGAGGCTCGTAGCCGAGCACCTGGCGCGCCCTGGTCAGGTCGGCCGACGACGCGCGCAGGTCGCCTGCGCGCGCCGGCTGGTGCTCCGGCTCGAGGTGCGCCGCTTGCACGCCGATCGCCTGCCGGATGAGCGCGATCAGCTGCAGGAGCGAGGCGCTCTTGCCGCTCGCCACGTTGACGATCTCGCCCGGCGCGTCGCGCGCCGTCGCAGCGAGCAGGTTCGCCCGGACGACGTCGGACACGTGCACGAAGTCGCGCGTCTGCAGGCCGTCGCCGAACACGATGGGCCGCTGCCCGGACAACAGGCGCGTCACGAAGCGCGGGATGGCCGCCGCGTACTCGCTGTTCGGGTCCTGCCGCGGCCCGTACACGTTGAAGAAGCGCAGCCCGACGCAGGGCAGCCCGAAAGCGC
>VBKO01000271.1 GCA_005888115.1 Deltaproteobacteria bacterium
CGCCGGCAAGTCAGGCGGTACGTCTGTGAAGCGGACCGCGTACCCCATGCAGAGCTCCGGACGCGCCGTGAGGCTCGACGGAGAGGACGGTGATGCGCCGCCGCTCCGGATCGAGCCCGTAGCGCACGAGCCAGCCGCCCACAATCTTGTGCAGGATCGATGGACCTGGGAAGAAGCCGCCCTGCAGGATGAGCATCTGCTCGGCGGTGTCACCGATCCCGGAGAGCTCGCGGCGGACGAGCCGCCTGAGCCCCGGGACGCGCGCAAGCTGCTCGCTCGCCTGCAAGGTGACGTCGATCTGGTACACCGATACGCAATCTGGGGTCGCGCCGTCCGTGCCGCCACGCACGCCGAGTGAACATTGTCGGATTTATTGGCGAAATTCGAACTAACCGTGCGCCGGGCTGCTGGCGGCAGCGCATCAGTAGCGCTTCCGCTGGGCCCGCGCGCGCTCGTACGCAGCGGGCGCCTCCGAGACGCGACTCACTTCCACCACGGCCAGGACTTGCGCCTTGCGCTCGACGGCGTACTTGAACCGCCAACCCTCCACGTCGACGAAGAGGGGGCTGTCGGCCATCGACGACCAGAAGGCGCTCGATGCCGACACCGTCGAGAGCGTGTGGCCGATCTCGCGCAGACGAGCGCGCAGCCGGCCGAGCGTAGCCGTCGGCACCGACCCGACCGCGCATCGCAATTGCACCCGATAGGGCACCCGCCAACATATGGGAGGATCGCAGGCGGAATGCCCCGCACTGACGGTGAAGTATCGGACAGACGACGAAAATCCGCCGGTGGTTCACGAGCTCACAGTCGCGCACGCCGCCTGGAAGAGGCGATCATCCGCGCGAGGCCGCCGCGAGCGACAGCGGCGGCGGAGCGGCGGGGGCACCGCTCCCGGCAGCGCGGGCGCGAGCCTCAGCGACCATCGTGGCCAGCACCGCGGCAAGCTCGGCCGGCTCGACCGGCTTGGTCACGTGGCGCTGGAAGCCGGACTCCAGCGCGCGGCGCTGATCGGCAACGCTCGCGTACGCCGTGAGCGCCAGCGCCGGCAGCCGCGCCGTCGCGGGGAGCGCGCGCACGCGCCGGATCAGCGCGTAGCCGTCCTCGCTGGGGAGGCCGATGTCGCTCACCAGCGCGTCGACCGGCCCCCGCGCGATCACCTCCATCGCCTCGTCCGCCGACGCGGCCACGAGTACCTCGGCGCCGTAAGTCGCCAGCATGACACGGACGAGCTCGCGCGCGTCGGGATCGTCGTCCACCACGAGGACCCGCATCCTCGCCAGCGAAACGGGCTCGACCGGTTTCACCGCCTCGAGGTGGGTGGCATTTCCGAGGGCGGCCTCGTTCTCCAGCGGCTGATCCTGGATCTGCCGCACCGGCAACCGGACCGTGAAGCGGGCTCCCTGCCCTTCGCCTTCGCTCTCGGCCCGCACCGTTCCGCCGTGCACCTCGACCAGGTGGCGCACGATGGCGAGTCCGAGGCCCAGGCCTCCCTGCATGCGCGTGCTGGAGCTGTCCGCCTGGCGGAAGCGATCGAACACGTGGGGCAGGAAATCGTGTGCGATTCCCATGCCGGTATCGGCGACCACGATCTCGACATGGCCGTTCCACCGCTGCAGGCCGATGGCCACCTTTCCCTTGCCCGGCGTGAACTTGATGGCGTTGGAGAGCAGGTTCCATACCACCTGCTGCAGGCGATCCGGATCGCCGTGGAAGTCGCTCGCCTCGTCGCGCAGGTCGAGGACGATCTCGAGCTGCTTCGCTTCCGCCGCCGGGCGGACGGCATCCACCGCCGCCAGGATGACGCTGCGCAAGTCGATGCGACGCACCTGCACGCGCAGCTTGCCGGCGATGATCCGCGAGACGTCGAGGATGTCGTCCACCAGCTGCGTCTGGACGCGCGCGTTGCGTTCGATGGTCTCCAGCGCCCGCCGCAGCTTCTCCTCGCCCTCCAGCGCGCCGGTGCGGAGCATGCGGGTCCAGCCGAGGATGGCGTTGAGCGGCGTCCGCAGCTCGTGCGAGACGGTGGCGAGGAACTCGTCCTTCGAGCGGTTCGCCTCCTCGAGCTGCGCGCGCGCCTCCTGCTCGCGCAGCAGCAACGCCGCGTGGGCCTCCTCGACGCGCTTCTGGTGGTCGATGTCGGTGGCCGTGGCGATCCAGCCCACCACCGCCCCATGCTCGTCGTGCTCCGGGACGACCCGGCAGAGGTGCCAGCGCAGCTCGCCGTCGTGGCGCCGCAGCCGCTGCTCGCGCTCGAGCCCGCGACCGCCGCGGATGGCCGCGCCCCAGGCCGCCTGCACCGCGGGCAGCTCGTCCGCCGGCACGGCACCGAAGAACGAGAGCCCCGCGTCGGCGCCCGCGTACTCCCGCCAGACCCGGTTGCAGTAGTAGATCTCGCCGTCGCGCCGGGCCGCCCACACGCACTGGGGCATCGAGTCGGTGAGGGCGTGGAAGCGGACCTCGCTGCGGCGCTCCAGCTCGCGAAGCTCCTGGGCGCGCAGCATGGCGGCCTGCCGCTTGATCAGCTCGCCGCGGCGCCAGAGGTCGACGAAGACCGAGACCTTGGTGCGCAGGATCTCCGGGTCGAACGGCTTCAGCAGGTAGTCGACCGCGCCCTGTGAATAGCCCTTGAAGATGAAGGAGGGGTCCTTGGCGATCGCGGTGAGGAAGATGATCGGAGTCGACCGGTTCCGCTCCCGCTGCTTGATCACCGCGGCGGTCTCGATGCCGTCCATCCCCGGCATCTGCACGTCCATGAGGATCAGCGCGAACTCTCCGTCGAGGAGCTGGCGGAGCGCGTCCTCGCCCGAGGTCACTCCCACCAGCTCCTCGCCCAGCGGCGAGAGAATCGCCTCGAGCGCCAGCAGATTCGGCCGATGGTCGTCGACCATCAGGATGCGCGCGCGCAGCCCATCCTCCACCCCGTGTCGCGGCTGGGCAGGCAAGGGCTTGGTTCGCTGGACTGCCATCGCAGGAAGCTAGTGCTCCGCTCTCAGCGCGCCCACAGCCGGATGAGCTGCAGGAGCTTCTCGGTATCGACCGGCTTGGGGAGATAGTCCGACGCGCCAGCAATGATGCACTTGTCCCGATCCTCCTTGAGCGCCTTGGCGGTGATGGCGATGATGGGCAGCGCCTTGTACGTCGGGTCCTTGCGGATCGCCTTCATCGTCTCGTACCCGTCCATCTCCGGCATCATCACGTCCATCAGGACCAGGTCCACGTCCGGGTTCCGCTCCAAAGCGACGATCCCGTCCTTGCCGTTCTCGGCGTAGAGCACCTCGAGGCCGTGGCTCTCCAGGACGCTGGTGAGCGCGAAGATGTTCCGCACGTCGTCGTCGACCACCAGCACCTTCTTGCCGGCGATCGTCTCTTCCTCCGCCCGGATGCCCTGGAGAATCTTCCGGCTCCGCTCCGGCAGCTTTTCGTCGATACGGTGCAGGAAGATGGCGGTGTCGCTGAGCAGCTTCTCGGGGGAGGCCGCGCCCGACTTGAGGATGACCGACTCGGCGAACTTCTTCAGCCGCATCTCCTCCTTCTTCGAAAGCTCCTTGGCGGTGTAGACGACCACCGGCAGATCGCGGAAACGCGGCTGGGTCTTGATCTGCTCGAGCAGCTTGGTCCCGTCGACGTCGCCCAGGACCAGGTCCAGGATCACGCAGTCGAAGTCGCCCGATTCCAGCTCCTGGAGCGCCACCTCGCCGCTGGTGACCGCAGTGATGGCGACGTCGTCGCCGTCGCCCACCAGGTCGGCGATGCTCCTGGCCTGGGTCTGGTCGTCTTCGATGAGGAGCAGCCTTTTCACCTTCTTGTCCACGAAGCTCTGGATGTGGTTGAAGGCGCCCTCCAGGGCGTCCTTGCTGACCGGCTTCTCCAGGTAGGCGAAGGCGCCCATCGCCGCGCCCTTCTTGCTCTTCTCCACGATGGAGATGACGTGCACCGGGATGTGCCGCGTGCGCGGGTTGCGCTTGAGCCGGTCGAGGATGCTCCAGCCGTCGACCACCGGCAGCTGGATGTCCAACGTGATGGCGGTGGGCTGCAGCTCGTTCGCGAGCGCCAGCCCGGTATCGCCGCGCGTCGCCACCACCGCCTTGAAGCCCTTCTCGCGGGCCATGCCCACCATGATGCGGGCGAACTTCACGTCGTCCTCGATGATGAGGAGCACGCGGTCGCCTTCGCGCAGGTGCTCGCGGTCGTCGTCGACCGGCTTGGGCGCGAGCGACTCGGCCTGCACCGCCATCGTCGGCACCAGCAGGTCCATCTTCGACGGTCGCGCCGCGGGTGAGCGCGGCTGATCGAGGCGCGCCGGCCCGGTCTGGTCGGCGATCGCTCCCTGCTCGTCGCCCGCCGCGTCCTCCTCCCCCAGGTAGCGATCCGGCAGGAAGATGGTGAACGACGATCCCCGGCCGGGCTCGCTCTCCACGTGGATCTCGCCGCCCAGCAGGCGCGTGATCTCGCGGCTGATGGAGAGGCCGAGCCCGGTCCCGCCGTACTTGCGGCTGGTGGTCCCGTCCGCCTGCTGGAAGGCCTCGAAGATGATCTTCTGCTTGCTCCGAGCGATGCCGATGCCGGTGTCGACCACCGAGAAGGCGATCACCTGTTCCGCGCGGTGAAGCGCGTCGTTGTCGAGCCCGCGGCGGTCCGGCACGGTATGGATGCGCAGCTGGACGCTGCCCTGGTCGGTGAACTTGAACGCGTTGGCCAACAGGTTCTTGAGGACCTGCTGCAGCCGCTGCGGATCGGTGCGGACGTGCGTCGGCAGCGAGGCGTCCAGCTCGACGGAGAAGTCGAGGCTCTTCTGCTCCGCGACGGGGCGGAAGTTGCGCTCGACGAACTCCTTGAGATCGACCAGCGCGATGTCGCGCGGCTCGATCTGCATCTTGCCGGCCTCGACCTTGGACAGATCGAGGATCTCGTTGATGAGCGAGAGCAGGTCGCCGCCCGAGGCGTAGATGGTCTTGGCGTACTCGACCTGCTTCTCCGAGAGGTTCTCCTCTTTGTTGTCGGCGAGCAGCTTGGCGAGGATGAGCAGCGAGTTGAGCGGCGTGCGCAGCTCGTGGCTCATGTTGGCGAGGAACTCGCTCTTGTACTTGGAGATGAGCTGCAGCTGCTCCGCCTTTTCCTCCAGCGAGGCGCGCGCCATCTCCACCTCGCGGTTCTTGATCTCGATGTTCTGGTTCTGCTCCTCCAGCTGCTTGGCCTTCTCCTCCAGCTCGACGGCCTGCTTCTCCAGCGCGGAGTTGGTGCGCTTGAGCTCCTCCTGCTGGACGGTCAGCTCTTGCGACTGGCTCTGCAGCTCCTGGGTCAGGCTCTGCGACTGCTGCAGGAGCTGCTCGGTACGCATGTTGGCGCCGATCATGTTCAGCACGACGCCGATCGACTCGGTCAGCTGGTCGAGGAAGATCTGGTGGATGGCGCTGAACGTGTTGAACGAGGCCAGCTCGATGACCGCCTTCACCTCGCCCTCGAAGAGCACCGGCAGGACGATGATGTTGAGCGGCGGCGACTCGCCCAGCCCCGAGCTGATCTGGATGTAGTCCGAGGGCACCCGGCTGAGGAGGATGGTCTTCTTCTCCAACGCACATTGCCCGACCAGGCCCTCGCCCGCCATCATGAAGAACGCGCCGTGGTGCGCGGAAACCAGCGGAGTGAGCTGGCTCATGATCAGCCGCGACACGGTGTCCAGGTTCTTCTGGCCCTGCATCATCGAGCTGAACTTGGCCAGGTTCGTCTTGAGCCAGTCCTGCTCCTGGTTCTTCTGCGTGGTCTCACGCAGGTTGACGATCATCTGGTTGATGTTGTCCTTGAGCTTCGCGACCTCGCCTTCCGCCTCGACGGTGATGGTGCGGGTCAGGTCGCCCTTGGTCACCGCCGTGGCGACCTCGCTGATGGCGCGGATCTGGGTGGTCAGCGAGGCGGCCAGCTGGTTGACGTTGTCGGTCAGCTGCCGCCAGGTGCCGGTGGCGTTGGGCACCTTGGCCTGGCCGCCCAGCTTGCCCTCGATGCCCACCTCGCGCGCCACGCTGGAGACCTGATCGGCGAATGTGCCCAGCGTGTCCGTCATGTCGTTGATGGTCTCGGCCAGCGCGGCCACCTCGCCCTTGGCGTCGACGAGGAGCTTCTGGCTGAGATCGCCGTTGGCGACGGCCGTCACCACGCGGGAGATGCCGCGCACCTGGGTGGTCAGGTTGCGCGCCATGAAGTTCACGTTGTCGGTGAGGTTCTTCCACACGCCGGCGACGCCGGGCACGTCGGCCTGTCCGCCCAGCTTGCCCTCGGTGCCCACCTCGCGGGCCACGCGGGTCACTTCCGAGGCGAAGGAGTTCAGCTGATCGACCATCACGTTGATGGTGTTCTTCAGCTCGAGGATCTCGCCCTTCACGTCGACGGTGATCTTCTTGGACAGGTCGCCGTTCGCCACCGCCGTCGTGACCAGGGCGATGTTGCGCACCTGGCCGGTCAGGTTGTTGGCCATGAAGTTCACGTTGTCGGTCAAGTCCTTCCACACGCCGCTGACTCCGCGGACGTCGGCTTGCCCGCCCAGGCGTCCCTCGGTGCCCACCTCGCGGGCGACGCGGGTCACCTCGGAGGCGAAGCTGCGCAGCTGGTCCACCATGGTGTTGATGGTGTCCTTGAGCGCCAGGATCTCGCCCCGAGCCTCGACGGAGATCTTCTGTGACAGATCGCCATTCGCCACCGCGGTGGTGACCTTGGCGATGTTGCGCACCTGGTCGGTCAAGTTGCCGGCCAGCACGTTCACGTTGTCGGTCAAGTCCTTCCACACGCCGGCGACCCCGGGCACCTCCGCCTGCGCGCCCAGCTTTCCTTCCGTCCCGACCTGCTTCGCCACGCGGGTGACTTCCGAGGCGAAGCTGCGCAGCTGGTCGACCATGGTGTTGATGGTGTTCTTGAGCGCCAGCACCTCGCCGCGCACGTCGACGGTGATCTTCTGCGAGAGATCGCCGTTCGCCACCGCGGTGGTGACCTTGGCGATGTTGCGCACCTGGTCGGTCAGGTTGCCCGCCAGGATGTTCACGTTGTCGGTCAAGTCCTTCCAGGTGCCC
This sequence comes from Deltaproteobacteria bacterium, assembly GCA_005888115.1. GTDB lineage: Bacteria > Myxococcota > Myxococcia > Myxococcales > 40CM-4-68-19 > VBKO01. The sequence goes on from VBKO01000271.1 coordinate 7,062, forward strand.
GAGACGCCCTTCACGTCGGCCTGGCCGCCCAGCTTGCCGTCGGTGCCTACCTCCTTGGCGACGCGGGTCACCTCGCCCGCGAACGAGCGGAGCTGATCGACCA
>VBKO01000272.1 GCA_005888115.1 Deltaproteobacteria bacterium
TGACGGTGTCCTTGAGCTGCAGGATCTCGCCGCGCGCGTCGACGGTGATCTTCTTCGACAGATCGCCGCGCGCCACCGCGGTGGTGACCTCGGCGATGTTGCGCACCTGGGCCGTCAGGTTGTTCGCGAGCAAGTTGACGTTGTCGGTCAGGTCCTTCCAGGTGCCCGCCACTCCAGGCACCTCGGCCTGCGCGCCCAGCTTCCCCTCGACGCCCACGGTGCGGGCCACGTCGGTGACCTGCTCCGCGAACACGCCCAGGGTATGGGTCATGTTGTTGATGGTCTCCGCCAGCGCGGCGATCTCGCCCTTCGCCTCGACCTTGAGCTGGCGGGTCAGGTCTCCGTTGGCGACCGCCGTCACCACCCCCGCGATGCCGCGCACCTGCGTGGTCAGGTTAGTGGCCATGAAGTTCACGTTCTCGGTGAGGTCCTTCCAGGTACCGCCGACACCCTTCACCTCGGCCTGCCCGCCCAGCTTGCCTTCGGTGCCCACTTCGCGCGCGACGCGCGTGACCTCGGAGGCGAAGGTGTTGAGCTGGTCGACCATCGTGTTGATGGTGTTCTTCAGCTCGAGCATCTCGCCCTTCACGTCGACGGTGATCTTCTGCGACAGATCGCCGTTGGCGACCGCGGTGGTGACCTTGGCGATGTTGCGCACCTGCCCGGTCAGGTTGGAGGCCATGAAGTTGACCTTGTCGGTGAGGTCCTTCCACACGCCCGAGACGCCTTCCA
>VBKO01000570.1 GCA_005888115.1 Deltaproteobacteria bacterium
CGACGAGCGGATCAGGCGAAGCCTCCTGCGGGCGAGGATCTCCTTGTTCCGGTCGGCGCGGCCGAGGACCGCCCGATGCATGGTGGGCACGCCCGTCGTCCAGGTCGGATGCACCTCTTCGAGCCAATGGAAGAAGCGCAGCGCATTGAACCCCGGCGTGATGCAGACCTGCGCTCCCGCGGACAACGAGGAGAGGACGCCGGCGACCAGCCCGTGGATATGGAAGAGCGGCATGATCTGCAGGCAGATGTCCGCCGGCGAGAGCGCGAGCGTGCTGGCGATATTGCGCGCGGAGGCGGCCAGGTTCGACTGCGTGAGCGGGACCAGCTTGGGCCGCGCCGTGGTGCCGCTCGTATGCAAGAGCAGCGCGAGGTCGTCGCCTTCCCCCGCCCCGGGCGACTGCGCCCGACCGCGGAGCGCGGGCGGCCCTTCCAAGCGGAAGCTCCCCGCGCCCTCGCCCGGCTGCGGATGCAGCTCGACGATGGGAATGGAGAGCTTCGCGGCCACCTTGCGCGCCGGAGAGTCGACGCCCGCCTCGACGACCAGCCCCTTCGGCCGCAGATCGCCTAGATAGAAATCGAGCTCGTCTTCTCGGTAGCCGGGATTGAGGGGCGCAGTGGCGACCCCCGTGGCCATGCAAGCGAAAGCCGTCCCCGCCTCCGGCCCGTTGCGCAGCAGGATGGCGACGCGATCTCCGCGGCCGATCCCCATGGCGTTGAGCGCGTCGATCGTGCGGGCAGCGAGCTCGCGCAGGCTGCGCCAGGACAGGGGCTTCGCCTCGGGCGCGCTGATGGCCGTCGAGGCGTCGGCGCCGCGCGACAGCTGCGTCAGGATGGCGTTCGGGTCCTGCACGCCTTTGCCCCTATCACGGCCGGCGCGGATCAGAACACCGGGTTCTCGCGGTAGATGCCCCAGGGTTTCTTCAACTTCTCGACGATGTCGCCCATGCTGGCACCGGCCCGGACCAGCTCGATGGTGACGGGCATGATGTTGGCAGACTCGTCCTTCGCCACCCGCACCAGCTGTTCGAGGAGCGCTGAGACCTTGGCGTTGTCGCGCTCCTTGCGCACGCGGCGCAGCCGGTTGAGCTGCCGCTCCGCCGTGGTCTCGTCGTGGGGGTGGACCTCGACGTCGAGCTTCTCGTCCGGCTCCACGTACTTGTTCACGCCGATGACCGGCTTCTCGCCGGTCTGCGATGGTCCCACCGAGCTTGTCGACCTCGTCGATGACCTCGAAGATCCTCTTCTCGTAGTCGTCGGTGAGCGACTCGAGGAAATACGAGCCGCCCAGCGGATCGACCACGTTCGCGACGTTGGTTTCTTCTGCGATGATCTGCTGCGTGCGCAGCGCGATCTTCATCGCCTCCTCGGTGGGGATGGCAAAGGCCTCGTCCATGCCGTTGGTATGCAGGCTCTGGGCGCCGCCCAGCACCGCCGAGAGCGCCTCGAAGGCGGTCCGGACGATGTTGATCTTGTACTGCGGGCGGGTGAGGCTCGCGGCCGCGGTCTGGCAGTGGAAGCGCAGGCGCATCGACTCGGGGTTCTTGGCGCCGAACCGCTCGCGCATGATCTTCGCATACGCGCGCCGGGTCGCCCGGAACTTGGCGATCTCCTCGAAGAAGTCGTTCTGGCAGACGAAGAAGAAGGCCAGCCGGGGAGCGAATTCGTCGACGGCGAGGCCGGTCTTCGTCACCTCCTCGACGTAGGTGATGAGGTTGCAGAGGCTGAACGCCACCTCGTGCAGCGGCGAGGAGCCGGCTTCGGAGATGTGGTAGCCGGAGATGTTGATCGGGTTGTAGCGCTTCATGTTGCGCGCGCACCAGGTGATGCAGTCGCGCACGATCCGCACCGACGGATCGATGGGGAAGATGTACTCCTTCTGCGCCATGTACTCCTTGAGGATGTCCGCCTGGATGGTCCCCGAGAGCTTGTTCAGATCGAAGCCGCGCTTCTCGGCCAGCACCACGTACATGGCAAGCAGGATCCAGGCGCTCGGGTTGATGGTCATGGAGACCGAGATCTTCTCCAGATCGATCCCCTCGAAGAGCGCCTCCATGTCCGCGATGGTGTCGACGGCGACGCCTTCACGGCCCACTTCGCCCTCGCTCATCGGGTGGTCGGAGTCGTAGCCCATCAGGGTGGGCATGTCGAAGTCGACTGAGAGACCGGTCTGCCCCTGCGCGATGAGGTACTTGAAGCGCTTGTTGGTGTCCTCTCCGGTGCCGAAGCCGGCGATCTGCCGCATGGTCCAGTGGCGGCTGCGGTACATGGTCGGGTACGGCCCGCGCGTGAAGGGGAACCTGCCCGGGAGCCCGACGTCCTCGAGGGGCGTGTCCTGGACGTCGAGCACGGTGTACGTGCGCTTCACCGGGAATCCGCCGCTGGTATAGAACTGCTCCTTGCGCTCCTTCTGCTTGCCGAGGAACGACTTCACCTCGCGCTCTTCCCAGTCGCGGATTTCGCTCTGCACAGCCTCGGGATTACCCAGCTCGATTTTGC
>VBKO01000063.1 GCA_005888115.1 Deltaproteobacteria bacterium
AGAGTGTCTTGTGATACGGCTCGAACCCGCGCACCGGGAGGAAGCGTGCGATTGCGAACTGTGGCTGCAGCGATCGCGGCCCTCGGCGTGTGGGCGTGCTCGGATGACAGCGCGCCTGGGCGGTGCACATCCGATGCGCAGTGCGGGCCCGGACGCGTCTGCGACACGGGTGCCTGCAAGACGGCTTCGCTGAGGACGGTCGGCGAGGCCTGCGCGGGCGACTCAGAATGCTCCGTCGGCTCCAGCTGCGCGCCGGCACCCGCAATGCCGGGAGGGCTGTGCACTTACAGCTGCGCGGGCGATTCGTGTCCCGCTGGGGCGGTGTGCACGGACCTGCGCGCCAGCGGGAGCGGCATCGTTTGCGCTCCGACGTGCACCGCGCAGTCGTCATGCCGGAGCGGGTACATCTGTTGCCCGGGCTTCGGCGCGTGCCTGCCCGCGGCGAGCTGCCCCGCGCAGGGCCGGCCGGCGAGCGCCGATCTCGGCAAGCCGTGCACGGCCACCTCCTGCGCCGCGGGCGAGATCTGCGGCAGCGGGCCCGAGTTCCCGACCGGTGGGGCGTGCACCTCCGCGTGCAATCCGGCGGACCAGACCACGTGCCCGGCGGGCAGCACCTGCGTCAGCACCTCGACGGGATCGTTTTGTTTCGTCGCCTGCGCAGCGCCTGCGGACTGCACCAACCTGAACACCGCCCTCAGCTGCACGGCGGGACTGTGTCGGTCTGGGACGCCTTCACCGGTGTGCAACCCGACCGGGACGGCGCCCGCGCCCGGTTCGAGCACGACGCTCGCGGGTCCGGCGTCGCAGCCGGCGTGCGACCCGACGGCGGTCACGCCGGCCCGGCCCTCCGTGCTCGCGACGCAGCAGCTCAACACGAACGCCGTCGGCACTCAGCTCAGCGTCCAGATCCCGGCCGGCACGGGCAGCCTGAGCATCTACTCGCAGGGCGTGAGCGTGCCCATCACGTCCGTGACGCTCAACGGATCCACGAAGCTCCCCAACAGCGTGGTCCCGACGCTCGTCAGGGACCCGTCGAATGCCCTGCTGTTCGACGATCTCCCGCCGCCGCCGGCCGATGCGAGCGGGCAGCCGATCTTTTATGGCGGGTCCTCTCCCTTCAGCGGCACGATGACCGTGCCGAACACTTCGTTCATGCTCGAGCACACCGCGCTTTCGGGAGGGCTCACCCCCGGGCAGTGGAAGTTCACCGTGAACGACTTCGCACAGGAGTGCACCCAGGTGAACAACTGCACGGGCGGCGGCACCACCGACAGTTACGACCTGCGCGTGTACCTCAAGCCGGGCATCGCGCCGGCGACGGGCACGGTGGACTTCGCCTTCTACTTCGTCCCGCCCCTCATCGGTGGACAGATCTCCTTCAGCGCCGCTCCGACCGACGCAAGATTCCAGCGCATGCTCTCGTCGCTGGCGCAGATCTATGCGCGCGCGGGTATCTGCATCGGGAAGGTGACTCTGTACGACATGCAGCCGTGGGTGAAGAGCTCCCCAGACTTCAACGCCAACATCAACATCGACGACGAGACCCCGTGCAGCCCGCTGAGCCGGCTCTTCACGCTTTCGCAGCCCGGCAACCAGATCAACATCTTCCTGGTGAACGGGTTCAAGAACGCCGCCGGGAGCGCGATCAATATCGTCGGCATCGACGGAACCATCCCCGGTCCTTCGAGCATCGGCGGCACGGTGAGCAGCGGCGCGGCGGCCAACGGCTCCGACCTGATCGACACGAGGAATTGCGGTTCGACGTTCTCGCCGGCCACCTGCGGGCCGGACGCGGTGGCATACATCGTCGCCCATGAGGCGGGCCACTTCATGGGCTTGTACCACACGACGGAACAGGCGGGAGACAGCTTCGACTCGCTCTCGGACACCAGCAAATGCGCCTGCAGCGATTGCGCTCCGACCGCCAGCCGGAACGCCTGTGGCGCTACCTCGTCGCCGACGCTCATGTTCAAGCGCTACTGCGTCAGCCCCGCCTCGCTTCCCGCGTGCGGCGGCGGGAACAACCTGATGTTTTGGTTCCTGGACGTCGAATCGAACGGCACGGTGAGCCCGCAGCAGGGCCAGGTGATGCGCGCGAATCCGATGGTCCGGTGAGGAGGCCCGCATGACGTCCATCCTGTTCGCATCGCTCCTCGCGCTGCTGCCGCCTGCGCGGGCCCGTGGCGCGCCGCCGGCGGAGCAAGCCACGCGCGTTCCGGTCCGGCAGCTCACCGACGACGAGGTCCGGGACCGCGTCGAGGCCTACCTGGGCAGCATCGACACGCGTGCCTCAACGGAGGACTGGCGCGCGCTGGGCGAGCGTGGTGCGGCGATCCTGGAGAAGATCGCCCAGGACAAGGGATCGCTGCCCACCAGGCGTGCGAAGGCGGTCGCGGGGCTCTCCGCGATCGGCGCGTCGAGCTCGGGCGACGTGCTGGTGGCTCTCGCGCGATCCGAGCTGGCGCCGCTCACGGTGCGGCTGGCCGCGGTAGACGGCTCGCCGGCCGTGATTCCGCAGACCGGGCTCGCCGCGGCGCTGAAGCCCGTGCTCGAAAGCGCGAAGGACGGGGTCGTCCGCGGCGCGGCGGCCGAGGTGCTGAGCCGCCACGGCGAGTGCTCGCTGGTCCGCGCGCAGGCGCGGCGCGAGGACGACAAGATCCGCATGCAGCGTGCGCTGGAGCGCTGCGGCCAGCGTTGACGTGGTCCCGCAAGCACTGATCGACGCCGTGCGCAGCGCCTCGCCGCCGGGCGGCGTCGCGGCATTCGACGCGGACGGGACGCTCTGGCGCGAGGACGTCGGCGAGGCGTTCCTGCGCCACCTGGTCACCATCGGGTGGTTGCACTTGGCGGGAGGACGCGACCCGTACGCCGAGTACGAGCAGGCGGTCGCGCGCGACAAGCGCACCGGATACATGTACGCCGCGCAGCTGCAGGCGGGATTGCTCGAGGCCGAGCTGGCGGCCGAGGCGGATCGATTCGCGCGTTCCTGGGTTCCACCGCGCCTGGTGCGCGCGGCGCAGGAGCTGCGAGCAGCGTGCTCCGCCGCCGGGCTGCTGCCGGTGGTGGTCTCGGCGAGCCCGCTCCCCATCGTCCGTGCCGCGGGGCCGCTGGCCGGCTTCACCGAGGTCGCGGGGATCGAGGTGCGCGTCCGGGACGGCCGCTTCACCGACGAGGTGCTCCACCCGGTCACCTACGCGGAGGGCAAGCTCGAGGCGGTCTCCCGTTTCGGCCCTCTGGTCCTCGCCTGCGGCGATTCCCACACCGGCGACCTGGCCCTGCTTTCCGCCGCCCGCATTCCGGTCGTGGTCGCCCCCGCCACCGGCAGCCCCCTCGCCACCGAAGCCCTCCGCCGCGGCTGGCCCATCCTCAAGCAGGACTAAGAGCTTCACAGGGAGCGCGGGAGACACGGGAGCGCGGGAGAGCCCGGAACACCACAAGGCGCGGAGACGGTTCGGATCCTCCCGCGCTCCCAACCGCCCGCGCTCCCTGTAACGCTTTTTGGCCTAGCCGCTTTCGCGGGCGAGGGAGGGGGCGATGGGCTCGGGTTCTTCCTCGCGGGCGGGTTCGACGCGGGTGACCTGCAGAGGGGTCGGGGTGAGGCCGAGGCGGCCGGCGGCGTCGACCGCGGTGGCGGAAGGGAAGCGGAGGATGAACTCGCTCCCCTCGCCGAGGCGGCTCTGCACCTCGATGCTGCCGCCGTGCGCCTTGACGATTCGCTGGGAGATGGCGAGCCCCAGGCCGGTGCCCTTCGACTTGGTCGTATAGAAGGGGATGAAAATGCGGTCCTTCGCTTCCTCCGGGATGCCGGCGCCCGTGTCGGCGAACCGCACCTCGACCTGGTCGGCCGCGTAGCGCGGCGAGGAGTCGGAGAGGCCCAGCTCCAGCGGCTGGCGCGGACGCCGCGTCCGCACCGCGAGCCGGCCGCCGTCGGGCATCGCCTGCACGGCGTTGAGCACGAGATTGATGAACACCTGCTTGAGCTGCTCCGCGTCGGCCAGGATGCGTGGCACCTCGGGCTCCAGCGACAGCTCCAGGCGCACGTTGGGCGGCAGCGATCCCTCGATCAGCTTCACGGTGCGCGAGAGCACCTCGTTGAGATCGGTGGGAGTGAGCTTCTCTGTCGCGCCCGGGCCCATCGGGCGGGAGTAGTCGAGGAACTGCGCCACCACGCCGTCGAGGCGGTTCACCTCCTCGACGATGATCTGCAGGATCTCGGCGTCACCCTCGCGTAGCGCGGCCGGGTCGAGGTATTGCGCGGCGCCCTTGATGGCGCCGAGCGGATTGCGGATCTCGTGCGCCAGTCCGGCCGCCATCTCGCCGAGCGCCGCGAGGCGGTCGCGCTCCTTCATGCGCTCGTAGAGCCTGCTGTTCTCGATGGTGATCGCGGCCTGCTCGCCGACCTGCAGCATGGCGGCCAGCTCGTCGGAGGCGAACGCTTCCGGCACGCGGTCATCGAGGAGGCAGAGGAACCCGACCACCCGCTGCCCGGCGACGAGCGAGATGGTCACCCCGGCGCGCATTGCCGCCATGGCCGCGCCCAGCTCGGACAGGCGCGAGCGCTCCTCCGCGAGCGCCTCGGCGCGCGGATCGCGCTCGGCGGGCGTGCGCCCTTCCTCCTCGTCGGGAAGGACCTGCCGCAGCTCGGCCAGCCTGCGCTCGACCAGCTCCACCAGCTGCGCCTTCTGGCCAGCCTGCGCGCTCTGCACCAGCGCGCGCGCGGTGGCCGCGTCGATGTACGGCGCCGGCGCCGGCCCGCGGTGGTCCAGCCGCCGGTACCCCAGGCCATCGTCGCTGAGCAGGTACAGCGAGGCGTGCGTCACCCTGCGGGTCTCGTAGATTCCGTCCAGCATGACCTGGCCGAGCTGCCGGACGTCGACCACGCTCGCCATCCGCGTGCGCAGCGTCTGCAGCGCCTGCACCAGCTGGAAGCGCTCGGCGAAGAACAGCGCCAGGACGCGCTCCTCGACCTTCGCCTTGAGCGGCTCGAAGAGGATGAGGATGACGAAGGAGGCGACCAGGGTGTTGAAGAGGAACAGCCCGGTGCTCTGTCCACCGGTCCACCGCACGAGCAGGCCATAGATCGCCGCCAGCACGACGCCCACGCTGGCCAGCACGACGATCTTGCCCAGCAGCTCGTTGAGATCGAGCAGGCGGTGCCGCTGGATGGTCTGCGAGAGGAAGTAAAGGTAGATGGTCAGCGCGACGTTCGCGAAGGGCGGCGGCGGCCACCCGGCGAGCCGGATGAGCAGCTCGCCGAAGGTGAGGCCTACGCAGAGAGCGGCGCCCACCCACAGATAGAACAGGCGCGCGCGCTCGGTGCGGCTCGCCGCCCGGCGCATCCGGGCGTAGAGGAGCGAGACGGCCGCGGTGAGCTGCAGGAAGACGGCGCCGGCCACGGTGATGCGGACCCAGGGATGCAGCGCGATCGGGGAGACCGCGAGGGCGAGGGTCACGATGCCGGAAGCGGTGCCCAGCCGGCGCAGGCCCAGCGCGCGGCCGGCGTCGCCCTGGAACTCGACCAGGAACCCGAGGACGGCACTGGGGACGAAGCCCGCCGCGACCAGCGTCAGCCGCAGCGGCCAGGCGACGTGCAGGATCCCGGCGAGGAAGTCCCCCAGCTCGTAGACGAGCAACGCGACGTTGAGGAGGGCGAACGCGGTCCACAGACGCGTGCGGCCCTTGCGCAGCAGCATCGCCAGCGCCAGGGCCAGGGTGACGATGGCGGCGAGCAGCGCGCTCTGCGTCCTTGCGTCCACGTTGCCGAGGGTAACACGCGGCTGCGCCCCGTTCAGTCGTGGAATGGAGGAAGTTCCGCGCGCGGTTCCCGAACTGGACTCCGCCCTGTGCGGGTGCCACAGTTCCCTACCTTCCTGAACGCACCATGCCCCTCTCCAGAACGGTCCTGTTGCTCGGCCTCGTGTCGCTCGGCGCGGCTCCGCTGCGCGCGGAAACTTCCGCGCCGCCCGAGCGCGAGGCCGAGGTGGCGGCCGCGTACGGCGAGGCCGAGCTGGCTCCCTACTTCGAAGCCGGTCCGCTGAAGCGCGCGGCCGCAGAGCTGCAGGCGGGGCGCGCGGCCCAGGCGCTCAGGCTGATTCGCAAGAAGCCCGACGATTTCGCCGGGCGCTGGCTCCGGGCGCTCGCGCTGCGGGCGGCGGACCGGCCGCGGGCGGCCCGCGTCGCGTTCGAGGAGCTCGCGGCCGCCGGCGGTCCGCTGGCCGACCGGGCGCTGCACCTCGCGGCGCTGAGCGCCATCGACGGCGGTGAGGCAACCGCCGCCGACCGGCTGCTCGCGCAGGTTCCTGCGCGGTACGTCGACGCGGACCAGGCGTTGCTCGAGCGCGCCCGCCAGCTTGAGAAGGCGCACGTGGCCGGCCCGCGGCTCGCCGCCCAGGTCGAGGACGTGCTGGAGCCGATCTTCGGCGGCAAGGTGCGAGGCGACCTCGCCAGCGCGCACCTGCTGGCCGGCGACGCGCAGCTTGCCGCGGGCGCCAGGGACAAGGCGCGCGCGCACTGGCGCGCCGCCTGGCTGGACCATCCGCTCTCGCCCGCGGCCGACTCGGCCCGCGCGCGGGAGCGGCAGCTCGGTCCCGGCGAGCCGATCCCGCCGGTGAAGCTCGTTCGTCGGGCCGAGGCGCTGCTCGACGCGCACCGCAACCGCGAGGCGCTCGACCAGCTCTCGCGCATCAAGCTCCCCTCGCTCTGCCACGGCGGCTGCCCCGGCGACCGTACGCCGGCGGCGCTGCTCAAGGAGGCGCTCTCGTTGCTCGCTCCGGGCGGGCTGCCGGCGGAGCACCAGCCCACCGCGGAGGACATCTCGCACGCGCCGCGCGATCCCGCCGATCCACTCGCCTGCCGCGCGGGCCTCGCCCGCGGTCGCGCGCTGCGCAAGCAGCGGGACTACGGCAAGGCGCGCGCGGCGCTCGCGCCGGTGGTGCTGCGCTGCGCGGATCCCGACCTCCGCGCGCGCGCCTTGTACCTTCTCGCGCAGCTGCAGACCATGGCGCAGGATGCGCAGGTCGCCTCGCTCTGGGAAGCGCTGCACCGGAACTTCCCGGGGTCGACGCTCTCCGACGACGCGGTGTTCGCGCAGGCGCTCGCCCGGCGCCGTGCCGGCGACTACGCCGGCGAGCGCGTGCTGCTGCACGATCTCGTCGAGCACCATCCCGACAGTGACCTCAGGACCGAGGCGGAGTTCCGCCTGTTCTGGTCTCACTTCGCCGAAGGACACCCGCGGCAAGGCGTCATCTTCCTCGACGCGCTGGCGGCGCACCCGGACGCCGACGGAGCGGAGGAGGAGCGCGCCCGCTACTGGCGCGCCCGCGCGCTGCTCGAGCCGGACAACGGGGAGAGCGAGGCGGCGCGCGACGCCGCGCGCGAGGCTGCCCGCGCCGATCTGATCTGGCTGGTCGAGCAGCGGCCGCTCACGTACCACGGGTTGCTCGCGCGGGGTCGGCTGGCGCAGCTGGACCCGGAACGGCTGAGCGCGCTGGAGAAGGAAGAGACACCGCGGATCGCGGCGCTGCTTCGCTCGCGCGCGCCGCTCCGGGCTGGCGGCCTGGCGCGCGACCCGCACCTGCTCGCTGCCATCGAGCTGTTGCGGCTGGGCATGAAGGCCGAGGCGGCGCGCGAGCTGCTCGCCGTCGATCGCGCCCCGGCCCGCACGCTTGGGGCGGAGGGCGAGGAACCGCTGGTCCTGCTCGCGGACCTCTCCGCGCGCGCCGGCGACCTGCGCAACGCGCACGCGCTCATCCGCACGGAGCTGCGGGGCCTGTTGCGCCGGACTTCGGAGCCGCTCGCGCTGCGCGCCGCCGGGCTCGCGTACCCGCTCGCCTTCCGCGAGCAGATCGCCAAGGCGGCGCAGCGCGCCTCGATCCCGGCCGACCTGCTACAGGCCTTGATGCGGGAGGAGAGCGCGCTCGATCCGGCCGCCCTCTCGTCGGCGGGCGCCCTGGGCCTGACGCAGCTCATGCCATCGACTGCCCGGAGCATCGCGCAGCGGCTGAAGCTTCCGGGCTACACCACCGAGCGGCTGGTCGATCCCGAGGTGAACATCCGCATCGGAGCGGCCTACCTCGGCGAGCTGTACAAGCGCTTCCACCATCCCGCGCTGGCGCTCGCCTCGTACAACGCCGGCCCGGGCGCGGTGGCGGGTTGGATGAAGGCGCGCGGCGCGCTCCCGTTGGACGCATTCGTCGAGGAGATCCCGCTCGACGAGACGCGCGCTTACGTCAAACGCTGCCTGCGCAGCTTCGCCGCCTACCAATACCTCTACGCTCCCGGCCCCTCTCGCGCCCCCCAACTCGGCGAGGAGCTGTCCACCCCCCCTCGCCCCCAACAAGGCGCCGTACTTCCGTCGGTCCCCCCCGCGGCGCCTGAGAACGGACAAAAGGATCACCGCGGAGGCGCTGAGAGCGCGGAGGTTTCTGGATCCTGATCCTCCGCGCTCTCCGCGCCTCCGCGGTGATCACTTGGTCCGTATCTCGTTGGCTTCGAGGATGCGGAGGATGTTCAGGCCGAGGACCTTTGCCACGTCGGGGCGGGGCATGCCGCGGCGGAGCAGCTCGGAAGTGATCACCGGCAGCTTGCTGACGTCCTCGAGGCCGACGGGGACCATCGGCACGCCGTCGAAGTCGGAGCCGAGGCAGACGTGATCGGCGCCCGCCACGGCCACCATGTGCTCGATGTGATCGATGAGCCGCGAGACGGGAACGTCGGGCAGGTTGGCGGCCTGGAACGCCTTCCGTCGCTCGGAGGTCCGCAGGTCGCGGGTCTGGTTCGCCACCGGGATCGCCGCCTTGCGGAATCCGTCGTCCAGAAAACCTCGCGAGAAGTTCACGCACGCCGCGCCTCCGTTGCGCGCCACGGCCTTGAGCTGCGCGTCGGTCAGGTTGCGCGGGTGGTTCGCGATGGCCCGCGACGACGAATGCGACACCAGCACCGGCCGGGTCGCGATGCGCAGCGCGTCCCAGAAGAGCGGGTCCGACGCGTGGGCCAGGTCGATGACCACGCCGAGCTTCTCCAGCTCCGCGATCAAGCGGCGGCCCAGCGCCGTCAGGCCCTGCGTGTCGCCGTCGTCGCCCGACGAACCGCCCACCGGATTGGAGCTCGCCCAGGTGAGCGTCAAATACCGCACGCCCTGGAAGGCGAACACGCGCAGGTGGTCGAGCTGCTCCTCGTCAGTCCCGGGGAGCAGCATGTGCGCTCCCTCGACCCCGAGCAGGATGCTGATCACGCCCCGCCGTGCGTTTTCGCGGACCTCCCGCGCAGTGCGCGCGAGCGAAAGCTCGGCCGGATGCGCCGCGACGGCTTTCCGGATGGCCTCGATCTGCGTCTGCGCCTCGTCGAAGAACTGCTCGGCGCGGAACCTGCCCGGCTGCACGAAGATGGACAGGAACTGCGCCGAAAGGCCGCCCTCGCGCATGCGCGGGATGTCCTGGTGGTGGTCGCGGTGCGCGACGCCCAGGTCGTACTGCTCGTAGCGGACGGCCTCGGTGACGTCCGAATGGGCGTCGACCACCAGGGCGCGGCGGTGGAACTCGAGCTCGTCGGCGGTCGGCGAGGACGGTCTTGCGGGTGTTCTGCAGGCGCAGCAGAGGAGCAGGGCGAGCGCGACCCGCATCGATTCAGGGTACCGCAGGTTGGCGGAGCGGCGCAGGCCGGGTTAGGTTTTTGCCATGGAGGACCAAAGAGGCCGGCTGCGCGCTCTGCCGAGCGTGGACGAAGTGCTCTCGCGGCCGGCCGTCCGCGCCCTCGAAGTCCGCGTCGGGCGCGCCGCGGTGAAGGCCGCTGTCCGGCAGGCGATCGCCGCCGCGCGGGAGCGGATCCTCTCCGGCGCGGTGAACGGCTCGAGCGAGCTGGTGCCGGACCAGGACGTCCTCTCGCGCGCCCAGCGCGAGGCAGCGCCGCGCCTGCGGCGGGTGATCAACGCGACCGGAGTGGTGCTGCACACCAACCTGGGCCGGGCGCCGCTGCATCCGGAGGCGTTGGCCCGCGTGGTTGAGATCGCTTCGGGATACTCGAACCTGGAGCTCGATCTGGACACCGGGCACCGCGGCCACCGCAGCGCGGCGATCGAGCCGCTCCTCTGCGAGCTCTTCGGCGCGCAGGCAGCGCACGCCGTGAACAACTGCGCCGGGGCCACGCTGCTGGCGCTCGCCGCGCTGGGCGGCGGAGGCGCCGCGGTCGTCTCGCGCGGCGAGCTGGTCGAGATCGGCGGCGGCTTCCGCGTCCCCGAGATCCTGGCGCAGTCCGGCTGCCGCCTGGTGGAGGTCGGAACCACGAACCGCACCCGGCTCTCCGACTACGCGGCGGCCCTGGACGGGCTCCCGCGCGCGCTCCTCTTGCGCGTCCATCGGTCGAACTTCGCGCTGGTCGGCTTCACGCAGGAGGCCACCATGGCGGAGCTGTCGGCGCTCGCGCGCGAGCGTTCCGTCCCGTTCCTCCACGACCTGGGGAGCGGCGCCCTGGAGCTGCCCGAGGGCCTCTCCGAGACCACCGCGGCGCGCTCGCTCGCCGACGGCGCCGACCTGGTCCTGGTGAGCGGAGACAAGCTGCTCGGCGGGCCCCAGGCGGGCATCCTTCTGGGCCGGCGCGACCTGGTCGAGGCGTGCCGCAAGCACCCGCTCTCGCGCGCGCTGCGGGCGGATCGAATGCTGCTCGCCGCGCTGGAGGCGACGCTGCGGCTCTACCGGTCGGGACGCGCGCGTGAGCTGCCGGTGAACGAGGCGCTCGGCGCCCGGGCGGAGCAGCTCTCCCAGCGCGCGACGCGCCTCGCGCTGGAGCTCTCGGAGCGGGGCATCGCCTGCAGCGTGGTGGAGAGCGAGGGAAAGGTGGGCGGTGGCTCGATGCCGCTCGCGCGTCTGCCGGGTTTCGGCGTGGCCGTCCAGGGTGGCGCGGACCTGCTCGACGAGCTCCGGCGCGGCGATCCGCCGGTCATCGCGCTCCTCCGCGAGGATCGGGTAGTGCTCGACGTGCGTTGCGCGGGCGATGTAGGAGAGCTGGCGGCCGCAGTCGCCAAGGCAGCCGGACAGGCAGGCGAACGAGCCCCGGCAAGCGATAGACTGGGGCGTCATCCCTCGGGCGGCTGTGCGCCCGACGGAACGGAGGTGTGAGTGCTCTCGACGAGCGTGCTGGTCCTCAACCGCCTCTACCAACCGGTGCACGTCACCAGCGTGCGCCGCGCGATCATCCTCCTGTACCGCGGCGCCGCGAAGGCGGTGGACGAGCAGTACCAGACGTTCGATTTCGAATCGTGGGCGGAGCTGGCGGTCGCCATCCACGAGGAGTCGATCGGGACCTCCTCTCGCCGGTTGCGCGTCCCGCGCGTCATCCTGCTGCAGGCGTACGACCACCTGCCGCGCGCCAAGGTGCGCTTCTCGCGCTTGAACATCTACGCGCGCGACCGCAACACCTGCCAGTACTGCGGCCGCACGCCGGCGCGCGCCGAGCTGAACCTCGATCACATCGTGCCGCGCAGCCGGGGAGGGCTCACCACCTGGGAGAACGTCGTCTGTAGCTGCGTGCCGTGCAATCTGAAGAAGGGAGGCCGCACGCCCGACGAGGCGCACATGAAGCTCACGCGCGCGCCGGTGCGGCCGAGATGGACGCCGTTCTTCCGCGGTCCACCACGGATCGGACGCTTCTACTCCCAGTGGCTGCCGTTCCTGAATACCGCCGATCTGGCGTACTGGAACGTCGAGCTGGCTTCCGAGTAGGGCAAGGTGCGTCCGTGCCGACCGTTTCGTGACCGTCTACGTGCCCTGCGGTAGATTCGTTCCATGGCCACGTTGATCGAGGCGCCGGAGGCCGCCAACCGGCTGGCGCGCGCCATCGCCTCCGACCTCTCTCTCTACAACGAGGCGAAGATCAAGGAAGGCATCGAGAACGACACCTTCTTCACCGTGCTCGCGGACGAGATCGAGGAAGGACGGGCGCACTACGAGAGCCGCGTGGACCCCCGCCTGTATGCGAGCACGAACTTCTTCGAGCGGGCCCTGATCGACGTGATCCTCGCGCGCAAGGGCCACATCAAGTCGAAGATCTGGTGACCCTGCAAAGGCTGCGGGTCGAGGCGGGCGAGGCGGGGATGCGTCTCGACCAACTCCTCGCCGCGCGTTTGCCCGACCTGTCGCGTTCACGGCTGCGTCAGCTCATCGACGAAGGCGCGGTTCGGGTCGCGGGAGCCGCGGCGAAGGCTTCCCTGCGGCCCCGCGCAGGCGTGGAGATCGAACTGCGCGTCCCGGAGCCACGGCCGGCCACGCTGGTTCCCGAGGACCTCCGGCTGCCCGTGCTGTACCAGGACGACGATCTCCTGGTCATCGACAAGCCGGCCGGAGTGGCGGTCCACCCGGGCGCGGGGATCGATTCAGGCACCGTGGTGCACGGCCTGCTCCATCAGATCTGCGGGCTCGCCGGCATCGGAGGAGAGCTGCGTCCGGGGATCGTTCACCGGCTCGACAAGGAAACCTCCGGCTGCCTGGTGGTCGCCAAGACGGAGCCGGCGCTGCGCGGCCTCCAGGCGGAATTCAAGTCCCGGCGCGTGCAGAAGCGCTATCTGGCCATCGTGCACGGCGAGCCGCCCGAGTCGGGCGAGTTCGACACGCTGCATGGCCGGCACCCGGTGGATCGAAAGCGGTTCAGCTCGCGCGTACGCGAGGGCCGGCGCGCGCTGACTCGCTTCCGGGTGCTGGGGAGGGGCGCGGGCGCCGCGCTCGTCGAGGTGGAGCTGCTCACAGGGCGCACCCACCAGATCCGCGCGCACTTCGCGGACGCCGGATTTCCGCTCCTCGGAGATGCGCTCTACGGCGGGCGCAAGCGCGAGACGCGGCTCCGGCCCGATGCGCCCTCGCGCCGCGCGGCGGCCGCGATCGGCAGGCAGGCGCTCCACGCTGCCGTGCTCGGGTTCACGCATCCGACGACGGGTGTCCCGGTGCGCTGCGATGCGCCGCTCCCCGCCGATTTCCGCGCCGCGCTGCGCGAGCTCGACATCCGTTCTCCGTACCCCGGTTGAGCACCGGCCGGTTATCCTCCCGCGCGATGACCGCGCTGATCGACCGCGTGCCAGCGTTGCTCGGCCGCGCGCGCGCCTTGCTCGGCCTCCCGCCCGGTCCGCCCGATCGGCTCGCGCCGAGCGAGCTGCGCCGCGCCGCCCAGGCGGCATCTGCCCTGCACGAGGGCTTGGTGGGCCGCCGCGCGCTGGCGCACCGCCGCACTTACGACGATGCGGCCCATCTCGGCGCGTACCTGTTGTGGTGGTGGCCGCAAACGTACGCGAAGGTGCAAGCCGTCCTCGCGCTGGCCCGGTCGGCTGGTACGCTCCTGGCCATCCCCGCGCGGCCGCGCACGCTCGACGTCGGCGCGGGCCCTGCGCCCGCGGCGCTGGCGCTGCTCGACGCCCTCGGGGGATCGGCGCTGGCGCTCGATGCGAGCGCAGCAGCGCTTTCCGAGGCCCGCGCTCTCTCCGGGGGTGCCGTCGGGACGCGGCAGGCCGACCTCGGCGAGGGGCTCCCGCGATTGGACGGAGAGTTCGACCTGGTCGTCGTCGCGAACGCGTTGTCCGAGCTTCCCCCGGGTTCGCGCGCCGCGCTGATCGACGCGCTGCCTCTCGCGCAGGGTGGCGCGGTGCTGCTGGTCGAGCCCGCATTGCGGGAGACGGGCCGCGCCCTGCTGGAGGTTCGGAACGAGCTGTTGCGCAGCGGCAGGTGGTCGGCCGCCGCCCCGTGCCTGACGCAGCGGCCGTGCCCCGCGCTCGAGCACCCACGCGACTGGTGCACCGCGCTGCACCCGTGGCAGGCGCCGCCGCACGTGGTGCAGCTCGCGGCGGAGCTCGGCCTGCGCGCGGACGAGGCGCTGGCGTACGCTCCGCTGGTGCTGGTCCGGAGCGTCGCGCCGCCTCCTCGCGACGTGTGGCGCGTGGTCGGCGTCCCGCGACCGGAGAAAGGCAAGAAGCGGCTGTTCGTCTGCAGCGACCAGGGAAGGGTGCCGGTGGGGCGCCTCGACCGCGACGCCGTGCCGACGAACGCGGATTTCGATCGCCTCGAGCGCGGAGACCTCGTGCTGCTCGGGGGGGTCGCGCGCAAGGGCGACGGCCTGCGGGTCGGGCGGGAGAGCGAAGTCCGCCTCCTCGAAGGCGGCGAGCGCGCGCAGACGCCGACGCCTTCTGCGGAGCCCAGGTGAGCACGCCGCTCCTGGTGGTCGTCGGACCGACCGCGTCCGGGAAGACCTCGCTGGCGTGCACCCTGGCGCGCGAGCTCGCCGCGGAGATCGTTTCCGCCGATTCGCAGCAGTGCTACCGCGGCCTGGATGCCGGGACCGCGAAGCCCACCGCCGAGGAGCGGTCCCGCGCGCAGCACCATCTGCTCGACGTGGCCGATCCCGAAGAGCAGCTCGACGCCGCGCGCTTCGTGCAACTGGCCGACGCGGCCATCGCTGACGTGGTCCGGCGCGGCAAGCGCGTGATCGTGGCCGGAGGGACGGGTCTGTGGATCCGCGCGCTGCTGCGCGGGCTGCTCGACGCGCCGGGCGCCTCGGCGGAGTTTCGCGCCCGCTTCCGTGCCGACATGGCGCGCGAAGGGCTTCCGGCGTTGCATGCGCGCCTGGCCGCGATCGACCCGGAGGCCGCCGCCGAGATCCGCCTCAACGACCGGGTGCGCATCGAGCGCGCCCTGGAGGTGCACGCGCTCTCGGGTCGCCGGCTGTCCGAGCTGCAGCGCGAGCACGCCTTCGCGGAGGAGCGTTACCCCGCGCGCATCGTGTATCTCGTTCCGCCGCGCGAGGTCCTGCAGGAACGCATCGCCCGCCGCACGCGCGCGCTGTTCGAATCGGGCGCGCTGGAGCGTGAGACGCGCTGGCTGCTCGATCGCTGCGAACGCGTCCCCGGCGCGGACAAGGCGCTCAAGATCATCGGGTACGGCGAGATGGCGGACGCGCTTGCCGGGCGGTGCACGCGAGACGAGGCGGAAGAGCGCGTCGCCGCCCGCACGCGCCAGTACGCGAAGCGGCAAAGGACGTGGTTCACCAAGGACTACGGCGCGTCCGCCGGCCTCTGGCCGCCCGACGCGGCGCGGCTTTGCGCCGGGGCGGCGCAATGGTACGAGGGCGCCTCGAGACGATGAGCACCTTCGCATTGGAGTTCGAGAAGCCCCTCCTGGAGCTGGAGCAGAAGCTCGCCGAGCTGAAGCGCCACGCGGCGACCGGCACCGCTTCCGGCGATGCCGACGCGCTGGACGGCGAGATCCGCCGGCTGGAGAGGCGCTGCACCAAGCTGCAGCAAGAGATCTTCGCCGAGCTGACCCGCTGGCAAGTGGTGCAGCTGTCGCGCCATCCCAACCGGCCCTACATGCTCGACTACGTGCAGCGGCTGTTCACCGACTGGGTCGAGCTCCACGGCGACCGCTCCTTCGCCGACGACCAGGCGCTGGTCGGGGGACTGGCGCGCTTCGACGGGGAACCGGTCCTGCTCCTCGGCCAGCAGAAGGGCAGATCGACGAAGGAGAACCTGCTGCGCAGCTTCGGGATGCCGCGCCCCGAGGGGTACCGGAAGGCGCTGCGGCTGATGAAGCTCGCGGAGCGCTTCGACCGGCCGGTGATCGCGTTCATCGATACGCCCGGCGCCTACCCGGGCATCGACGCCGAAGAGCGTGGGCAGGCGGAGGCAATCGCCGTTTGCCTGGAGCAGATGGCCGCCTTGCAGGTGCCGTCGATCTCGGTGGTGATCGGCGAGGGCGGCTCGGGAGGCGCGCTGGCCATCGGCGTCTGCAACCGGCTGCTCATGCTCCAGTACAGCTGGTACTCGGTGATCTCGCCCGAGTCGTGCGCGGCCATCCTCTACCGCGATTCGAGCAAGGGCCAGAAGGCGGCCGAGGCGCTCAAGCTGACGGCGCGCGACGCATACGAGCTGGGCATCGTCGACGAGCTGGTCGAGGAGTCCGCCGGCGGCGCGCACCGCGACCCGGACGCGACCGCCGGAAAGCTCCGCGAGGCGCTCCGCCGGCACTTGCGCGAGCTGCGCCTGCTCGGCCCCGATCAGATCGTCGAGGATCGGTACCGGAAGTTCCGCAAGCTCGGCCCCATCACCGAGCCCACCCCACCGACGCTGGGTTAGCCCCCCTGGTAGAGGCGCCGGAGGCGCCGGATCGAAGAGAGTCGCGTTGCCGGCACAGCCGTCGAGGACGCTGATCACTTTCGTTGGGTCAAGTCCCGGGCGACGACTGCGATGAACTGGTCCGCCTTGACGAACCCGGCGTTCCAGTCCTCGTAGGGAGCGAGCAGCTTCTCCTTCTGCATCTGCTCGACGGTCTTGCCGCTCTTGAGTCCGCGGGCGACCAGGGCGACGATCTCATCCAACCGGTTGCGGAACTTCTTCAGGGCGGCGACGGTCTGCAGCGAGCCGTGACCCGGGATCACCTTCGCGTCGGGCGGGATCTGCGGCAGCACCTCGTCGATCGCCCCGATCAGCCCGCGCACGCTGCCGCCGCTGTCCAGATCGACGAACGGGAAGCCGGTCGCGAAGAAGTCGTCTCCCATATGCACGACGTTGCTCTTGGTGAAGAAGACCACCGTATCGCCGTCGGTGTGCCCGGGCGAGACGTGCAGCGCGCGGACGGGCTCTCCATTCAGCCAGAGGGTGACGTCATGCTGATAGGTGAGGATCGGCAGCGCGCGCGGCTCGGCAGGCTCGATCTTGCGGCCGAACATCTCCGCGCCCGCCTGCATCCTCTTGCGGACGTTCTCATGGGCGAGAATTGCCGCGGTATCCGCCATGCCGGCGTTCCCGCCGACGTGGTCGAAGTGCCAGTGCGTGTTGAGCAGGAAGCGGACGGGCTTCTGCGAGATCTTCGCCAGCGCCGCCTTGATCTTCGGCACCAGCGGAGCGAACTGATCGTCGACCATCACGACTCCCTCGTCGCCGGCGCTGACCGCGATGTTGCCTCCGGAGCCCTCCAGCATCCAGACGGAGCCGGCCACCTGCGTCGCCTTGATCTCCACCTTGCTGAAGTCCTCCTGCTGGGCGGATGCGGCGGACGACGCGAGCGCGGCTGCGACCCACAAACGCTTCATGCGGACCCCTCCTGGGGAAAGAGCGCACCATAGCGCAGCGGGCGCCTGCTTGTCCGGCCGCTGTGCGGCACTAGCCGATGCCTGCCGCGCAGTCACAGCTTCCGGTCACCATGCATCCCGCCGCGCAGATCGCCTGGTTCGTCGCATTCGCCGTGTTGCTCGCGGCCGTCGCCATGCGCGCCGGTTGGCTGTGGCTGGCTGCGCCGGTCGCCATCGACGAGCCCTACGGTCCCGGCGTGCCCGAGGATGGCGGGGACGACGAGCAGCAGCCGGAGACCGATCGCGCGCCCCGGCGTGGGCTGGACGCCCTGACCTGGGTGGTCGCGCTCGCGGCCGCCGTCCGCCTCGGCCTGCTGGTGACGCTACACCGCTGAGCAAGCCCCGCCTTGCTGCTGCGCGAGCCTTGCGCTACTGACCGCCCGTGTCACCCATCGTCGCCATCGACGGTCCCGCCGGCGCGGGCAAGAGCACGGTCGCGCGCGAGTTGGCGCGCCGGCTCGGGTTCACCATCGTCGACACCGGCGCCATCTATCGCGCGGTGGCCCTGACTGCGCAGCGGGCGGGCATCGGTTGGGAGGACGACGCCGCGCTTGCGCGCCTCCTCGATGGCGGCCTGGGGATCTCGTTCGCTCCGGCGGCCGAGGGCCAGAGGGTGCTGCTGCACGGAGAGGACGTCACCGAGGCCATCCGGACGCCCGAGATCAGCCGCGGGGCCAGCGTCGTGTCGGCGCGCCCGGTGGTCCGTCAGAAGCTGCTCGGTCTGCAGCGCCAGCTCGGACGCGGGGCCGTCCGCGGCGCCGTCCTGGAGGGCAGGGACATCGGGACCGTCGTCTTTCCCGACGCAGACGTGAAGTTCTTCCTCACCGCGAACGACGAGGCGCGTGCCGCGCGCCGGCACGCCGA
>VBKO01000273.1 GCA_005888115.1 Deltaproteobacteria bacterium
AGATCGAGGTGCAGAGCAGCCAGAGCAGCACATCGAATCCGAAGCAATAGACGAAAAGATCACCGCGGAGCCGCGGAGAGGGCGGAGGGATTCGTTTGAAGAAGATCTCCGCGCCTCTGCGCCTCCGCGGTGATCCTCGAATCCTTCCAAGCGTCAGGCGCGGCGGGTGGCCGTCTCCGCCACCATCTCTTCGATCCGTCCCAGCGCGGTTTCGATCTCCGCGTGGGGCGGGCCGAAGGAGAACCGCGTGTAGCTGCGGAAGCGCGACGCGCGGCGGCTCCGCCGCTTGCCGGGGTTGACGTCGAAGAACTCGCCGGGGACGGTGATCACCTTGCGCTCCAGCGCCGCGCGGAAGAAGCCCATGCCGTCGTTGAGCGGCGGCGGGAGCCCGGCGAGATTCCCCCAGACATAGAAGGTGCCGTCGGGAGCGCGGTCGGCGCGGATGCCGAGCCGCTCGAGGCGCGAGAGCATGCGGTCGCGCTTGTCGCGGAAGACCGCGTGCGTAGCCATCGTCTCGGCGCGGACGTGGTCGTCGTCGAGCAGCGGGATCGCCGCGCGCTGTAGCGGCTTGCTGCCGCCCCCGTCGAGGAACGAGCCCGCGCTGGCCACCGCTTCGATCACCGTCCTGGGCGCGACCGTCCAGGTCACTCGCCACCCGGGATAGCGCCAGTTCTTGGTCAGCCCGTCGAACAGGACCACCGGGTCGCGGTCCACGTCCTCGACGTAGCGCGCGGCGCTCTCGATCGGCAGCTGCCCCGGGCGGGAGCTCCACACGTAATGGCTGTAGAACTCGTCGATGAGCAGCGTGCACTCCAGCTCGCGGGCCAGGCGCACCCAGCGCGACAGCTCCTCGCCCTGCACCAGCTTGCCGGTCGGATTGCAGGGATTGGAGACGAGCAGCGCCGACAGGCCGCGGCCCTGCACCTCCCGGCGCAGATCCTCCGAGGTGAACGCATAACCGCGCTCGCCCTCGAGCAGGATCGGGATGGCGGTAAAGGCGCGGAAGATGTCGAGCAGCTCCTCGTACGCCGTGTAGTCCGGCAGGAAGTGGCCGAGGTTGATGTGGCCCAGCGAGGCCGCCGCGCGGGTGAGCGAGGCCCGGCCGCCACCCGAGATCGACACGTTTTCCGCGCTGTACTGCGAAGGCATCCCGCGGCGATAGAGGCGGTTGTAGAGCGAGGCGACCGCCTCCCGCAGCTCCCACACCCCAGGGACCGGCGCGTACTCCTGATCGTCGACCTCGATCGCGACCTGGTGCACGCGGGAAGGCGCGCCGGGCAGCTCGCCCGTCTCCGGCTGCCCCTGGCCCAGATTGCACCAGTTGGGATCGCGCGAGCGATATCCCTGGCGGTGCGCCTCGGAGGTGACGTAGATCACGCCCGTGCGCGGCACGGTGCGGAACGCCGGGATGACGATCTCGTCTGCCACTTGAGGCAGGGTAACACCGGCCGCCGAGGCGGCGCAGAAATCAGCGCGGCAAGCGGCCCTTCAGGTCGCGGTGGGGTCCCGGCTCCGCGAGGAGAGCGCGCGCGTTGTCGACCTGGCCCCAGGTATTCCAGAGCAAGACGCCGCGGACCCGATCGTCGCGCAGGTAGTACACGACTCCCTCGCGGAAAGGGACCTTCCAGTCGGCCACCGTGGTCAGGCGTGAGTCGATCTCGCCAACCGCTTCGTACCCCAGGTCGAACAGGTCCGAGTAGAACATCGGCACGTGCCGCCAGGCGACGGACGCGCCGGCCATGGCCTGGCCGGCGAGACGGCCCATGGTGTTCGCGTTGTCCTCGTGCTCGACCCGGACTTCCTTCTCCAGCACCTCGCTGTGGAATCGCGCCACGTCGCCCGCGGCGAAGACGTCGGGATCGCTGGTGCGGAGCTGCGTGTCCACGACGATCCCGTCGCGCACCGCAAGGCCCGCATCCTCGGCGAGCTTCGTCTCCGGGACGATACCGAGCCCCGCCACCACCGCGTCGGCGGGTAGCTCGCGGCCGGACCGGGTCCGCACGGCGCCGGTCTCCGCAATCGCGGTGGGCACGTCGCCGGCCAGCACCTGCACGCCTTTCTCCCGGTAGTAGCCGGTGACGAACGCAGCCAGGTCCTTCGGGAAGGCGCGAGCGCAGATGCCGTCCTCGGGAAAGACCATGGTCACCTCGCGCCCGTCCAGCGAGAGCGCCGCGGCGATCTCGCTGCCGATGAATCCTCCTCCGATCACCACCGCCCGCTTCCCGCCGCGGCGCAGGCGGCGGTAGTCGTCGAGGGTGCGGTAGTACACGACCGATTCGCCGCCGAACGGCAGGCGGCGGGGCGAGCCGCCGGTGGCGAGCAGCAGCTTGTCGTACGGATGCGTCTCCCCCCGATCGTCGGTCACCCGGCGCCTCTTGCGGTCCACGGAGGTGGCCCGGCGGCCGGAGAGCAGCTTGACTGCCGCGACCTGCGGCAGCCACACCGAGTCCTCAGGCTGGCCCTTCC
Source organism: Deltaproteobacteria bacterium (assembly GCA_005888115.1). Lineage (GTDB taxonomy): Bacteria > Myxococcota > Myxococcia > Myxococcales > 40CM-4-68-19 > VBKO01. The sequence continues at coordinate 2,467 of VBKO01000273.1, forward strand.
AGAGCGCCTTGGACAGCGGCGGCCGTGCATAAGGCGGGTGCGGCTCCGCGCCCAGCATGGTGATCGAACCGCGCGGGTCCAGCTCGCGGATCCCCTGGGCGGCGGCGTGCGCCGTCATGCCTGCACCCACGATCAGGTAGCGCTTCTCGGCCATGGCAACCTCCGGTGTGGATCTAGATCATGGGCGGGCCCTTACGTTTCGCCGTAGAGTACGCCAGTGCGAGCTTCGATCCTGCTCCTCGTCTGCGCCACCGCGGCAGGCGCGCAGGACGCGTTCGAGATCCAGGTCTACGACGCGAGCACGGCCCCCCCGCTCACGGCGGGGGTGGAGGTCCACCTCAATGGCGTGCTGCGCGGATCCGAGCAGCCTTCCGCGGCAGGCGAGCTGCCGACCCACCACGTCGCCCACGCCACGCTGGAGCCGCACCTGGGCCTGACCGAGTGGCTGGAGGCGGGCGCCTATCTGCAATCGGCGCTGCGCCCCGACGGGACCTACGATTACGCGGGAACGAAGCTGCGGATGAAGGCGCGGCTCCTGGAGCCCGCGTTCGGCTGGCTGCACCTCGCCTTGAACGGCGAGCTGTCGTGGATCCCGGCGGAGTACGAGGCCGCCCGCCGCGGCGGGGAGCTGCGCCCGATCCTGGAAGCGCGCAGCGGCCCGCTGGGATTGTGGCTCAACCCGATCCTCTCCTTCGAGCTGAACGGAGGATTCCACCCGGAGCTGGAGCCGTGCGCCAAGGCGGCGTGGTCGGTCACCGAAGCGCTCTCGCTCGGCGCCGAGTACTACGCGGCTCTCGGCCCGGTCGACGCCCTGCTCCCCTTGCGCGAGCAGGTGCACCGCGCGTTCGGCGTCGTCGATCTCGCCACGCGGTGGCTCGACCTGAACCTCGGCGTCGGCGGCGGATCGGGGTCCGACTCGTTCATCGTGAAGGCCATCGTGGCCGTACACCCGCCTGGCGGCTGACGGTCAGCGGCGGCGCGCCCGCAGTCGCGGCCGGTCGCGCGCGGGCGGCGCGGGGTCAGGCTCCGGCGCGTCGTCGAACAGCGGGCGCCGCTGCACGTGCACGGTGACGCCGAGCAGGCCGCCGAGATCGATCCCGGCGAGGTGCAGGCCGATCCGGGTCTCCGTCTCCTCGCCGCGTGCTCGTCTGCGGGGACGGCGCGCCCGCTGCCGATCGTAGCGCTCGCGCAGCTCCGGATCGGAGAGCACCACGTACGCGTCGGTGATCTCGCGAAAATGCTCGACGGCGTCCGGTTCGGAGTTCACGTCGGGGTGGAAGGTGCGAGCGAGCTGGCGGTAGACGGCCTTGATCGCGTCCTCGCTCGCGTCGTCGCGAAGGCCCAGGATGGCGTAGAGGTCGCGCATCAGCGCTTGAATCTCGGCAGCCGGACGCCTTGCCGCAACGCGGGCGCGAACAGATCGCCGACTTCCTTCAGGCGGTCGGGGACGGTGCGCAGGTTGAAGCGCTTCGGATCGAGCCCGGCCTCCACCTCGTTCCAGCGCAGCGGGGTCGACACGGAAACGCCGTCCACGCCGCGCAGCGAGTACGGCGCGACGACCGTCTTGCCGTACCCATTCTGCAGGCAGTCGAAGTACAGGCGCCCCTTCCGCTTCTCCTTGGCGCGCTCGAGCGTGACCTGGGGCAGCTTCTGGGCGACGGTCTCGCCGACGGATAGCGCGAAGCCCTGCGCGTCGTCGTAGGTGTGCCCCGGGGCGAGCGGCACGAAGACGTGGAGGCCGCGCTTCCCGGTGGTCTTCAGCACGCTCGGGAGCCCGAGCCGCTCGAACATCCCGCGCAGGATCTGGGCCACCTCGATGGCCTGCTCGATCCCCTTCCCGTCCGCCGGATCGAGGTCGAAGATGACCCAGTCCGGCATGGTCAGGCTCTGCGCGCGCGAGTGCCACATGTGCAGCTCGAGCGCGGCGTGCTGCGCCAGCCAGCGCAGCGTCTCGGGACGGTCGGCCACCAGGTGGCGCACCGGCCCCTTCGAGGAGGGCGTGTCCACCACCTTCATCCACGGCTCCGCTTTCTGTCCCGTGTTCTGCTCGAACCAGCCGGGCTTTCCCACGCCTTGGTTCCAATGGATGACCGCCAGCGGCCGGTCCTCGATCGCGGCGAGCAGCGGACCGGAGACGGCCTGGTAATAGTCCGCCACGTCCTGCTTGGTGATTCCGTCCTTCGGGTAGAGCACACGGTCCGGGTTGGTCAGCTTCACTTCGACTGGCGCGGGTGGCTGATCCGACTCCGACGTCGATCGCGACTTCGAACCCGACCGCGACCGCGACGCTTTGGGCGGCGACGCGGGCTTCTCGCGCACGGTCTCCATCGGCGTCTTGTCCAGCCGCAAGCCCTGGAAGCTCGGGTGCCGCAGCTTCCCGTCGCTGGTCCATTCCGTGAAGCGAACCTGCGCCACGAGCCGGGGCTTGACCCAGTGCGCATCCCGCATCCGCGGCGCTCCGCGCACTTGCGCCTCGTCGACCTCGTCCTTGCTCAGCTCTTCCAGCAGCTCCTTGCGCTGCCGGGCGGAGAACCCGGTGCCCACCTTGCCCGCGAACTCCAGCGACCCTCCTTCGTTGACGCCGAGGAGCAGCGCGCCGATTCCACTGGAAGCTGCTCCTTCCCCGGCCGTCCACCCGACGATGGCCAGCTCCTGCGTGGCGAGCGCCTTGAGCTTGAGCCAGTCGTGGCCGCGCCCCTTCTGATACGGAGAGCCGCGGCGCTTGAGGATGATGCCTTCCCACCCGTCGCGCGCCGCTTCCTTCAGCAGATCTTCCACGCGCCCGCTCAGCTCTTCGCTGACGCGCAGGTTCGCTGCCGTGTTGGAGAACAGGCTGCGGAGCAGGTCGCGCCGCTGCTCGATCGGGCGCGCGCGCAGGTCCTCGCCATCCAGCCGCAGCAGGTCGAAGGCGAACAGCAGCGCCTCGTCGTTCTTCCCCTGCTGGATCAGCTCGAAGCGCGGGACGCCCTTCCCATCGAGGATGGCGATCTCGCCGTCCACCACCGCGTCGCCCATGCGCTCCTTCATCCAGCTCTCCTCGTCGGGCGGCGCCTCGTCGACGAGGGTCGCCAGCATCGGCGGCAGGAGGCCCTCGAGCAGCTTCTCCGGCGGCGCGCGCGGCGCCCGCAGCGTGCCCGCCCGTTCCGGCCCGCGCGTGGCGACGCGGCCGCTGACGACGGATTCGGGCCGCTCCGCGACCAGGTCGTAGCCCGGATTCTCCTTGCCGTCCTTTGCCTTGAAGATCAGCCCCTGCGACTTGGTGCCTTGCATCCCGCCGCCGGTGCGCACCAGGTGCCATTCGCCGTCGAGCTTCTTGCCGTGGAAGCGGACGCGCAGATGCCCCTTCTTCCTCTGCTCGCTGGGAGTGCCCGGTGGGACGACCTCGTAGGTTCCGTTGTCCTAGATGAGCGAGTCGCCCGCGCCGTACTCGCCGTCGGGGATGCGTCCCTCGAAACTGCCGTACTCCAGCGGGTGGTCCTCGGTCTGGATGGCCAGCCGCTTCTGCCCGGGGTCGTACGATGGCCCCTTGGGAACGGACCACGAGGCGAGCGCGCCGTCCATCTCCAGCCGCACGTCGTAGTGCAGCCGGCTCGCGTCGTGCTTGTGCACCACGAACGAGGGCCGCTCCTCCGCCGGCCTGGCGCTTCCGGGCGCCGGCTCGGGCGTGATCGCGAAGTCGCGCTTCGCCTCGTACTCTGGCAGTCGCTTGCGCAAGGCCGCGCCGTCCTTGCGGGCGCGCTTCCCCGCGGAAGGCCGGGCGGGCGCTCGCTTCCCTTTCTTACCGCGGACGGGCACTCGCGTACGTTACGCACGGAGGAAGTCGATCAATAGCCCGTTGACCTTCTCGGGCGCGTCGGCCTGCACCCAGTGGCTCGCCTCGGGGATCGGCGCGAAGCGCAGGTCCGAGACCCACTCCCGCTCCGGCTCGGCGACCTCGCGCAACAGGTAGCGGTCCTTCTCGCCCCAGATGACCTGCACCGGCCGTTCGATCGGCTTCCAGCGCGTGTGCGTCGGGCGCTGCACCATCGCCCGGTACCACGCCAACATCCCGGTCAGCGCGCCCGGCTCGCGCGCCGCCGCGACGATCTGCTCGATGTCGTCGTCCGTGTATGCGCCGGTCCGTTCGGGATCGTAGCGAAACAACCGGCGGAACAGGAAGAAGTCCCCCGCGCGCAGCAGGGCTTCCGGCAGCCAGGGAATC
>VBKO01000274.1 GCA_005888115.1 Deltaproteobacteria bacterium
ACAGGCGAACAAGCCTGGCGCGGCGCAGATGACTGGAGCGGCGCTGGGGCTGGGCGCTCAGCTCGGTGTCGAGTTGCCGTTCTCGCTCCAGCAGGAGAGCGAGGCGGACCACATCGGCCTCGTGCTGATGGCGAAGGCGGGTTACGACCCGGCCACGGCCGTCGATTTCTGGCAACGGATGCTGGCGTACTCGAAGGGTAAGGAGCCGCCGGCGTTCCTCTCGGACCATCCTTCCAGCGAGCAGCGGATCGCGG
>VBKO01000275.1 GCA_005888115.1 Deltaproteobacteria bacterium
CCACGCCGTGCTCGCGATCCCAGGTGCTCGGCGCACCCGTGAGGCCATAGAGCCCCGCCAGGTAGAGCCTCGCCACCTGCAGGTGGATGCCGGCGACGTCGACGTCCTTCTTCGCCTGCTCGGACGCCTGGGCAGCCACTTTCTCGCGCGGGGTCAAGAGAGCTCCCGCGTCAGGCTGACCTGCGTCCGCGTTCCCCGCGGACGTCTCGGGTGCCTGCCCGGGCGCCGCGGAGGACGCCAGCAGCGCCGCGGCGGCGAGCCTGGTGACCGTGCTCATCGGAGTGAAGCTAGGTACGCGATTCGTGGGAGTCGACCACTTCGCCGAACGCCCGGCGGAGCGCCTCGAGCGGGATGGCGCCGGTAGCCGGGAACCTACTGCACGGCGGCGGCGCGGCCGACCACCACGAACAGCCCGCCTTCGTGCGACAGCGTGCGCGCCCAGCCGAGCTGGGCGAGCACGTTCTCGAATGCCCAGTCGTCCTCCGCGGCGCGGAACAGGTCGCCACCGCGCGGCGGCTCGGAGGCGAGCAGCGTGTCCGGAAAGGCGCGCACGTATTCGACGCGGTTCTCGCGGAACCACCCCTGCACTTCGCCCAGCGTGTGGCGGTGCTCCTCGACGTGGCGGTACTGGTCGCGCAGCCAGGCCTCGCGGCGCGCCGGCTCGGCGCGGCGCTCGCGCAGCACGGGATCGAATGGGATCCAGCGGAACCCGGTCAGCCGCGCCACGCCTCGCCGCAACCGGTGCGGCAGGCGCGCGTACGCGTTGTAGAGCCCGACCACCACGACGCCGCCCGGGCGGAGGAGGCGAACCACCGCGGCGAAGGAAGCGCGCGGATCCGGAGTGTGGTGCAGCACGCCGCTCGAATAGACGACATCGAAGGCGCCGGCGCGGAGACCTGGAGCACGCAGGTCGGTCTCGACGAAGAGTGCGCGCTCGACTTCGTACCGCCGCCGCGCGTCCTCGGCCAGCTCGAGCGAGGCGCGGGTCAGGTCGGCTCCGATCACCACGCGGTCGGCGGTGGCGAGGAAGAGGCTCATCTGCCCGGTGCCGCAGCCAACCTCCGCGATGCGGGCATCGCCGGGGATGGCCTGGTCGAGCAGGCGGGCCAGCTCGCTGCGCTCCGCGCGGGCGCGCAGCCACGGATAGCTGTCTCGCGGCGGATAGCCGGGGAATGGGGCCTGCGCGTAGAAGTCGCGGACCGTCTCGGTGCGCGCGTCGGCGGAGAGCCGCAGCTCCGGGATGCCTTTCGCGGCCGCGTATTCCACGCCGCACGGGCCGCAGCGCAATTGCGTGCGCAGCCGGCCGCCGCAGCGCGGGCAGGCGAGCAGCTCGAGCGCCTCTTCGAGCATGGGCTCAGAAGATCGCGTAGATGAACGGCGCCAACGCCTCGACGCCCGCCGCGATCACCAGCACCAACCCGGTCACGCAGAGGAACACGACGAGCGGCACCAGCCACTTCCGTCCAGCCTCGCTGCGCCACAGCCCGCGCGCGCCGTCGATGATGGACGGCGCGGCGCTGCCCACGATGACCAGCGTGCGCGCGATGCGGGAACGCCGCTTGATCATGCCACGGCCTCCTCCGGGCCCTTCTGCGCTGCCCGTTTCTTCGCGACCAGCGCCGGCCCGCAGACGAGCAGATCGATGCCCGAGCGCCGGAAGGTGGAGTACGCCTCGGCCACGTGGTTCACGATCGGTTCGCCGGCCAGGTTGAAGCTCGTGTTGGGCAGGACCGGGATGCCGGTGCGCCGGCCCACCTCCTCGAGGAGCGCGTGGAAGCGAGGCGCCATCGCGCGCTCGACGGTCTGTACCCGCGCGGTGCCGTCCACGTGGGTGACCGCGGCGAGGCGATCGCGCCACTCCCGACGTACGGGAAAGACGCCCGACATGAAGCGCCCCAGCCGCTCCCCTCCCGGAGGCAGATCGAAGTAGCTCGAGGCGGCCTCGATCGGCACCGCCGGGGCGAAGGGCCGGAACTCCTCGCGGAACTTGATGCTGCGGTTGAGCTTGTCGCGCATGGCGGCGTCGCGCGGCGCGGCGAGGATGCTTCGGTGACCTAGCGCCCGCGGACCTAGCTCGCACGCGCCATCCACCCAGCCGACGATGCGCCCGGCGCTCAGCTCGTCGGCGACCCGTGCCAGCAGCTCCGGCTCCGCGTGGCGCGCGCAGGGCAAGCCGTCCTCGGCAGCGAGGCGCACGAGCTCGGTGGGTTGCGCTTCCGGCCCCCAGAACGGATGGTCCGGCACCTCGCGCCACGGATTCCCAAAATGCACGCGGTCGGCGTAGAGCGCCCGCCGCCCAGGCAGAGGTCGGGAAGGCCCGTCTCGGCGTGGAGGGCGGTGGCGAGGTCGACGAGCGTGTCCTCCAGGACGCGCTGCACGGATGCCGCCACCTCCGCGTAGTGGCGCCCCCGGTCCGTCGCAAGATCGATGGGGTCCCAGGGGTCTCGCGCCGGTCCGAACGCGTCCACGAACTTCGCCGAGTACGAGCTCCTCGCCGACAGGTGGTAGTCGAAGTAGGACAGGTCGAGCGCGAATCCTCCGTCTTTCGTGCGCAGCAGCACCTTGCGTACCTCGGACGCGAGTGAAGGGCGTCCGTAGGCCGCGAGGCCCATCACCTTGTACTCGCCCTCGTTGACCGGGAAGCCGAGCCAGGCGGTGAAGGTCGAGTAGAGCATCCCGAGCGAGTGGGGGAAGCGGATTTCGCGCTTCGCGACGATCTCCGTACGCCCGTCCGCCGTCACCGCGCCGCTTCCGACGGACAGCGTCGCCCATTCACCGACTCCGTCGGCGGTGAGGATCGCCGCCGCGCGCGTCGGCGCGGTGAGAAATGCCGCCGCGGCGTGCGCCTGGTGATGCTCGGTGAAGAGGATCTTGCGGCCGGGCACTCCCAGGTGCGAGGCGATGATCCCCTTCACCCAGAGCTTCTCGCCGAGCGAGCTCTTCATGGCGCGCGGGAAGCTTCGCCAGCTGCGAGGGAAGCCGCGCAGCGCCATGGTGAGGATGCGCTCGAACTTGAGCATCGGCTTCTCGTAGAAGACGACGGCGTCGAGCTGTTCCGGTTCCAGGCCGGCGCTCTCGAGGCACCATTCGATGGCCGCGAGCGGGAACGCCGCGTCGTTCTTGCGCCGGGAAAGGCGCTCCTCCTGCACCGCGCGGACCGGTACGCCGTCGATGACCAGCGCCGCGGCCGAGTCGTGGTAGTGCGCGGAGATACCCAGGATGCGCATCAGTACTGGCTCGTGAGGGGAGACGGCCGGCGTGCCGCCATGAAGCCCGCCGGCTCGCGCTTCGCGGCGCGGCGGGCGAGGAGCGCGAACGGCGGCAGCACGACGAAGTACTGGATGCGCAGCAGGAGCGTTCCAACGACAGAAGCGAGCGCCGCGGCAACGCGCAGATAAGCCTTCCAGAGCCGCCCGGCGCGCGCGCGGAACAGGCGCGCGCGCGATCCGCCGGCCGCGACACGCGCGAGCTGCGTTTGCGTGTAGGTCATGTGGAACGCCTCGTCGTGGAGCACGTCGTCGAACACCGCTCGCGTATCGGGGTCGTGCGCGAGCACCTGCCGGTAGATGGCGAAGCGCTGCGCCGCCGCCTTCTCCGAGAGATGCAGGAACGCGAGCAGCGACTCGTCGCGCTCGCCGTCCACCCGGAGATCGTCGAGTCCGCGCTCGCCCGGCGTCAGCCAGTTCGCCTCGAAACCGGCCGGGGCCCGCGGCAGACCTCGCAAGAGCGCTCCGCCGCGCTCCCTGAACAACGCCGCGTGGCGCAATTCGTCCTCGGCGTGGCGCAGGTAGAGTCGGCGTAGCAGCGGGTCCGCCGTCAGCTCCGCGGCGCGGGAGAGATCGCGGCCGCCGTCCGCCTCGGTCTCGGCGAACCGCAGGAGCTTGCGCGCGCGACGATGCGGGTCGCGCCACACCCAGCGATGTAGCGGCCGCAGCGCGCGATCCAGCGCGGACGGGCCTACCACCTCGTCCATGCGGTCGACGCTAGCACAGGGTAGGCTCGGGGTAACTTGCGCTGGATTGCGACCGCCGTCTGTTGCACATGCGGCGCTGTGCTGCTCCTCGCGGCGCGCGCGATGGACGGGCCGTGGCTCGAACGGCACGTGCTGTTGCCCGGCTACTACCCGTGGGCGCCCGCCTGGGTGTCGCGCGACGTGCGCGCCGGCGTCGCGATCGCCGGTGTCGTGCTGGTCGCGGCTTCCTGGCCGGTCGGCCGGGCGCTCGCCCGCGCCACCCTCGGTGGAGCGGCGCGCGTCGTTCTCGCCGTCGCGCTTGCGCTCACGGCGTCCGAGTGGATCCTGCGCCGCGGGAACCGACAGCTGGCGGGATGGCGCGCGGCGAAGGTGGAGTTCCGCCTCGGCCGACCGGATCGGCAATTCGGCTGGGTCTTGCTGCCGTCGCGGGCGACGGTGCTCGGCCCGCCGCGGCATCCGACCCTGTACGCCGTCGATGCGTGGGGCGACCGGGCGCAGGGGCCGCAAGGAGCGCCGGACCCCGGCCTGCCATCGCTGATCGTGGCGGGCGAATCGATCGCCGCCGGGCATGGGGTCGCGTACGAGGACAGCTTTCCCGCGCTGATGGTAAACGACCTCGGCCTCCAAGCAGTGAATGTGGCCTGCGGCGGGTACGGCTCCGATCAGGCGCTCCTCCGCCTCGGCGACGCCTTGGGGCGCCTGCGGCGGCCCACGGCCGCGATCATCACCTTCGTGCCAGTCATGCTGTTCCGCAACGTGCAGGACTACCGCCCGCGCCTGGCGCTGCGCGAAGGTGCGCTCGTCCCGGCGCCGGCCGCCGAGGGGTTTTTCGGCCGCCTCCGCCTGCGCGATCTGCTCATCAACGAAGTCCGCTACCTGAGCGACCACGGGCTCCGCGATGCGACGCGCCTCACCTCGGCCATCCTGCGCGAGAGCGCGCGCGTCGCGCGCCAGCACGGCGCCGAGCCCCTCTTCGCGGTGATCTCGATCGGAAGGCCGCGCACGCTCGACGAGCACCCCGAAGGAGCGCTGCTGCGCGAGCTGTTCGTCGAGCAGGGGCTTCCGTACGCGCTCGTCGACGTCGACCCTTCCGAGCTGCTGCCCTGGGACGGGCACCCGGATCCCGCCGCGCACCGCCGCATCGCCAAGGAGCTCGAGGCGGCGCTGCGGCCGCGCCTCTCGCACGCTCAGTAGACGATCTCGTTCTGCGCGCGCACCGCGGTCATCGCCGCCAGGTTGACCACGTCCTGCACGCTGGCGCCCTGCTGGAGCACGTTCACCGGCCTGGCCATGCCCATCAGCACCGGCCCGATGACCTCGGCGCCGCCGAGGCGCCAGAGCAGCTTGTAGCCGATGTTGCCGCTGTTCAGGTCCGGGAAGATGAGCACGTTCGCGTCGCCGGTGAGCCGCACGAACGGGAACTCCTGCTCGCGCACGCTCTGCAGCACGGCCGGGTCGACTTGCATCTCGCCGTCGATCTCCAGCTCGGGACGCCGCTGCCGCACGAGCTCCAGGGCGCGCCGCACCTTGGCGGGCGAGCCGCCCGGATCGGTGCCGAAGTTCGAGTACGACAGCATCGCCACGCGCGGCGTCAGCTCGAACTCGCGCGCCAGCTCCGCGGTGGAGATGGCGATGTCGGCGAGCTGCTCGGCGATCGGATCGGCAATGACCGTGCAATCGGCGAACAGCTTCAGGCCGTGCTTGAAGGCGAGGATATAGGTCCCCGCCGCGAAGCGGCCCGGCATGGTGCGCACGATCTGCAGCGCGGGCCGGATCGCCTCCGGGTAGCTCCGGGTGAGACCCGTCACCACGCCGTCCACCGCGCCTTCGTGCAGCATCATGGCGGCGAACACGCTCCGCTGCCGGATGCGGTAGGCGGCCTCCGCGAAGGACATGCCGGCGCGCTGCCGGAGCCCGTAGAGGAGCTGCGTGTACTCCTGGATGTCGCGGCTGGTGACCGGATCGATCACCTCGAGGTCAGGAATGGCCGAGAGCGCGGCTTCCTTCGCGAACGCCTCGATCTCCTCCCGCTTTCCCATCAGCACCGGCCGGCAGATCCGCTCCTCGGCAAGGATCTGCGCAGCGCGCAGGATGCGCGGATGGTTCCCCTCGGGGAAGGCGATGCGCGTCTGCTTGCGGCGCGCCTTGCCCATCACCACGCTCATCACCTCGTAGGTGCGCCCCTGCCGCTTGCGCAGCTGCTCGACGTACTCGGCGCGGTCCAGCCGGATGCGTGCCGCGCCCGAGTCCATCGCCGCCTGCGCCACCGCCGGTGCGACTGCGGTGAGCACGCGCGGATCGAACGGCTTGGGGATGATGTATTCGCGTCCGAACTTGAAGTTCTGCCCGCCGTACGCGGCCGAGACGCTCTCCGGCACGTCCTGCCGCGCCAGCTGCGCCAGCGCGTGCGAGGCGGCGAGCTTCATCTGTTCGTTGATGGCGTTGGCGCGCACGTCGAGCGCGCCGCGGAAGATCCCCGGGAACCCGAGCACGTTGTTCACCTGGTTCGGATAGTCGCTGCGGCCGGTGGCCATGATCACGTCGTCGCGCACCTCGTGGACCTGCTCCGGGAGGATCTCCGGCACGGGGTTCGCCAGCGCGAACAGGATGGGATCCTTGGCCAGCGTGCGCACCATGTCCTGCGTGATCACGCCCGCCGCCGAGAGACCGACCACCACGTCCGCGCCGCGGACGACCTCCGCGAGCGTCCTCGGCGTCTCGCCCTGCGCGAAGACGCCCTTCCACTCGTCCATGTCCTCCGGCCGGCCCCGGTAGACGAGCCCGTACTTGTCGCACATGAAGACGTTCTGCCGCGGCACGCCCAGCGCCACGTACTGTTCGGCGCAGGCCACGGCGGCTGCGCCCGCGCCGACGAAGACCACCTTCACCTGCTCGATGCGCTTGTCGACGAGCTCAAGGGCATTGACGAGCGCTGCGCCGGTGATGATCGCCGTGCCGTGCTGGTCGTCGTGGAAGACCGGGATTCCCATGCTCGCGCGCAGGCGGCGCTCGATCACGAAGCACTCGGGGCTCTTCACGTCCTCCAGGTTGATGCCGCCGAAGGTGGGCTCGAGGCCCTTCACCACCGCGCAGAAGCCGTCGATGTCCTTGGCGTTCACCTCCAGGTCGAAGACGTCGATGTCGGCGAACTTCTTGAACAGGACGCCCTTGCCCTCCATCACCGGTTTCGACGCCCAGGGCCCGATGTCGCCGAGGCCCAGGACGGCGGTCCCGTTGGAGATGACACCCACCAGATTGCCCCGAGCCGTGTACTTGTATGAGAGGTCCCGATCCTCGGCGATGGCGAGGCAGGGCTCGGCGACCCCGGGGCTGTAGGCGAGCGTCAGCTGGCGCGCGGTCGCCACCGGTTTGGTGGGGACCACCTCGATCTTCCCCCGCGGCCAGGCGGAGTGGTAGTCGAGCGCTTCCTGCCGCCCGACTGTCTGCGTTTGTCGATCGAAGGTCGTGGCCATGGGCCGGGTGTACCACGGCACCGAACGCACGGCAGTCGCCGCCGATGGCGCGGCGCTGTGCTTTTCACAGGGCGGACGTTATGGCATGCACTCGAGCGGACATGGTCGTCAGCCCCGAGAAATACCAGCGCGGGCGCGTCACCTGGCGCAAGGACCACTCGAAGGATCTGTGGTCGGTCCGCATCGCCCCCGAGAAGCGGATCGAATTCGAGCCGGGGCAGTACGCTCACGCCGAAGCTGTACGAGCTGAAGCCCGGTGAAGACGTGTGGATGCGCCATCGCGCCAAGGGCGCGTTCACCATCGACCGGAAGAGCGGCCGTCGCAATCATTTCGTGGTGACCACCGTCACCGGCGTGGCGCCGGCGGTGAGCATGGTTCGCTCGCTGCGCCGGGAGAAGCCCGACCTGCACCTCTACGTCGTGCAGGGGGGGAGCCGCTCCCACGAGCTGGGGTATCGCGAGGAGCTGGAGCAGGCCGCAGCGGAATCCGGCGGGTGGCTCATCTACGTTCCCGCCGTGAGCCGCCCGTGGGAGGATCCCGAGTGGAAGGGCGAGCGCGGCCGCGCCGAGGACGTACTTCGCAAGCACCTCGACGGCGCCGGCTTCACGCCCGAGAACTGCACCGCGTACCTCTGCGGCCATCCACAGATGATCGAGAACGGGAAGGGCATCCTGCTGCGGCGCGGATTCGATCGCGCGCAGATCCACGTCGAGGTGTATTGGATGCCCCCGAAGGCCGACAAGGCCGCGGCGAGTTGAGCCACGGGAACGCCAACGCAGAGCGTCCACCTTCTTGGTGCGCCGAGCGGATCGATTCCTCTGACGATTAGCTGCGAACGCGAGAACCCCGGTCGGTTGCTCGTGTCTCTTCGAATAGTGGATGCCGGCCGCGACGAGCTTACCAGGAGAGAGGCCGAGGAGCGCAGGCCACGGTAGACGTCGACGAATGCTTGATTGGCTGCACAGGCGTCCGCGGCACCGATGGCATCGCTTGACCGGTGACATCACCCTTGGGATGTGGGGAACGTCGAGCGCGCAGC
>VBKO01000173.1 GCA_005888115.1 Deltaproteobacteria bacterium
CACCAGCGCGATCGACTGCGCGACCAGGGCGCGGGAGCAGCCCAGGTTCTCCAGGCGCTGGAAGGCGGCCATCGCGTCGTTCGCGTGCAGCGAAGTGAAGAGCAGGTGGCCGGTCATCGCCGCCTCGAGGGCGAGCACGGCCGTATCCGCGTCGCGCGTCTCGCCGACGACGATCACGTCGGGGTCCTGGCGGAGCAGCGACCGGAGCGCCTGCGCGAAGCCGAGCCCGGCCGCCGTGTTCACCTGCACCTGGGTCACGCCGGGCAGCCGATACTCGATCGGATCCTCCACCATCATGATGTTGGTGTCGGGCCGCGTGATCTTCCGCTCGTTGAGGAGCGAATAGAGGGTCGAGGTCTTGCCCGAGCCGGTGGGACCGCAGACCAGGATGCCGCCGTAGGGGCGGTTGAGGGCGCGGCGCACCGCCTGCAACGTGCTCTGCTCGAAGAAGATCTGCTCCAGCTGGCGCGTCGAGCCCGACGCTTCCAGGATGCGCAGCGCGATCTTCTCGCCGCGGTTGGCGGGCAGGGTGGAGACGCGCAGGTCGACGTCCCGCTTGCCGGCGGTGAGCCCGATGCGCCCGTCCTGCGGCATGCGGCGCTCGGTGATGTCGAGCCCGGCCAGCACCTTGATGCGCGCGGTGAGCGCCTTGAGGGTGACCGCGGGCGGGACGGCCTCGGGATACTCCTGCAGCACGCCGTGCACGCGCAGCCGGATGCGCGGCGCGCCCGCAGTCGGCTCGATGTGGACGTCCGACGCCTCGCGATCGAGCCCCCCGACGATGAGACGGTTGACGAACCGGATCACCTCGTCGCCCATCGCCCGCGGCGGCGCCGCTTCGCGGTCGGCTTCCGCCGCCGCTTCGAAGACGAGCGTGTCCGGATTCACCGACGGGCCGCTCACCTTGGCGGGCCGCGCGGCGGCGGTCGCGTCCACGCGCAGCCGCACCACTGCCTGGGCGAAGTCGTCGGCGGAGATGGCCACCACCTCGGGCTCTACCGTCGGCAGCGTCCGGCGCAGCTCGGCCAGCGCCCCGGTGTTTCGCGGAGAGACCATGCCAACCGTCAGGCGCGATCCCGACAGGCGCAGCGGCAGGATGCGGTGCTGGCGGACCAGCTTGGCGGGGATCATCGCCACCACGGAAGGCTGCAGGTCGAAGTCGCTCACCTCGACGAAGGGGATGCTCCCGGAGAACCCTCGCTGCCCCTCCGCGGGAGCTGTGGTGGGCTCTTGCTCCGGCATCAGCTCGGTGAGCGCGAGCTGCATGCGCTCCATCGCGCAGACGCGCGCGAGCTGGCCGGCGACGTTGCGCAGGACCGCCTCGGCGACGGGCTGCACCTTGCGGATGAGCCCGGCCGCCGGGTCCTTCTGCATCCACAGGACCCGCGTCGGTTCGCTGGCTACGAGCGTCGTCGGGCTGGGGCCGCCGAGCACCAGCGCGGCGTCGCCGAAATGGTCGCCGGGCCCGAGCGTCTCGACCTCGCTCCCGTCGGGCAGGCGGACGCTGAGCGCGCCGGAGAAGACGATGCCCAGGCCGTCGCTCGGCGCTCCCGCGGTGACGGCGACCGCGCCAGCCGGCACGTCCACTCCGGCGAGCAGCGCGGCGGCGCGCGCGACGATCGACTTGTCGGCTCCCTTGAACAGATCGCACCGGGCGAGGAACGGTTCGATCTTCGCCGAGGCGAGCTTCCCCGCTTCGCTTGCTGGGCTCGGCGATGGCCCCGAGGTCGAAGGCGGCATTGCCGGAGGCCCGGCCTGCCCCGATGGAGCGGCGGGTGCGCTGGGTGGCGGGGCCGAACCTGGAGCCGTCGGTGCCGGGGCCTGCGGATCGCCGGCGGACGCGGAAACGCCACTGGTCTGCGCGCGTTCGGCCAAAGCACCCCCCGCGAACGAGCGTAGCAGACCTCCTCAGCGTGGCCAGAATCCGCTGCGTGAGAGAACCTGGGGCTAGGTGCTCGCGGGTGGGTCGCGCGGCGCCGGGCAGGAATCGAGCCCCAGAGCGGCCGAAATGCGGTGCCGGTTGCGGGCGAAGCGGTCGTATCCGCGGTCGGCGATCCAGGCGACACCCGGCACGCGCAGCGCCTGTCCGAGGAGCGCCCATCCGCGGAGCTCGCGCAGGATGCGGGACATCGCGGCGCCGCGGGTCCATTTCCGTCCGCCGCCGATCACCACCACCGTGTGCTCGGTCTCCTCGAGAGAAACTCCCGGCGGCAGCTCGCCGTCGTTTCCGGCGAACCGGAGCCGCCGCTGCCGGTCGCGCCTGCGCAGCCAGTCGACGGTGGCCTGGCAGACGCCGCAGTCGGCGTCGTACACGACGAGCAGCGCCTCCATGCCAGGAGGATAGCCCTTGGCGGCGGCGCCTGCCGTCAGAGCCCGCCTTCCGCCGGGTAGGCCTCCAGGCCGTGCTCGGCCCGGTCGAGGCCCGTGCGCTCGTCCTCGGGCTTGGAGCGGACGCCCAGCAGCTTGTCGCAGATCTTGAACGTGGCGTACGCGACCGGCAGTCCGTAGACGATGAGCGCGAGGAACCCGCAGATCTGGATCCCGAGCGTGGGGATGCTCGTGCCCCCTTGCATCTCGCCGCCCGGATGGATCCAGTCCGGGGGCAAGACGCCCCACCAGAAGAGCTGCCCGTAGATGCCGGCCATCAGCCCGCCGATCACACCAGAGGCGAGGTGGCAGGCGATGGTGCCGATGGCGTCGTCGATCTTGAGCGTCCGCTCGACCCAGCGGAACGTGTACGGGAACTGGAAGCCCGCCACCAGGCCCACCAGGAGCCCATAGCCCGGCGGAGCAAAGCCGACGCAGCTGCAGATCGCCACCAGTCCGCCGAGGAGGCCGTTCGCGAGCACCAGCGGATCCGCGGCCCGGTGCAGCCGGTAGCCGGCGATCAGCGCGCCCAACGTGCCGCCCGCGCCGGCGAGCGCGGTGGTGACCATCACCCACCAGATGTCGGAGAAGAGGTAGTCGGCGAGATACAACCCGCGCGCGCCGGCGCCCTTGCCCAGCGCCGGGTGCGCGGCGGCGTTGGCGATCACCGAGCCGCCGTTGAAGCCGAACCAGCAGAAGGCGAGCAGCAGGGCGGCGAACACGGTGAGCAGCACGTTGTGCGCGGGGATGGCGACCGGAGCGCCGTCGCGCCGGTAGCGCCCGAGGCGCGGACCGACGTACCAGCCTCCGACCAGCCCGACGATTCCGCCCAGCGCATGCACTCCGGTGGAGCCCGCGTAGTCCGTGTAGGGCGCCCAGAAATGCGTGCCGGTCGCGTCCGCGCTCATGCCGTACGCGATCAGCTTCTTTCCCAGCGCGCTGCCGACCTCGGGGGTGAAGAGACGGTCCATCGTCTGCACGACCCAACCGTGCGGATCGAGGAGCGGCGATCCGCCGAGCCCGCCCCAGATGAGGAATCCGAAGATCGGGTAGACGATCCCCGCATACAGGGCGGCGAAGAGAAGGTACGTCTTGAACTTGAAGCGCTCGCTGAAAACGGTGCCCGGGATGGCGGTGGAGGTGATGCAGAAGGTCAGCGACCCGAAGAAGTTGGACACGTAGACGTCGGGCGCGGCGTTGAAGTGCCAGGGCACCCAGGAGGCGGCCGCGCCTGCCCAGCCGACGTACCCGGTGATCGTGTCCTCGACGTTGGCGAGCAGGGTGCCCGTGCCGCGCTGGTGGATCAGATAGCAAAGCGGCCACGCGAAGGCCTTGATGGCGAATCCCACCAGCCAGAAGCAGAAGGTCGCGATGGCCGTGTGGGCGAGCACCTTGGCCGCGACGTGCGCGGCGTTCTTGGCGCGCACGGATCCGGCTTCGAGCAGCAGAAAGCCGCATTGCATGAAGAAGATGATCGCGAAGCAGAGGGCCCACCAGCACACCGCGACGACCGTGGCGAGATGGGCGAACTGTTCCTGCGAAACCGGGGGCGCCGCGGCCAGGAGGCCGGAGTGGACCATCGTTTGGTTCCCTCCCTCTGCTTTACCGTAGCAGCAGAAGAAGCGCCGCGTCATCCGGCCGGAGGACAGGCAGGCTCATGTTAGGATCCCGACATGGTTCCAAAGAAGTACTCGCTCGCGGCCATCGCCCAGCACCTGCTCGCGCTGTTCGAGGTCCGCCGGCCGGGCGTCGCCCGGTGGGACGCGGAGACGCAGCAGCGCTTCGGCCGCGAGGCGGACTCGGCGCTCCTGCAGATGGAGCAGCAGTGCCGCGAGCTGGGTGTCGACGACCCGCCTCATTGGCAGCGTGCGCGGGCGGTGGTGCAGGACGCGCTGCTGCCCCGGTACGCGCGGCTCGCGGAGGCCGAGAACGCAGCGGCGGCCCGCGACTACGGCATGTGGCGAGGGGGCGACCTGGTTGCGCGCGCTTCGTTCGCGCTCTGCGGCCTCGTGCTCGGCGCGATCGCGGTCGCCGTGCCGTGGATCCCCGTGCAGGAGAAATGGGTCCCCTGGGCACTGTTCGTGCTCGGGCCCTTCCTGCCGGACGCGTACTCGTGGTGGTACCGCCGCCAGCACCGTAAGCGCCTCGGAGCGCTGGTCGCGGATCTGGCGCGCGAAGGGGCGACGCTCGAGGCCTACCGGCCACTCTCGGAAGTGCAGCAGAGCCTGGGGTTCCGCGCCGACGGTGCGCAGGTGCCCGCAACCGATGCGCCGGCGCCCGCGCCGCGCGCGCAGACGAAGGGATAGGCATGGCGTTCGCGATCCCGAGGATCGGTTTTCCCAAGCCCGGCGAGCCGGGCGCGAGCCGCAGCCGCGCGGTCTGGCTGGTCGGGTCCACGCTCGTGCTGCTGCTCATCGGCTACAACTCGTGCACCACGTATGTCCGCCCGGGCGAGGCGGGGGTGAAGCAGATCAAGTTCGGCATGGGCAAGGGCATCGAGCCGGCGATCTACGACGTCGGCCTGCACTACGTCGGATTCGGCGAGACCATGCACCGCTTCCCCACGCGCGTGCAGGTGCTCGAGCTGACCAACTCACGCAGCGAGGCGGCGCAGGACGACGTCGAGGGGCACCGCACCACCGCCGCCATCAATATCCAGACCAGCGAAGGCTACAACGTCCGCGTCGACGCGACGGTCCTGTATCGCGTCTCGGACCCCCTTCAAGTCATGCGCAGCATCGGGCCGGGGCGCCTGTTCGAGGACAGCGCGGTGATTCCGCGCGCGGCCCAGGACCTGCGGCGGACCCTGGGCGAGCTGGACGCGGAGGACTTCTACCGCGGCACCAAGCGGATGGAGAAGGCGCGGGAGGCGCACGCCCAGCTCGCGGCGGAACTGAAGGACAAGGGCATCGAGGTGGTGCAGGTGCTCGTGCGCAAGTACATCTACGACCAGCGCTACCAGAACGCGATCGAGCAGAGGAAGATCCAGGACCAGACCGTCTACAAGAACGAGGCCGAGGCCAAGTCGGCGACGGCGGCGGCGGCCAAGAACAAGGTCGTGGCCGAGGGCGCAGCGGCCGTGCAGATCGAGCTGGCGCGCGGCGACGGCGAAGTGAAGAAGCTGGAGGCCGACGCCGACCTGTACCGGCGCAAGCGCGCCGCCGAAGGAGACCTCCTCGTCAAGCTCGCCGAGGCGCAGGGCACCGAGCTGGAGAACCAGGCGCTGCGCGGCGTGGGCAGCGAGAACATGGTGGGCCTGCGCATGGCGGACGCGCT
>VBKO01000174.1 GCA_005888115.1 Deltaproteobacteria bacterium
CTCGCCGTAGCGCCAGCAGAGAAGGACGGTGCGGCCGTGGAGGCGGGTGCGGAAGTCGACCAGGCCGTCGGCTGCCTTCACTTCGACTCCCAGCTCGGCGACGCCGCGGAGGACGCCGCGCAGCTCGTCGAGCACCCGCGAGGCGGCGCGCTGGAGGCGCTGCACCGGGGCGGGCGCGGTCTTGTCGACTTCGACTTCCGGCTCGGTCAACGGGTGGCCGGCGTCGGCCAGCTGTGACTGGACCGCCGAGAGCTCGTCGCGCAGCTCGCGGGCGCGATCGAACTGATCCTGCAGCGTCGCGATCAGAGCGTTCGCCTCGCGTAGCGAGAAGAAGCGCACTTGCGGCAGCCCGTCCACCGCGGCAACGTACACGACGGAGCGGCGAGATCAAGCCGGGCCGCCGAGGAGACGAACCAGTCCGCGCGAGGCGTCCGGCCGCCTCGCGCCGTGGTAAGAAACGCGGCGTGCTGCGCGAACTGACCGACCGCGAGCGCGAGGAGTACTTCCGCGGGGTGCAGCCCATCTGGGGTGGCGGGCTGAACCCGGACAGGTTCGTCGCGTTCCAGCGGCGCCTGGCCGATTCGCGCGAGGCGGCGCAGCGGTACCGCCTCTTCGGCCTCTTCGACGGCGATCGGCTTCTCTCCGCGATGAAGGCCTACGATCTGGGCGGCAGCTACGCGGGCGAGCCGCTCCGCGTCTTCGGCATCGGCGCGGTCTACACGCCGCCCTCCCTGCGCCGACGCGGTCACGCGCGCCGGATGCTCGAGCTCGCGCTCGCCGAGCACCGCTCGCGCGCCTACGACGCCGCCGTCCTCTTCAGCGACATCGGCGGCGCGTACTACGAGCGGCTCGGCTTCCGCGCGCTGGAGAGCGAGGAGTGCACGGCCGAGGCGGACGACCTGCCTCGCGGCGGCACCGCGCACCCGGCCGGTCCGGGCGACGAGGACCTGTTGGTGCGCATCTTCGCCCGGGCCCGCGCGGGTGACCGCGAGCTGGCATTGGCCCGCGACGGATGGGTGCTCTCCTTCCAGCTCCGGCGCCTGCGCGAGCTCGCCAGGGCGCGCGGCATGGTCGAGCCGGAGTGGGGCATCCACATCGTGCAGCCCGGCGGCGAGGCCGCGGCGATGCTGCGCCTGTCCCGCGAGGCCGTGGACGTCCTCGACGCGGGCTGGACGAACGCCGAGTTGCGCGAGCCACTGCTCGCCGCTCTGCGCGACTTCCTGCTCCGTAGCGGCCGCTCCCGCCTGCGCCTGTGGCCGGCGCACCAGCTCCGCGGTCTCTTCTCCCCGCGGCCCAGGCCCGGCGCAATCGCGATGGTCGCGCCGCTGCGCCCTGACGTGCGGCTCCCCGGCGCGGGCGGCCCGGCGGACTTCGCGCTCCTCGACCACATCTGAGACGTCAAGCGGCGCGGGCCTGGTCGCGCCACCAACGCTGCCCGGATTCCGGCAGCAGGTAGATCGGATCGTAGTACTCGTAGCGCCGCGCCAGGGTTTCCGCGTCGTCCGTCTCGATGCCCGTCCGGTAGTTCTTCGTCCAATACGAGATGCCCTTCTCGCGGTCGTACTCCGCCACCTGGTGCACCCAGCGCTTCCCCACGAACGGCACGTCGCAAACGATGCGCGGTGTGGCGAACCCCGGCAGGTACCCCATGATGTCGTGCTGCAGCGACTGCGCCTCGGCCACGCTCGTCCGCCAGTGCTCCGAGCTGGGGATCATGTCGCACATGTAGAAGTAGTACGGCACGATGTGCGCGTGGTCCTGGAGCATGAAGCAGAGTTCCAGGAGCGATTTCTGCGAGTCGTTCACGCCTCGCAACAGCACCCCTTGGTTGCGCACGTCGCGGAAGCCCATCTCCAGCAGCTTCTTCGCCGCGCGGCCCAGGAGCGGCGTGACCTGGTTGGCGTGGTTCACGTGCGTGTGCAGCGCCAGCGAAACGCCACGCTCGAACGCCTTGTGCGCAAGCCGGTCCAGCGCCTGCAGCACCTTGTCCTGCAGGAAGTGCTGCGGGATGCCCATCAGGCCCTTCGAGGCGAGCCGGATGTCGCGGATGTTCGGCACGTCGAGGAGCGCCGAGACGAACTGCTCCAGCTGCTCGATGGGCAGGTTGGCAACGTCGCCCCCCGAGACCACCACGTCGCGCACCGACGGCGTGCTTCGCAAATACTCCAACATTTGCAAATATCGATCCTTGGGGGCCAGCGCAAAACGTAGCTTTTGCACTTGCGGAACCGAGTTGCCCACCAGATCCATGCGCGTGCAGTGCCCGCAGTACTGCGGACAGGTGGAGAGCATCTCCGCCAGCACCTTGGTGGGGTAGCGGTGGGTGAGCCCCTCTACCTTCCACATCTCCGCCTCGTGCAGCGAGTCGCGCGAAGCGCGCGGGTGGCTGGGCCAATCGGTGCGCCGGTCGTCGAACGCAGGCAGCATGTAGCGGCGCAGCGGGTCCGCCCACAGATCGCGCTCGTCGAACGTGTTGATCATGTGAGGCGTGATCAAGAGCGACATGGTCGCGCGCTCGCGCTGATCGCGGTCGATGCTCGCCGCCAGGTCGTCCGGCAGCACGGATCCCAGCACTTCCTTCAGCTCGGCGAGGTTCTTGACCGTGTTCTTGCGCTGCCAGAGCGCGCTCTCCCACTCGGCGGGCGTGACGCGACGGTACCCCGCCAGGCGCGTCCAATCGGGTTCGGCGTAGGCGCGCTCGAGCGGGTAGTGGAAGGGTTGCTCGGCGCTGTCCCGGCGCGAGGCGGCTTTTCTCTTCATGTCGGACGTCCGGACCTCCAGCGAGGTTCCTACAGGCCGCGGGAGGCCAGGGTCAAGGCGGCGCTGCGGACGGCTGCGGGGTAGACTCCGCCGCCGTGCTCCGCTTCCGGCTCGGCTCGTTCCCCGTCTCGGTCTATCCGTCCTTCCTGATCGCGGCGGCCCTGCTCGGGTACGTCTGGATGGAGGGCTGGCAGTCGCTGCTCATCTGGATCGCGGTCGTCTTCGTCAGCGTACTGGTGCACGAGCTGGGGCACGCGGTGGTCGCGCTCGCTTTCGGAGGCAGGCCCGAGATCCGGCTGGAGGGCTTCGGCGGAGTCACCTTTCCCCGGCTCCCCCAGCCGCCCCCCGCGTGGAAGCAGGTCGTGCTCTCGGTGGCCGGCCCCATCGCGGGCCTGGGCCTGGGCGTCGCCGCCTGGGCCCTCGGTCGTGTCTTGCCCCCCGACCCGGGATCGCCGGCCGCGACGGTCCTCCTGCTCTTCCGCGTGACCAGTGTCGACTGGGCCATCCTGAACCTCCTCCCCGTGCTCCCGCTCGACGGTGGTCATGTGATGCAGGCCGTGATCGAAGGAGTGAGGCGCAAGCCGAGCGCAGCCGCGGCGAGCTGGGCATCGGCGGCGGTGGCCGGCTGCATCGCGATCGTCGCATGGCGCCTGTACGGGCAGCCGTACGTGGCCATCTGGTTCGGGCTGTTCGCCTTCCAGAACGTGACGCGCGCGCGGCTCGTCGCCCAGGAGTCAGGCTCGGCGCCCGCGCCGGTCGCGGCGCAGGTGCGCGACGCCGAGCGGGAAGACGTCGATCGCGAGCTGGCGCGCGCGCGTCAGGCGCTGCTGTCCTCGGACGTGGACACCGCGCTCGCCTCCGCGACGCTGCTCGAGGATGGAGAGGGCCCGTACCGGCAGGCGGCCGGCTTGCGCATCCGCGCCGGCGTCGAGCTGGCGCGCGGAGACAACCAAGCCGCGGGGCTCCACGCCGGCCGCAGCTACACGCTCTGGCAGAGTCCCGATGCGGCGGTGGTGGCCGCGCGCGCCAACTTGCGCGCGGGCGAACGGGACCGCGCGGTGAACTGGCTGAAGCGCGCGCTCGAGGCGGGCGCCCCGGCCGGCGCGGTCCGGGACGATCCCGAGCTGGGGCCGTTGACCCGATAATCGCCACGCGTTCCACACATCCGCGCGCCGCGACTCACACGTGTATTTGCAAAAGTTTAGCGAAACTTTTGACCGGCGCCGGGAGCGCTTGTCAATGTACCCTCAGCATCTCTCCCGCGCGAACTGCCCGGGTTGGAGGATCAGTGACCTTCTTTCGTGCTTCAGCTCGCGTCCTGGCCGCCGCCGCGCTGGCCGGCCTCTGCGCCTGCGCTGGTTCCAACGGCGGAAGCGGTCCCACGGCCTCGCTGACGCTCCTCCCGTCCGCCACCTCGGTGCGGAACGACGGCGTCCCGGTGACGATCCTCGCCAACGCCGTGACCGCTGCGGGAACGCCGGGCTCCGGTACCGTCACCTTCGTGGCGGCCTTCGGTGCGCTGGCGGCCACCACCGCGACGCTGGCGGCGGACGGCACCGCGAGCACGACCTTTTCGTGCAACGTCGCAGTCGATGCGCGCTGCGTCGCGGGCACCGTCTTCATCAACGCGAGCTGGACTTCCGCAGGAAGGACCGTGCAGCTCACCGTGCAGAACGTCGCCGCGGGCGGGGGCGGCGGAACGGGCGGAGGCGGAGGCGGAGGCGGTGGCACAACGCCCCCACCGCCACCGGGAACACCGGCGGGCCCTCCGACCAACATTGCCGTGACCGCAGTCGCTCCTTCGGTCCTGGGTTTGAAGGGGTCCGGCATCCAGGAGCGCGGCACGATCTCCTACATCGTCACCGATTCGATCGGCATTCCGGTTGGGGGCATCACGGTGAACTTCGCCCTCCAGGCGCCCGTGCTCGGCATCACGCTGCTCAAGGCGAGCGCCGTCAGCGACCTCACGGGCGTCGTGACGGAGGCCTACACCTCCGGCTCGGAGGTGGGCGTCACCACCCTCACCGCGACCGTTTCCACCACCGGCGCGACGGTGCCGCAGCCCCTCGCGGTGCGCGGCGCCAAGCCGTCCGCAAATGGGTTCTTCTTCCGCTGCGCAAACGCTTCGCTGCCCGTCTACACGACGGTGCCCGAATACGAGACCACGATTTGCACGGTGCGGCTCTCCGACCGTTACGGGAACCGCGTTGGCATCCCGACGTCGGTGAACTTCGCGACCGAGGCGGGCGCGATCGCCGCCAGCGTGACGACCAAAGGCTTCGATCCCAAGAACCCCAATGATCTGACCGAGGGCACGGCGACCGTCACCTTCTCGACCGACATGGGCAACGGCAGCTCGCCGGCAGACGTCGCCCCGTTGCTCGCGGTCAACCTCGCCACGCAATACCCCTGGAGCCTGTCCAACGACGAGCCGAATCGACCCGACGGGCAGTTGACCCTCAATCCGCGCGACCAACTCGTCACCATCATCGCCATGACGCGCGGCGAGGAGGCATTCGAGGATGCCAATCACAACGGGGCCCTCGATCCCGGCGAGGTCTTCATCGACGAG
>VBKO01000175.1 GCA_005888115.1 Deltaproteobacteria bacterium
AAGGCGCAGGAGTCCTGGGTGAGCGGGTCGAGCAGGCGCCCGAGCGAGGACCACGATTTCCCGTACATGGAATGCGCGTGCGCCGCCGCCACCACGTCTGGCCGAGCGGCGTGCACCTGCGAGTGGATGGCGAAGGCCGCCGCGTTCACCGGGTGCTTGCCTTCGACGACGTCGCCGTCGTGGTTGACCAGGAGGAGGTCCGAGGCGCGGATGTGCCCGAAGTACATCCCGAAGGGGTTCACCCAGAAGTGGTCGGTCTTCTCGGGGTCGCGCGCCGTGATGTGCCCGGCGACTCCCTCGTCGAACCCGTAGCGAGCGAACACGCGGAAGGCAGCGGCGAGTCGCTGCTTTCGGTGGAGGCGCTCTTGCGCGGCGGTCTGGAAATCGGGACGGGGAGGGGCAACCAGAGTCAGCTCGGCCATGTCCGCAGTATACCTCCGGATCATGGCGCTCGCCCTCGACGACTTGACCGTGCTGGACCTGTCCCACGCGCTGGCCGGGCCGCTGGCCACCACGCTGCTCGCCGATTTCGGCGCCCGCGTCGTCAAGGTGGAGCCGCCGGGCACCGGCGACATCTCGCGCGCCTGGGGCCCGCCCTTCCACGGGCGCGACTCGACGTACTTCGTGAACCTGAACCGGAACAAGAAGAGCGTCGAGATCGACTTGAAGCACCCGGAAGGCAAGGAGCTGCTCTTGCGCCTCGCCGAGCGCGCCGACGTCCTCGTCGAGAACTACCGCGTGGGCACCGTGCGAAAGCTCGGCATCGACTGCGAAGCGGTGCGAGCGCGGAACCCGGCGATCGTCTATTGCTCCATCTCGGGGTTCGGGCAGACGGGGCCCTATCGCGATCGCGCCGCGATGGATCTCATCGTGCAGGCGGAGAGCGGGATGATCAGCGTCACCGGCGAGCCGGGATCCCACGGAGTCCGCTGCGGCGTCTCCATCGCCGACATGACCGCGGGTATGCACGCGGCGTTCGGCATCCTCGCCGCGGTCCACTCCCGGCGCCGGACGGGGCAGGGTCAGTTCCTCGACGTCTCGATGCTGGAAAGCCAGCTCGGGCTGCTCGACTCCACCATCGCCACCTATCTGGCGGACGGCGCCGTGCCCACGCCGATGGGGACGGCCTACAAGGCGTTGCTCCCGTATCAGACGTTCCGCACCAGGACCCAGGACATCGCGGTGGCGGTCGGCAGCGATGCGCTGTGGCGCACGTTTTGCCCACTCCTGGGGATCGACGAGATGCGCGACGATCCCCGGTACGCCACCAATCGCGCACGCAGCGAAAACCGCGAGTCCCTCATCGCCCGGCTTCAGGAAGTGTTCCTCACCAGGACCTACGAGGAATGGGAGGCGCTCCTCCTGCCGGCGGGCATCCCGCTGGGCGCGATCAACTCCATCGACCGCGTGGTCGAGCATCCGCAGGTACAGGCGCGTGGGGTCCTCGCCGAGTACGAGCACCCGGCCGCGGGCCGGATGCGGTCCGTCTCGCCGTACTTCCGCATGTCGGAGACGCCGGGCGGAGTGCGCTCTCCGGCTCCTCTCCTCGGGGAGCACACAGCCGAAGTCTTGCGCGAGGACCTCGGGTTGTCCGGTGGCGAGATCGAGCGGCTGCGCAAGGCCGGGGCCATCGGCCGCGGCGGCTGAAGGTCCGGACAGCAGCGGCCCGCCCCAGGTTGTCCGCGACGGACGGCCGATGGTACATCCATCCACCGCCGCGCCCTCCCGCCGGAGGTGCAAGTGGAATTCGCGCTGATCTCGCTCTTGAACGGGGTGACCTACGGGCTGCTGCTGTTCATGCTGTCCAGCGGCCTCACCCTGATCTTCAGCATGATGGGCATCCTCAACTTCGCCCACGCCAGCTTCTACATGCTCGGCGCGTACTTCGCGTACCAGATCAGCGCCAAGATCGGCTTCTGGCCCGCCCTGCTGATCTCTCCGGTCCTGGTCGGGATCCTCGGCGCCGTCATCGAGCGCTACGGGATCCGGAAGGCGCACCGGTACGGCCACGTCGCGGAGCTGCTCTTCACCTTCGGGCTCGCCTTCCTCGCCATCGAGGTGGTGCAGCTCGTCTGGGGGAAGGCCGCGGTGGACTACCGCATCCCGGCGTCCTTGTCGGGCACCTGGTTCACGCTCTTCTCCTCGTCGTTCCCCGTCTACAAGGGCTTCATGATGGCGGTGTCGGTCGGGATGCTGGTCGGCCTCTACGCGCTGCTGACCTTCACCCGCATCGGCCTCATCGTGCAGGCCGCGCTCTCGCGCCCGGACATGGTGCAGGCGCTCGGGCACGACGTGCCCCGCATCTTCACGCTCGTCTTCGGCGGCGGCTCCGCTCTGGCGGCGATCGCGGGCGTGATCGGCGGCAACGCCTTCGTGACCGAGCCCGCCATGGCCGACGCGCTCGGGCCCATCGTCTTCGTGGTGGTGGTGGTAGGCGGCCTCGGCTCGCTGGCCGGCGCGTTCATCGCCTCGCTCCTCATCGGGATCCTGCAGACGTTCATGGTAGGAACCAACTACTCGCTGATCGATTTCGCCCGGTCGGTCGGGATCCAGCTCCACTCCGCCCCGGCGCTCGCCCGCCTCTCCTTGACCCAGCTGGCGGCGATCATGCCGTACATGTTGATGGTCGCCATCCTCATCTTCCGCCCGCGTGGAATCATGGGAGCGCGCGAGACATGAAGCCTCCGCCGCTATTGACCGCGAGGCGCCTCTTGATGTGGGGCGGGTACCTCGCGCTGATCCTGCTCGCGCCGCTCTTGTCGCGCTCCGGCTACTGGCTTTCGCTGCTCTCTCAAGTCGCGATCATGACTGTCTTCGCGCTCTCCTTCAACATGTTGCTCGGCCAGACCGGGCTGCTCTCTTTCGGTCACGCCGTGTACTACGGGCTCGGCGCGATGATCACCATGCACGCGCTCATCGCTGTGAACCAGCAGGTGGTGCCAATCCCCGTCACGCTGCTTCCGCTGGTCGGCGGGTTGGGCGGCCTCGTGTTCGGCGTCCTGCTCGGCTATGTGACCACGCGTCGGGCGGGCACGACCTTCGCGATGATCTCGCTCGGCATAGGCGAGATGGTGGCGGCGAGCTCGCTCATGTTCCCTGCCTTCTCGGGCGGGGAGGGCGGCCTCTCCAGCAATCGCGTGATCGGCAAGGGATGGTTCGGCATCACCTACGGGCCGCAGATCCAGATCTATTACCTGATCGCGCTCTGGGGATTCGCGTGCGTGGTCGCCATGTACGCCCTGGCGCACACGCCGCTGGGTCGCATCGCGAACGCGGTGCGCGACAATCCCGAGCGCGCCGAGTTCATCGGCTACAACCCGCAAGTGGTGCGCTTCCTGATGGTCGTCCTGGCCGGGTTCTTCGCCGGGGTGGCGGGCGGGCTCACCGCGCTGAACTACGAGATCGTCACCTCGGAGTCGCTGCACGCGTACACCTCCGGGCTGGTGATCATGATGGCCTTCGTGGGCGGCGTCGGCTACTTCTTCGGGCCGATCCTCGGCGCGCTGCTCATCACCGTGCTGCAGATGGCGGTGTCGAGCCTGACCGCCGCCTGGCTGTTCTACTTCGGCCTGCTTTTCCTGGTGGTGGTCCTCTACGCGCCGGGAGGGGTGGCCAGCGTGGTGGTCGAGCATCGTCGGCTGTGGCACGCGGGCGTGCTGGGCAGGCTCGCGCCGGCGTATCTGCTCGCCGCGCTGCCGGTGCTCCTCGTCGGCGCCGGCGTGGTCGCGGTGGTGGAGACGGTCTACCGCCTGATGAAGGAAGACTCCGCGCGGCTGCGCGTCCTCGGCTTCACGCTCGACGCCAGCCGCGGGCTCTTCTGGGTCGCCGTCGTCGCCGCCATCGCGCTGGGCATGCTGCTCCTGCGCAAGGTGGCGCGGACCGTATCCGACGAGCGGCACCGCGCCTACGCGACGCTGCGCCAGGAGCGGACGTGACTGCTCCGGCGCTGCGCCTGGTCGACGTGTCCAAGAGCTTCGGACGCACCGAGATCGTCCGCGACGTGAACCTCGAGGTGTCGCGCGGCGAGCGGCACGCGATCATCGGCCCGAATGGCGCAGGCAAGTCGACGCTCTTCAACCTGATCAGCGCGAGGTTTCCGGTCAGCTCCGGACGGATCGAGCTGAACGGCGACGACATCACTTCCCTGCGCGCTTTCGAGATCAACCGGCGCGGGCTCAGCCGCAGCTTCCAGATCACCAACATCTTCCATAATCTGACGGTGTTCGACAACGTCCGCTGCGCGCTCCTGTGGTCGCTCGGTTATCGATACTCGTTCTGGCGGCGGCTGTCCGCGCTGGCCGATGCCGGCGAGCGCGCCGACGAGGTCATCCAGCGCATCGGCCTGCGGCGGCGGCGCGACACTCTGGCCTCCACGTTGTCGTACGCCGAGCAGCGGGCCTTGGAGATCGGCGTCACGCTGGCGGGCGGCGCGGACGTGGTCCTGCTGGACGAGCCCACCGCCGGGATGAGCCGCTCGGAGACCGAGGAGGCGGTGGCGCTCATCCGCCGGGTCAGCGAAGGCAAGACGCTGGTCATGGTGGAGCACGACATGGGCGTGGTCTTCGGGCTCGCCGATCGCATCTCGGTGCTGGTGTATGGGCGCATCATCGCGACGGGGACACCGGCGGAGATCCGCGCCAACCCCGCCGTGCAGGAAGCCTATCTCGGCACGAGCCGCGCCCATGCTTGAGGTCAAGGACCTGCACGCCTTCTACGGCAAGAGCCACGTGCTGCAGGGCGTGGGGTTCTCCGTCGGCCGCGGGGAGATCGTCAGCCTGCTCGGGCGCAACGGCGCGGGGCGCTCCACCACCGTGAAGGCGATCATGGGCCTGGTGACGGCGCGCGGGCAGGTGCGCTTCAAGGGGCAGGACATCCTCGGGCTGCAGGCGCACGAAGTCGCGCGCCGCGGAGTCGGGTACGTGCCGGAGGACCGCGCCATCTTCCCCGACCTGACCGTGCGGCAGAACCTCATGCTCGGGATGAAGGGCCGCGCCGAGAGCGGAAAGTGGGGAATGAAGGACGTGTTCCGCATCTTTCCCGGCCTGCAGGCGAGGGCGGACACGCCGGGCGGCGTGCTCTCGGGCGGCGAGCAGCAGATGCTCACGCTCTGCCGGACGCTGATGGGCGATCCGGAGCTGGTGATGATCGACGAGCCCACCGAGGGGCTCGCGCCGAAAACCATCGAACAGGTCGGCGCGCTGCTGTGGGAGGTGAAGCGGCGCGGCATCTCCGTGCTGCTGGTCGAGCAGAAGCTGACCATCGCGCTGGACGTCTGCGAAAGGCTGTACGTGATGGGGCACGGGCAGATCGTCTTCGAAGGCACGGCGCAGGACCTGCGCGGCAACGAGGCTGTCCGGAAGGAGTGGCTCGAGGTGTGACCGCCGTGCTTCACGGCGT
>VBKO01000176.1 GCA_005888115.1 Deltaproteobacteria bacterium
GTCGGCTCGTGGCGGCCCATCGCCATCGTCTGGGTCATCGGTGGTGCGATCGCGTTCGTCTGCACGGTTCCGGTCCTGCCGATCGAAACCGCTCGCGAGCTGGGCCTCTACCGCGTGAACGAGGAGTTCGTACAGTTTGCCGACTGGCACGAGGTCGTATCGCAGATCGCCAGTACGTACCGTGAAGCCGATGCGCAAGCCATCCTCACCGACAGTTACGGGACCGCTGCCGCACTTGATCGGTACGGCCGCGAGTTCCGGTTGCCACCTGCCATCAGTGGCGCAAACGGCTACTACATGTGGGGACCACCGTCGGATCCAGACTCTGTCATCGCGATCGGCTACGCGCCGGAGCTGCTGGCCATGATCTACCGGGACGTCTCGCCGATCGGCCAGGTGCGCGGCCAGTTCGATCTGGACAATCAGTTCGACTTTCCTCGCGTCATCTACAGGTGCCGCGGCAAGCTTGCCACACTGCGGGACAAATGGCCGCTACTCAGGCGGTTCGACTAGCCGCCGGTGCCTGCGCTTGACCATTCCACCAAGGCCGAAATGAAAGAACGTATCCGCCATGACCTTGATCAGCCGCCGCCTCGGCGGTTGACGGTTGTTGGCCGCATAGGCAAGACCGAGCGTGACGCGCAGTTCGTTGCGACCGAGCCGGCTGACACCATGCCAGACCTTCGAACCCGCAAACGTGATCATCACTCCCGGTCTGGTCGAGATCTGCAGTGATTGCCTCCTCCGAGCGCCGTCACCGCGATGCAGCTCGACCAGCAGTCTCTGTGTGGAGTCATCCACGACACCGATGATCATCGAATACGACGCTGCATCCTCACAGCCACAGACATCGTAGTGAAAACTCATTCGATCGCCCGGCTTCGAGTAGACGTAGAACGTACAGGCGTGGTCGTCGTCGTCGCTCTTGCACTGCATCGGCTTGCCACAAAGCGCGCTCACATAGTCGCGCATCGCTCTCGAGCGATAGAGCGCCGCCGTGAATGGTGCTTCGACCTGGATTCTTCGATAACCGATCGAACCCGCTGCCCGATACCAGGGCACGACCGAGCGCGTGGCGCGGGCAACGTTCACCTCCTGGCGGATCCGCTCGACGATCTCCGGCGGAAGCCCTTGTTCCACGAGCACATACTCGTTGTTTTCTGCAAACACTGTGCGGGTTCCTTCGAGGTTCCGTGACAACACCGGAGTCAGCAGCGCGTCCACTTCCGCTTGCAGCGCGGCATCCGTCGCCGCGCCCGCGATCGGATCTGCGGAATGGTTGAAGGCATCGAGCCGGTCGGCGACGACGTCCGCGAGCCGGTCGATTCGGCGAGCGAGCGAAATCACCTCAGACTCCTCCGTCGACGACGACGGTGGCGCCGTTCATGTACCCGTTGCGATCGGAGACCAGGAAGGCGACCACTTCCGCGATCTCGTCCAGCGTGCCCAGACGCCGCAGCGCGCAATGGCGCAGGTATTCCTCGCGGTTGGCCTGCGGCACGTTCACGCTGACCCCCTCCTCGAGAATGCCTGGTGCGATGCAGTTCACCGTGATCCCGTATCGTCCAATTTCCTTCGCCAGCCCCTCGGTGAGGCCCTTCAGGGCCGCCTTGGCGGCGCAGTAATGCACGGGCGCCTGCAACATCTTCACGCCTGCGAGCGAGCTCACGTTGAGGATCCGGCCGCGTTTCAACCGGATCATCCCGCGCAGCACCGACTGGGTAACCAGGAAAGCGCCTTTCACGTGCGTGTCCATCATCCTGTCCCAGTCGCTCTCTTCCATCAGCGCCAGAGGGACGACCTGGCCGACGCCGGCGTTGTTCACCAAGACGTCGATCGGGCCGGCCTCCTGTTCGACGGTGCGCACCATGGCGTCGATGGCACTCTTGTCGAGCACGCTCGCGGCAAAGGCCCATGCGCGCGTTCCCGACTCGCGCAGCTCGCGAACCGCGTCCTGGGCCTGCTTCTCCGACTTCACGTAGTTGAAGGCGATCGCCGCGCCCTCGCGCGCGAGGACCCGGCAGATCGCGCGCCCGAGCCCTCGGGACCCGCCCGTGACGAGCGCGACGCGCCCCTGGAGAAGGCCGCCACTCACGTGCCTTGCACCACGCGGAGCGACCTGCCCGCCCCGTTCGGCGCGCGCCGGGCGAACTCCGCCACCGCGGTGTCCGGCCCCTTCGCCGCGCCGCGATGGAACATGTTGAAGCCGCAGGCTGGCATCACGCGCCCGTCCGCCTGCGGGTAGTGGTGGCAGCACTTGCGCAGCCGCTCCAGATCGAAGTCGTGCCGATCCATGTAGTGATGGAGGAAGATCGACTTGGCCCGGCCCTCTCCGATGCGCACCTGCTCGCGGGCAGTGAGCGGCCGGTCGGGGAACATCTGCAGCAAGAGCCCTCGCAGCGCGGCGAGCACCTCCGGGCCGCGCTCGATCTCGTCCTGGCGAGCGAACACGTCGTGGATGACGTCGTGCAACGCTTCGTGGATCTCCGCATTCGCGGG
The DNA here is from genome assembly GCA_005888115.1 of Deltaproteobacteria bacterium. Lineage (GTDB taxonomy): Bacteria > Myxococcota > Myxococcia > Myxococcales > 40CM-4-68-19 > VBKO01. The sequence goes on from VBKO01000176.1 coordinate 2,500, forward strand.
CAGCGTCGCGGAAGAGCGCAGCAGGGTGCCGAAGCGCGTGAAGTCGACGAAGCGCGCGAAGGGCAGATAGGAGGTGTCCTCCATGCGCATCAGATACGTGAGCGAGACGCACTGCGGGTGCGAGCAGGGCAGCGGGAAGAAATCGCTCTTCTTCAGCCTGCCTCCGGTCTGCTCCTCGACACGCTGGATGACACCGGGGATGGTGAGCCGGTCCATCGGATCGCCAGGGTACTTGCCGCCGCCAAAACCGGTGAACGCCGCCGGCTGGAAGTTGAGCGAGAGGATGTGATCTTCCTCCAGGAGGAGATCGACGGCCTTCCCGATCTGGTGCTCGTTCGCGCCGCGCGTCGCTACGAAGACGAGCTGCGTGGGGATCTTCAGCTCCTTCAGCGCACCAAGCGCGGCGTCCTTGTCCGCCACCAGATCGCGGCCGCGGATCTTCTCGTGCGCGTCCGCGGTGAACCCATCGAGCTGCAGGGCGACGTAGGCACCGCTCTTCTTGATCGCCTCGGCGAATGCCCGGTCGCGTCCCAGGCGCAACCCGTTGGTGATCACCACCACGCGGCCAATCTCCGGACGTCCGGCGATGCGGATCAGCTCGAGGATCTGCGGATGGCTGGTGGGCTCGCCGCCCGAAAGCGCAACCGACTCGCAGGTGCCCTCGCGCCGGACCATCCCGTCGATGATCGAGTGGAAGTCCTCGAGCGACATGTGCGTCGAGTACTGGTTGTTGACGATGCAGATGGGGCACTCGAGGTTGCAGTGGTCGGTCACCTCGATGATCGGAAGGCAGGTGTGCTGCTCGTGCTCGTCGCAAACGCCGCAGTCGGTCGGGCAGCCGTGCTCCGCTTGCTGCGAGTAGTGCAAAGGCTCGGTGCCTGCGCGGGCGAAGGAGTACGCACGAACGTAGTAGCGCGCGTCCTCGCTGACGAGCGCCTCCGACAGGCCACAGGAGGGACAGCTCTTGCGGAAGTAGACCTTGCCGGCGCGGATCACGACGTCGACCTCGAGCAGGCGCAGGCACCCTGGGCAGACCGACGTGGTGCGCTTGAAGAGGTGCTCGCCACCCGACAGGTCCGCAACGTCCGCAACGCAACAGCTCCCAGACCTGCCCATTTCGCAGGACGATGCGGGCTTCGCCCCGCTCGCTGCAGCGGGGGCACTCAACATACTCGTGGGCGAAGAACGTGTGCGGCTTGTCCGGTCGGACCTGCGGCTCCCCGCATCCGGTGCAGTCCATCGCGCTCGCGCTCCCCGCGTCAGGAATCGAAGATGGGCATCTTCTGCTTCGCACCCATAAGCGTCAATCGCCTATAGTCCCCGGCCGGAGAGGGCGCATGCGCTATCTGCTGCTGGATCGCATCGTGACGCTACGGCCTCCGGAGCTGGCGACCGCCGTGAAGTGCGTGTCGCTGGCGGATGACGTCTTCGTCGATCACTTTCCCGGGCACCCGGTCATGCCCGGTGCCTTGCTCCTCGAGGCGCTGGCGCAACTGGGCGGCGTGCTGGTCGAGGCGACCCTGCGCGACCGAGGCCACGACCACCTGCACGCGATTCTCACCATGGTGGACCGGGCGCGCTTCCGGCAGATGGTGCGGCCCGGCGACCGCGTCGAGCTGCAGGCGATCGGCCTTGCCGCCGGGGAGGACGGCGGACAGGTCCGCGGTCTCGCCCATGTCGACGGCAAGCTGGCCGTCGAGGCGGAGCTGACGTTCGCGCTCATGCCGATCACCAACGCCCGCCTCATCGAGCGGCGGCGCGAGGTGTTGCAAACCTGGCTTTCCGGTTCGATCGGAGAGTGAGGTGCGCGCTGCGTGGGTCAACGGAACAGGAGCCGTGACGCCGCTCGGCAGGACCTGGCGCGAGACATGTGACGCGCTCGCCGCCGGCAGGTGCGCGATAGCGCCCATCGCCTCCTTCGATGCGAGCGGCTTTCCCTCGCGTCACGCCGCTGAGATTGACCGGGATTTTTCGGAAACGGATCGCCGCACCGCCCTGGCGCTCGATGCAGCGCGAGAAGCCTGGGCGGCGGCGGGGCTGGATCGACAGCCACCCGATCCGCTGCAGGTGGGCGTGTTCATTGGCGCCGAGTCGGGCCGGCTGCCGTTTTCCACGCTGGCCGCGCTCGCGCGCGCCGGAGGCCCTGGACCCGCCCTCGACCACGGGCGGTTCTCGCGCGAGGCCGAATCGCGGGCGCGCGATCTCGATTCGCGACTCGTTTCCCCGGCGGTGGTCGCGGCGCGCCTCGCGCGCGAGTTCGGCGCCCGAGGGTCGGTCGCGACCGTCTCGCTTGCCTGCGCCTCGGGGGCTGCCGCGATCGTCGAAGCCTCGCGTGCCGTGCGTCAGGGCGAGTGCGAAGTGGCTCTGGCGGGCGGCGTGGGCGCCGACGTGGACCCGCTGATGCTGGCCGGTTTCGGCCTGCTCGGCGCGCTCAGCGCCAGCGGCATGTCGCGGCCCTTCGACCGGCGGCGGGACGGATTCGTGCTCGGGGAAGGGGCGGGGATGGTCGTGCTCTCCTGTAAGAGGGGCGTCGCGCGCGTCGCCGGCATCGGGCGCACGCTCGACGCGTGGAGCCTCACGGCGCCGGCGCCGGATGGGAGTGGGAGCCTGCGGGCGATGCGCCTCGCACTCGCCGAGGCGGGCCTCGAGTCGGTCGACGTGGTCCAGGCGCACGGCACCTCGACGCCGCTGAATGACGCGATCGAGGCGCGCGCCATCCGCGAGGCGCTCGGGGAATCGCTGCCGTCCTCCCACGTCTCGTCGATCAAAGGGGCGCTTGGCCACACCATCGCGGCCGCAGGAGCCCTCGGCTTCATCGCTGCAGTCGAAGCGGTCGTGACGGGAACCGTGCTCCCCACCGCAGGGCTCGCCGAGCCTGACCGGGACTGCGCGCTCCCTCACGTCGTCGGACGGGCGCTGTCGCGGCGGGTCGATTCGGCGATGGTCAACTCGTTCGCGTTTGGCGGCGCGAACTGCACCCTCGTGGTCACGAGAGAATGATGAGCGCTCCGGTAGCCATCGTCGGGGCGGGTGCCGTCAGCGCATTCGGGATCGGCTGGCGCGGGCTGGGCGAGGCGGTGGCCGCGGGACACCTCCAGCCACGCGAATCCGTCCTCCTGCGCGAGTCACATCCGGGCACGTTCGCGTCGGAGGTTTCGGAGATTCCGGCGGCCCTCGATGCGGGCAACGCGCGGGCGCGCAAGCTCATGTCGCGGGCCGCGCGCCTCGCTGCCATCGCCATGCGCGAGGCTCTTGTCGACGCCGGCTTCGCAGAGCGGCGCGAGGAGATCGGCGCGTGGATGGGCGTCGGCGCCTCCGGGATCGCAATGGAGGACGTTCCCGCGATCGTCTCTGCGAGCTTCGTCGATGGCGGTCTGTCACTGCATCGGCTCGGCGACCAGGGGCTCATGGCCTGCAATCCGCTTTTCACGTTCCAGACCTTGAACAACTTCTCCCTCTGTCACGGCGCGATCCTCGAAGGGTTGGGAGGGCCGAACGCCGCGTTCTTCTCGCGTGGGAGCGGCACCGCCGTCGCTCTCGCCGAAGCCCTTCACGCGTTGCGCGAAGGAGACTGCGACCGCGCGATTGCGGGCGGGGCCGACACGGCATTGCACCCGGTCACCTGGGCCGAGCTGCGGCGCGAGGGATTCTCCGCGCAGGGGCTGGTGCCGGGAGAGGGAGCCGCGGTGCTTGCGCTGGCGCGGGGGACGTCGTCTCGAGCACTTGGACTGCTCGAGTCGTGCACAGCGATCGCCGGCGCCCAAGCAGGCACGACTCCTGTCTCCCGCGACTTGGAGTTGTTGCCGCAGCGAGCCGATCTGGTCGTCATCGCGCCTTGGGGAGCTCCGGCGCGCGCATGGCTTGGCGACGTGGCCGTCACCCGGTACGCCGGCGCGGCGATCGTAGACGTCTCGCTTCGGCTCGGCGACTCGCTGGCTGCGACGCCGGCGCTGGCGTGGGTCGCCGCGCTGGATCTGCTGCGACCCGGAGAGCGGGCAGTGGTCCTCACCTTGGACGTTGACGGCGATCTGACCGCCGCCGTATTCCGCAAGGAGTCGCCGTGAGGCGTGCCGTGATCACCGGCGCAGGAGCTGTCTCGGCCTTCGGCGTGGGCCTGCCGGCGCTGTTCGACGGCCTGGCGGAGGGGCGCGCTGCCGTTCGCGGGATCCGGTCCTTCGACGCGAGCACGTTCCCGGTCCGCGTCGCGGGAGAGGTCCCCGTCGCGGCCATCGATGCGGAGTGGCTGGCGCGTGAGCTGGCCCCGGTTCCCGGCGCCGAGGCGATCGCCGAAGAAGCGGCTGTGACCGGCGCGCTGCGCGATCGCAAGGTCGCGTTCGCGCTCCTCGCCGCCGCGGAGGCGTGGCGGACCGCCGGCTCGCCCGTGACCGGGCCGAAGTCGCGCCTCTCCTTCGCGGCCGGCCTCGAGCAGGCGTTCTTCGAGGACCTTGCACCACTCTGGACCGGCCGTTCCGTGGATTGGTCGCGGGAGCCGGATGCTCCACTGCCCGCGGTGCGCTTCCGGTCACCGGTCGACCTCGGGCCACGGATCGTGGCGCGCCTCTTGCGTCTCCGGGGGCCACTCGTGATTCACTCCAGCGCCTGCGCGGCAGGGGCGCTGGCCGTGGCGCATGCGGCCATGATGATCGAACGGGGCGAAGCGGACCTCGTGCTCTGCGGAGGAGCGGACTCGATGGTGAATCCGCTGGGCATCGGCGGGCTCGCGCGAATCGGCGCGCCCTCTCCGCGCAACGAGCCAGACGCCTGCCGACCCTTCGATCGCCGCCGCGACGGGTTGGCCATCGGCGAAGGCGGGGCCGCCTTCGTAGTCGAGGACGAGTCGCAGGCCCGCTCACGGGGCGCGCAGGTCCGGGCGCACATCCTGGGCTGGGGAAGCACGCAGGACGGGTATCGCGCTACGGCGCCTCGGCCCGACGGTGCCGCCGCCCGCCGCGCGATGGAGCGTGCATTGCGACGTGCGGGCGTCACTGCGGAGCGGGTCGGGTACGTCAATGCGCACGGCACGGGAACGCCGCTCAACGATCCCGCCGAGTCGCGCGCCATCCTCGGCGCGCTCGGGGCCCGCGGCGCCGAAGTGCCCGTCAGCTCGATCAAAGGCGCCCTGGGCCACCTCATGTCTGCATCCGGAGCGATCGAGTTGGCCGCGTGCTTGCTCGCCTTCGAGCGCGGGCTCCTCGCCGGCACGGCGCATCACCGCGAACGCGACCCTGACTGCCCGATCGACGTGATCGGCGAACGGCCCCGGCGCGCCCGCGTCGAAGTCGTGCTCTCCAACTCCTTCGGGTTCGGCGGCCAGAACGTCACCGTCGCGCTCGGCAACCCCGAGGACGCGTCGTGATCGCCGCGGTCGCCGGCGCAGCCTGGCGGACTCCGCTGGGCCGACAGGTGGACGCGGTCGCGTCCCGGCTTCTCGCCGGCGAGCGCGCCGCACGACCATCGCCGCTCTTCGACGCGTCCGCGTATCGCTGCGCGTTGGGCGCGGCGATTCCGGACGCTCCCGCCGCCGGACGCCATCGCCGCTTCCTCGACCGTCTTGGGCTGCATGCCCTGGAAGTGGGTGTCGAGGCTCTCGCCGCCACCGGCCTGCGCCCTGGTGATCCACGGCTCGATCGCGCAGGCCTCTTCGTGGGCACAGCCGGCCCGCGGCCGCACTGGGAAGGGATGCTCGCCGCCTTCTCCCGAGCGCGCGCGGATGG
>VBKO01000177.1 GCA_005888115.1 Deltaproteobacteria bacterium
CGCTGCTCGCGCCGGAAGCGCTCGTCGATCTCGGCGCGCGCGGCATCGTGGCGAAGTGCGGGCTCGACGGGCTCCGCCCCGCGTACGACGAGGACGCGAGCGGCGCCGTTCCCGGCGAGGCGGCCGTTGCCGTGGTCCTCGCGCGACCAGGCGAGTTGGCCGGCGAAGCCGGCCGCATCGAGGTCGCAACCGGAGCGGACGGCTCTCCGCTCCCCACAGGCGAACCGCGCGCCTGCGCCGTCGCAGAAGTTGC
>VBKO01000571.1 GCA_005888115.1 Deltaproteobacteria bacterium
CAGTGAGGTCGTCCAAGGATCGAAACTGGCTGCGCAAGCCGAGCGTGAGAAGTCCCTCGAAGACCGCCGCGCCTTTCACGTCCAGCAGACGGCTTTCTGCGAGGTTCGCCAGGGATCGCGCAAGCTCGGTCTCACGGATCACGCGTGACGCATGTGCTAGGCGCCCGCTCATCGCGGAGTTCGCTTTCATCATTCCGCCGCCGTGTCGATCAGTTGTTCCGATTCCTGGCACATGTACCGGACCGCTGCGGCGCCGCGGGATGGATCGTCGCAGCGACCCTGGTAGCGGCGGGTCAGCACGTGGCCGCCCCATTCCTCGACGAGCTCGCCGGCCGATTCGAGGCCGAGCTGGCGAAGCGCGGGCGTCACGCGCACGTCGAGGAGGGTGCGGGCATGGTCGGTGCCGCCGTCGCCGTGGGCGCGCACCTGGTAGTCGCCGAGCACCACGCGGTCGGCGGGGCGCAGCCAGACCTGCATCGGGTTGAAGCGCGCCCGGGCGGTGCGCCGCAGCACCTGCGCCCCGTCGGGACCGTCACTGCCCAGGCGGTAGCGGTCGCCGAGCTGCGCGAAGAGCCCGGCGAGCCATGGATCGGCGGACACGCGCGGATCCTCCGGCTGGCGCGGCGGCCGCTTCGGCGCCGGCCGCAGCAGGCGGAGGAGCCGGCGGATCATCCCGGCACCGCGCGCGCTTTCCAGATCTGCTCCGCGTACTCGCGGATGGTGCGGTCGGAGGAGAACTTCCCCATCCGCGCGACGTTCAGGATCGCCATTCGCGTCCAGCGCTCCTTGTCGACGAACGCCTGCTCCACCCTCTGCTGGCATTCCGCGTAGGAGGCGAAATCCGCGAGCAGGAAGTACGGGTCCTGGTCGAGCAGCGACTGCACCAGCGGCCGGAACAGCTCCGGATGCTCGGGGTCGAAGAAGCCGCCGTGGATGAGGTCCAGCACCGCGCGCAGCTCGGGGTTCTGCTCGTAATGGTCGCGGGGCCGGTAGCCGCGGCGGACCATGTCCTGCACCTCGTGCGCGGTGAGGCCGAAGAGGAAGAAGTTCTCGTGGCCAACCTCGTCGCGGATCTCGATGTTCGCGCCGTCCAGCGTGCCGATGGTGAGCGCCCCGTTGAGCGCGAACTTCATGTTCCCCGTGCCGGACGCCTCCTTGCCCGCGGTGGAGATCTGCTCGGAGAGGTCGGAGCCGGGGAAGATGCGCTCCGCGAGCGAGACGCGGTAGTTGGCGAGGAAGACCACCTTCATCTTGCCGTTTACTTGTGGGTCGGCGTTGACCACCGCCGCGACCGAGTTGATCAGCTTGATGCTCAGCTTGGCCACGGCATACGCCGGCGCGACGATGTGCAGCAGGTTGAGCAGCTGGCGCTTGTACTCGTGGATCCGCTTCACCTGCACGTCGAAGATCGAGGCGCGGTCGATGGGCAGGCCGTGCTCGCGCTCGATGTAGGCAGCGAGCTGCTCCTTGTTGCGCTGCTTGATGTCCCGGAAGGCGGCGCGGAAGCCCTCGTCGTCGGCGAGCGGCTCCAGCTTGCGCAGCTCGTCCAGATTGACGGTCCAGCCCTCGCCGATGCGCGCCGTGATCGCCTCCGCGAGCATCGGGTTGGCTTCGA
>VBKO01000178.1 GCA_005888115.1 Deltaproteobacteria bacterium
GACGAGGTCCAGCAGGCGTACAAGTCCGCGCCGGCGGCCAAGGTGGCTCGCGAGCAGGAAGCGCAGTGCAAGAACCCGAAACGGAAGACCGCCGGCAAGCCTTCGCGCTAAAAGCGGGCCCGCTCCGTTCAGGGCATCGTGACCACGGTCAGGTCACGGAGCGGGACGCACTGGCAAGCGAGCCGCTTTCCGCCCTTCACCATGCGGCGGTGGAGCAGCTTCTCCTTCCAGGTGGGTGGGCTCACCGCGGAGGGGTCCCTGGTGCGCAGGAAGATGGCGCAAGCCATTCCCGAGCAACGTCCCTTCCCGTCGCACGGATGGATCGCCGCGAAGCCGCGCTGCAAGACGATGCCCGCCTGCGAGGCCGCGTGGTGGACGGTCGATCCTTGCGGGACGTCGACCGTCACCGACTCCATCTCGAACGTGATCTTTGGCACGGGCCTGTCGGTTTACAGGCGGAAGCGGTTCCCATGCAACAACCTGTCTTCGACCTTCTCGAGCAGGCCGAGCAGCTCGCGGCGCGCGAACTTGCCCTGCGCCAGCTCCTGGAAGGCCAGCGCGGCGTCCACCAGGTACTGCGTGACGAAGTGCGCGGTGGTCTCTTCGACCTCGTCGGGGAGCAGCTCGCGATGGGCGCCGCTGCGCCAGAAGCGGTCGATCGAGTCGTAGTCGCGCAGCAGCTCGCGCCGGGCCATCTCGCAAGCGACCCGGAGGGTCGGAAGCCCCGGCGCGGAGGGCCGCTCGATGGCGGAGCGGAAGCGGCGCCGGGCGGAATCGTCGAGCCACTCGTCGAGCGCCGGCGGCCAGACGCGCAGCTCGGCGGCGATCCGATCGGCGACCTCGTCGAGCACGTAGTCCTTGAGCTCTTGCGGCTTGCGATCGACGAGGTGGTCCCAGCGTCCCATCACGGCGCTCCCGGCAGGCCCGGCCGAGCATAGACGACCACCTGGGGCGTCTCGTCCAGATAGAAGCCGGTCGCCGGCGTCCGGGTCCCGAACGCGTTCCAGGTCTCGGGCTCGCGGTCGCGGAACTCCCGGTGCCACTGCAGGGCGGCGTACTGCGCGTCCCAGGGACCGGAAGCGTACTGGATGTCGGCGCGGAGCATGCCCGCTTGCTGGTACGCGCGATAGCTCTCGGGATTCACCTCGTGGAAGAAGACCCGGGCGCCGCGCGGAGCATGCGCGTTCAGCCAGGGAAGCACCGCGGTCACGTTGTTGGACCAGTACTGCCGCTGCATTCCCAGGCTCGCGGCGCCGGGAACCCCGCCTGCCAGCTCGCCGTAGGCGCTCGTCCCGTAGGGATGGACGTGCGCGATCTGCCACAACCCGGGGAGCAGCGCGGCCGCGGCGGCGATGCCGAGCGCTCGCGCGCGGGGCAGCCCCGCCTGCGACGCCAGGCCGGCGGCGCCGGCGAGGAGGTGGGCCGCCTCCGGCGCGAGCAGCGCCACGAACGCGAGCCAGTGCTTGATCCCGCCGAAGATGGGCGTGGTGCGCAGCATGAAAGGCAGGATGGCCGCGCCGGCCAATCCCAGCTCCAGCAGCCGCAGCGGCGAGAGCGCGCGGTGGGCGAAGTCCCACAGGAGCTTCGCGCCCGCGGCGGCGAAGAGAGTAACTTGTGGCAGCGGGAGGACGAGGGCGAGCAGCACCAGCGGGTAGAAGATGGGGAAGGGCGGGCCGCGCAGCTCGCGGCCGAAGTAGTACCAGGCGTAGTGGACGTGATGAGCGTGGAACGAGACCCAATCGGATAGGTGCCGCACCGGGTCGTGCCACAAGAGCGGCCAGGCTGCGAAGAGGACGATCGGCCCGAGGAGAAGCCACGGCAAGGTCCGCAGGGCGCGCCGGCGGAGCTCGGCGGGGAGAAGCAGCGCGTGCACGAGCAACACGGCCGGCAGGAGCCAGGCGTTGTGCTTGACGGCCAGGGCGCAGCCGAAGAGGAAGCCGAAGAAGAGGCTGCGGCGGGGCGGGGTCGGGGTCGAGGGTAAGGTCGAGGGTGGGGTGACGGTCGAGGGTGACGACTCGAGTATCCCGATTGCGCGGGCCCAGGCCACGCCGACTCCCGCCGTCAAGGCGCAGATCGGCACGTCGAAGCAGGCAAGATGCCCATGGAAGAACGTCCGCTCCGCGCCCCAGAACAGCGCCGGAGCGAAGACGGCCGCCGGGCGCGAGCGCTGCGCTGCGAGCATGGCGAGCCAGTACGTGAGCAAAGCGCCGAAGGCGAACGCCGGCAGGCGGAAGGCCAGCGCGTCCGGCAGCCACCCCAGCCAGGTGGTGAAGACGAGGTGCGACAGCGCGAAGAGCAGCTTGGCCAGGCCGGGATGCTCGAAGTTGAGGCTCCAGTACCTCCCGGTGTCGCGCAGCGCGGCGGCGGGCGCGCGCAGGAGCAAGAGCACCCACTGCTCGTAGCTCCGGGCGGCCTCGAAGTAATAGCCCTCGTCGCGCACGAACCCGACTCCGGACTGGGTCGCGAAGAGCGCGGCGAAGGTCAGCGCGGCGAGCGCGAGCGGCAGGCGGCGGGTCATGGAGCGGTCGTCCACGCCGCCAGGCAGAAAGGCCGATCCGCATCGCGCGCGCTGACCCGGAAGGCGAACGCGTGCTCGCCGGACGGCGCAGCGACCTCGATGCGCCGCCAGCCTGGCTCCGGCGGCACCGTGGGCGGGACGGTCAGCGTGGCGAGCGGCGCGCCGTCGACTTGCACCTCGACGCGCACCGGCCCGCGCGCGACCTGATAGGCGCGCTCGCCGACGATGCCGGCGCGAACGTGCAGGACGCCGCCCAGCCCCCGTGCCTCCAGGGTCCCCGGATCGGGGGGCGGCCCGATGCGCACCTGCATGCACTGGCGCGGCACGTAATCGATCTCGTGCTCCTCGCGCGGATCGGTGAGGAAGGAGAGCACGCGCGGCCCGCGCAGGTCCCAGGGCTGGAGCGAGAGGCCGCCGAAGCGCATCTCCTCGCCCGCGATCGCGCCACGCTCCCGCAGCCCAGCGCGCGCCCGCGAAAGGCGCGCGAACGGTGCGCGTGGCATCGCCAGGAGCCACAGGCGCTCGACGCCCGGATAGTCCGCCGCGCGCAGGTCCTCTTCCGTGCGCACGGGAAGGGTCCGGATGAACATCCGCGCGCGCTCGGCCCAGGGGGGCCAGAGCTGGACGGCATCGCGCGGCCCCGCGCGCACGCGTAGCGCGGCGGCCGCCTCCGCATGGTCGGCGTCGCCGGGCAGACGGAGCGGCAAGGTGAGATCGAAGGCGAGCGCGCAGACGCCCAGCGCCGCGATGGCCAGGAGGGGGACGGCGCGCGCGCGGTCGCTCCGGCGCCGGGCCGGCGCGGCGGCGTCCTCCACTACGACTGCCCGAGCTTGATCTTCCGCTCGCTCTTCTCCCGGTCGTAGAGGCAGAGCGCGACCTCGGGATACTGCGTGAACCCCGGCGACCACTCGGGGTGCATGGCGCAGCGCGGGTCGAAGCAGTGGTGCAGGTCCCAGAGGTGGCCGACGTGGTGCGCCGCGCGCTTGGCGAGCCCCACGTCGAGCGGCAGCTCGCCCTTGCCCCCCAGCCCGTGGCTGGTGACGACCGCGCGTCCGCCGCCGAACTGCGGGAACCCGGTCATGGGGCCCTTGCCCATCGGCCCTTCGGGCGCGGTGAGCGGCGCGCTGGTCAGGTAGACGATCTTGTCGTCCGCGTACAGCTGCGTGTCGTCGTCGATCTCCTCCAGCAGCTTGGGCGCCTCGTAGGTCTCCTGGTCGTCGGCGAGGGCCGCTTCGGGAAGCTCGGCCTGTCCCTCGATCTCGCAACCCATGCCGTAGGCGGCGTGGAGCCGGCGCGCGACGTGCCCCAGGACTTCCGACGGGAACTCCCCCAGCGTGACCAGCCGGATCATCGCTTCCCCTTTCTGGCCGGTTTCTTCGCCGCGGGTTTCTTCGCGGGCTTCTTGGCGGCCGCCTTCTTCGCCGCGGGCTTCGGCTTCGCCGCGGGCTTCGGCTTCGCCGCGGGCTTCGCCACCTTCCTGGCCGGGGCTGCCTTGGCTTTGGCGGGGGCGGGCCTGGCCGGCGCCTTCCTTGGCGGCTTGGGCTGCGCGAGCACCTTCGCCGCGACCTCCAGCACCTTGGCGGCGACGGAGCGCGCGATGCCGTCGCCGCCTGGCGGAGCCGCCTCGGTGCGCTTCGGCTCCGCGCCCGCGGGCGGCGCCGCTCTCGGCGGGGGCGGAGGCGCGGCTCCCCGCTTCGCCTGCGGCCTGGTCGTGCCGGGGGGCGCGTGCAGCTTCGCGCTCGGCTGCGCCGCGACGTCCTCGTGAGTGGCTTCGAGCGCGTCCGCGGCCAGCTCGTCGAGCGCCTCCGGCTCCTCCTCCTCGGCGGTGACGCGCATCGCCCGCTGCCGAACCAGGTCCTTCGTCTCGTCGGGATCGGCGATGTCGGACTCCTCCGCGTCGGCCACCTTGGCGACCTTCGGCTCGCCGCCGCCTTCCACGTCGACCACGTCGCCGAAGTCCATCTCGTCCTCCATCTCGTCGTCGCCTGCGCGCGCGGCTGGCCGCGCCGCGCCGACGCTCGAGGCGGCCGGGACGAGCGCCGCAGGCTGCAGCGGCCTGCCCTTGCGCTTCATGCCCGGAGGAGGCCACAGCGCGTAGTCCAGGTTGTCCTCGGCCACGTGGAGGGGAAGGTTCATCGCGGCGGCGATCTCGCCGACCAGGAGGTGCCGCGCGCTGTCGTACAGCTCGCGCTCCTTCTGCGGGAGCGGCCGCACCCGGCTCAGCGCATGCAGTCCCTTGAGCACGTCGAGCGTGCCCTGCAGCCCGCCGCCGGTCATGCGGTCCGC